>JANYKK010000291.1 GCA_025361585.1 Methylobacter sp. | reverse complement strand
GCAGTGATCGGCAACCGTCAGCAGGCAGTTCACGTCCGGCGGCAGGTAGATGCGCGTCACCTCCGGGCTTTTGTTCACTACCACGTCGAGAAAGCCCGGATCCTGATGCGTAAAGCCATTGTGATCCTGACGCCAAACGGTGGAAGTAATCAGCAGGTTCAGCGACGACACCGGCGCGCGCCAAGGGACTTCCTTGGACATCGCCAGCCATTTGGCATGCTGGTTGAACATCGAATCAATCACATGCACGAAGGCTTCGTAGGTGGAGAAAAAACCATGACGACCGGTCAGTAGATAACCTTCTAGCCAGCCTTCCAGCGTGTGCTCGGACAGCATCTCCATGACCCGCCCGTCCGGCGACAATTCGCCACCATCGGCGTCTTCGGGCAGATAGTCGGCCAGCCAGGTTTTTTTGCTGACTTCATAGACATCGTCCAGCTTGTTCGAGCTGTTTTCATCGGGGCCGAACACGCGGAAATTGTTTATGTTCAGGCCCATGATGTCGCGCAGGAATTTGCCCAGCGGACGGGTGTTTTCAGCGCTGGTGGTTCCCGGTTTGGTCACCGTAGCGGCATAGTCGCGGTGATCCGGCATATGCAGGGCTTTGCGCAACAGGCCGCCGTTGGCGTGGGGATTGACGCTCATGCGCCGTGCGCCCTTGGGTGCCAGGGCTTTGAGTTCCGGCAACAATCGTCCATCCTGGTCGAACAATTCTTCCGGTTTGTAGCTGCGCAGCCAGTCTTCCAGCTGTTTGAAATGCTCAGGCGTGTCGCGCACGTTGCCCAACGGCACTTGGTGAGCGCGCCAGAAGCCTTCCACTTTCTTGCCGTCAACTTCTTTCGGCCCAGTCCAGCCTTTCGGGCTGCGCAACACGATCATCGGCCAACGCGGACGAGTCGGCTTGCCGCTGCTACGCGCTTCCTGCTGAATGCGGCGGATTTCCAGAACGCACTGCTCCGTGGCGTTAGCCATGGCTTGGTGCATAGTGTCCGGGTCGCTGCCTTCGACGAAATAAGGCGTCCAGCCGTAGCCTTTGAACAGGTTTTCCAGCTCCTCGTGAGAGATGCGCGACAAAATGGTCGGGTTATTGATCTTGTAGCCGTTAAGATGCAGGATCGGCAGCACCACGCCGTCGCGAATCGGGTTCAGGAATTTGTTGGAATGCCAGGAGGTCGCCAGCGGCGCGGTTTCGGATTCGCCATCGCCGACCATCACCGCAACGATCAAATCAGGATTGTCGTAAGCCGCGCCGAATGCATGCGAAACGCTGTAGCCGAGCTCGCCGCCCTCATGAATAGAGCCTGGTGTTTCCGGTGTGCAATGGCTGCCAATGCCGCCCGGAAAGGAAAACTCTTTGAAAAACTGGCGCATGCCGTGTTCGTCTTCGCTCTTGTTCGGGTAAGTTTCGCTATAAGCGCCTTCCAGATAGACCGGGCCGAGCACGCCCGGTGCGCCATGTCCTGGGCCTGCCATAAAAATAGCGTTCAAATCGTATTTGTTAATCAGCCGGTTGAGGTGGATATAGGCGAAGGACAGGCCGGGACTTGAACCCCAATGCCCCAGCAAGCGGCTCTTCACATGCTCCATTTTTAACGGTTCGCGCAACAACGGGTTGTCGCGCAAATAAATCATGCCCGCCGCCAAGTAGTTGCAAGCACGCCAGTAGGCGTTAATCTTGTTAATTTCTTCTTGGGGTAGCTGGGTCGGTTCGGTGGTCATGTTTTTTATATCCGAAAGTGGGGTTAATGTCGGCTATTAAACCTCCTCACTGTGACGCCCGTATGACAACCGATTGAGCACATGCGATCAATAAAACTGCAAAGCAGTGTAAACCGTCTATACTGTATACGACTTAATAAAAGGAAATGAATAATGAGCCTAAAACAACCCAAATCCCCAAAAACCACTACTGCACCACTTAAAAATAAACCGGTTGCCGAACCATTACCAGGGCAAAAAGCAACCAAAAAAACCGCAACAAAGCCCCCCATTGCAAAATCCGGCAATGCTACAAAAACCAAAGAAGCCGCTACGATACCGGTAAAAAAAGTACCAACCTCGGTTAAAAAAACAAAACCCGTTAAAGAAAAAGTCATCAGGGATAGCTTTTCATTTCCTGAACATGATTACCTGAAAATTTCAGAACTCAAGAAAACCTGCTTGGCGGCAGGCATCCATGTTAAAAAAAGTGAACTGCTTCGCGCAGGACTCCAGTTGTTAACACAATTAAACATTGCTGATCTCAAACAAGCCGTCGAGCAGGTTGAAAAACTCAAAACCGGTCGCCCTAATTCTTAAAAACGTAACTATTCAGCTGTTAGAATAATCACACTGTCATAAAGCCGTCAAAAAGTAAGCTTATACTTTTTGTCTATGAAAAAAGACAAAATCAAAAAGCATAAGCTTCTGCTCCGGCATCTGACTCTGGACGATTACGACAATATTGCAGTCTTGATGGAGCATGTCTACGGTAATTTGGGCGGGGCCTGGAAGAAAGACCAGTACACGTCCCAAATCACCCGGTTCCCCCAAGGGCAGATTGTCATTGAGGACAACGGCCAATTGGTGGCCGCCGCATTAAGCATGGTTGTCGATTATTCCCGTTTTGGCGATGTCCATACTTACGCTCAAATTACCAGTAACGGTTATCTGACCCATCATGACCCGTTGGGCGACACTTTGTACGGCGTCGATATTTTTGTCCATCCGAAATACCGAGGTCTGCGCTTAGGCAGGCGACTGTATGATGCTCGCAAAGAATTATGCCGCAACCTGAACCTGCGCCGATTTATCGCCGGAGGACGGATTCCCGGCTATGCCCAATACGCCGATACCTTAACGCCGGTGCGTTATATCGAAGAAGTCAAAAACCGGGAGATATTCGATCCGGTGCTTTCATTCCAGCTGTTCAACGGCTTCCATGTCCGCAAGCTGTTAACCGGATATCTTCCGGTCGACGCCGAATCGAAAGGCTTTGCGACCCTGCTTGAATGGGTCAATCTCGATTATGTCGAGAAAACGCCCTCGATTGGCGGCGCCAAAAACATCATCCGTTTGGGCGTGGTGCAATGGCAGATGCGCACCTTGACCAGCGTCGAGGAATTGCTCAAACATGCCGAGTTTTTTATCGATGCGGTAGCCGGGTACCATGCCGACTTCGTGCTGTTTCCCGAGTATATGAGCGCTCCGCTGATGGGTTTGTTCAACGACAAAAACCCGCCCGACGCGATCCGCGCTCTGGCGGGGTTCAGCAGCGAAATCCGCAATGGTTTGTTGGATATGGCAATGTCCTACAACATTAACATTATTGCCGGTTCCATGCCTGAGTACAGCAATCATGAACTTTATAACGTGTCCTGGCTGCTCAGGCGTGACGGCACGTTTGAAGCCCAATACAAAATCCATGTCACGATTGATGAAGTCAAATGCTGGGGCGTCCAAGGCGGCGATGCGTTAAAAGTGTTCGATACCGATTGCGGCAAAATTGCGGTGTTGATTTGTTACGATTCGGAATTCCCTGAACTGGCTCGCTTGGCAACCATGCAAGGCGCGCAAATCATTTTTGTGCCGTTCTGGACCGACACCAAAAACGCCTACCAACGGGTACGCTATTGTTCTCAAGCCCGCGCCATTGAAAATGAATGTTTTGTCGCGATTACCGGCAGTGTCGGGAACTTGCCGCACGCTGAGAATATGGACATCCAATACGCGCAAGCGGCCATTTTCAGTCCCAGCGATTTTTCGTTTCCGCATGATGCGATACTAGCGGAAGCGACGCCTAACACCGAAATGACTTTGATTGCCGATGTTAATTTGGATTTATTAAGGCAAGTCCGCACACGCGGTGCCGCTCGTAATCTCGCCAATCGCCGCCCGGATTTGTATCGTTTGGAGTGGTTTTAACCGGTTATTTTTCTTCCGGCAGCCAGTTTGCCACGGTGGTGCCGAATAAAACATCTAGAATGTTTAATACCGTTCAGCCTGTGTAACCAGCAGCTTGTTAAAGTCATCAGCGGACACCGGTCTTGAAAACAGATAGCCTTGTCCATAATCGCAACCGGCGGCAATCAGTAAATCACACTGCTCCTGCGTTTCTATGCCTTCTGCGATAACCTTGATGCCCAACTTATGCGCCATCACAATGATCGCTTCGCACAGAGCAAGATCATTGGCATTGGGACTGAGATTACGGGTGAACGACTGGTCAATCTTGATATAGTCGATGTCGAATTTTTTCAGGTAAGACAATGAAGAATAACCTGTGCCGAAGTCATCCAGCGATACTTGAATACCGGCATCGCGAAAAGCCAACAGTTGACCGGTAATTAAAGCCCCGGCGTCCATCAGCAGTCCCTCGGTAATTTCTACGACTATGCCTTGTCCAGGCAGTCCGAGTTCGCGCAAATGCTCGAACCAGGCAAGATGTCCGTTGCCCTCTTTTTGGAATTGCACAGGTGATTTATTAATGCTGATCTGGAAATCGTCATGGTGCTCGGTACGCCATTGCATCGCCTGTTGGACCGCCTCACGGAATACCCATTCACCGATATCGATGATCATGCCGGTTGCTTCGGCGACCGGGATAAACTCAGCCGGACTGATCAAACCGCGGATCGGGTGCTGCCAGCGAATCAGCGCCTCCGCTTTGTGGATGGCACCGGTGGTCAATTCCACAATCGGCTGGTAAGCCAGCCAGAACTGCTGTTCGGCCAGTGCAGTGCGCAGATCATTAATCAGCCGCATTCTAGTCAGCGCGGCTTCCTGCATTGAAGCGGTAAAGTAATGGCGACGGTTGCGGCCCTGATCCTTTGCGGCATACATGGCCTGATCGGCGTTTTTTATCAGCACATCAATGTTATCAGCATCTTCAGGATATAAGGTGATACCGACACTGACCGATACATACGCAACTTCGCCCGCTAGCTCGAACGGTTTGGTGAGCTGACACAGAATGTCCTGAGCAAGGCGTTCAATACTGTCTTGCTCTTGTAATTCAGCCAGAATAATAGTGAACTCATCGCCGCCCAGACGCGCGACGGTGTCGGTACTACGCACGCAATTAAGCAGGCGTTGCGCCATCTCTTTGAGCAGCAGATCGCCTTTGCAGTGTCCCAGCGTATCATTAACATCCTTGAAATGATCGAGGTCAAGGAACAGCAATGCCAGCGGCAGGCCCACTCGTTGGGATTTCTTCATTTCCTGCACCAGACGCTCGTAAAACATGTGCCGGTTGGGGAGGCCTGTCAACGAATCGAAGTTGGCCTGTTGCCAGATGGTTTGTTCTGCGTGTTTCTGATCGGTGATATCCGAGAACATCGCGACCCGGTGCTGCACCTTGTTTTGGTCATCATAAACGGTGTTGATCGTCAGCCATTCAAGGTATGTTTCGCCGTTCTTGCGCCGGTTCCATATTTCACCCTGCCAATGTCCTGTCGTTTCCAGCGCATGCCACATGATCTGGTAGAACGCTTCGTTTTGGTGCCCCGATTTGAGCAACGTTGTGGATTGACCGACAGCTTCGTGCAATGTGTAACCGGTCAGTTCCGTAAAAGCCGGATTGACGGTGACAATCCGGTTGTCGGCATCCGCCACCATGATGGCCTCGCCAATTGCCTGATAAACCAGACTAGCGAGTTTCAGTTTCTCTTCATTGCCTTTACGCTCGGTAATATCGACGAGTATCACGCGACAGGTCTGGCCGTCATCATTGGCAATAGCTTCGAACTGTACAATCAGTGTTGGGCTCTGGTCGACAGGAAGCAGGGTTAGTTCACAGCTTTGAGCCGTCTTGCTGACAAATACGCCGGACAAGAAGTCGTTGAAAACCGGCAGGGAGTCGGCGCTGATGAAGATTGAAAACCGTTGCTGTTTGAGCTGGGCACGAAATAGTCCCAACTGCTTGGCGGCCTTGAGATTGATCTGATGGATAGTGCTGTCGCGTCCGAGCGTAAGATAGCCGACCGGCGCCATGTCATAGAGTTCGGTGTAGCGTTTCAGGTTCGCTTCCACTTCTGCCTGCGCTATAAGTAATTCCTCATTCTGCATTTCCAGCTCGATCTGGTGAACCTGTAGTTCGTGCAGCAGTTTTTTTGCATCCGCTTCAATGTCGGATAATACGGTTGACTGATGCTGGATAAGCTGTTGTTCGGCGCGTCGGCGCAGGTTGCTGGTGTTGGTAACTGGTTTGACTTTTTTTGTCACGCGTTATCTCTGTAAATTGTGATCAGCATTTTAGAGAAATATTACAGTAAGCCATGGCACATATCAATGTAATGTGCTGTGCTGTGTTGCTAATAAAACGGTAGACAGAAAAGAGACTGTGAAAGTATTCTTGAAAAGATGACACAATTTTAGCGACTTTTAAGTCATTGTTTTATTGAATGTGGGAGGGGCTTTAACCCCGAAAGTCGAGGCTAAAGAGGTAGGGTGGGCAATGCTTTTCTGCCCACCCTACAAATAAATTCCGGAACAGGGACTATTATTTGCGTCCGAATTTTCTTGCAGCACACCCCCGGTTTTCTTCTTATGGTGGGTAATGACTGTACGAATAGCGACATACTGATACGGTTTGCCTTTTGCGTTAAGAAAAGGGACGATGGTGGTATCGACCCAATAGAGAGAACCATCTTTGGCCCGGTTACGGATTTCTCCCTTCCAGGTATGCCCATGACCAATGGTTCGCCACAGGTTGCGCATGAATTCCCTGGAGTGATACCCTGAATTGATGATACGGTGATCCTGTCCGAGCAGTTCTTCGCGCGAGTACTTGGAGATGGCGCAGAACTTGTCGTTCACATAAGTGATAGCGCCTTTCTGGTCGGTAATTGCCACAATCGCGTGTTCGTTCAACGCCAGTTCAAGGCTTTTGGCGAGACTGATGTCGACAAAGGTGATCACCACGCCGTCTATTATATTTTCCATGGTGCGGTAAGGCATGATGCGCACATCAAACCAACGCCCGTCATGGGTCTGTATTTGTTTATCCGAAACCACCAGCGTCCGCAATACTTCTGTTGCATCCTGCTGCAACAACGGGTAGTCCAGATCGGTCACGATGTCGAATAACGACCGACCTTCGTCTTGCGGTCGCAGTCTGAAAATCTGCGCGGCATGGACGGTAAAGCGCCGTAGATGCAATTTATTGTTAAGAAACACTGTGGCAATTTCGGTGCTGTTAAGCAGATTCTGCATGTCGTTGTTGACCCACAGCAGCGCATCCAGTTTAGCTTGCAGCTCCACGTTCACAGTCAGTATTTCCTCGTTCATTGATTGCATTTCCTCCTTGGATATAAGCATTTCCTGATTTACAGACTGGTGCTCTTGATGGCTGGCTTTGAGTTCTTCTTGCAAAGACTGTATTTCATCGTGCAAGGCTTGTATTTCCAGCTGGGCCTGTTGCAGTGTCTCGGACTGCGGGGTCTTGGAGCCGCGCTTGCGGATACGCTCCGTCGCAACGTCGGTAAACACGATGATAGCCTTCCCGCGCAGTGCCTGTACCCGCTCGATAGCTTGTACGGTCACATTAACAGTATATGCACTGCTTTCCCCGGTTATTTTCAGTCCATTCAGGTGTACCGCTGTATTGTTCTGCAACGCTAAGCGGATCGAACCGGTCAGCGCCTGACGCAAACCCTCGCGCGCCATCGCATAAATATTCATATTAACTTTACCTGCAGAAGGCTCCAGATACTTGCCGGTGTGGCCGCTAAAATAAAGGATGTCGCCCTCGGCATTAACCAGCACCGCTGCCGGGGCGTATTGTTCAAGCAGTGTGTGATCCATCAGTTGTTGCAGATTGGCCGGTAAGTCGGCGTCATCAACGACCTGTCTGACAGCGGGCATAGCGATAAATCTTTTGTTTGGAAAATCCACTTCGGGTTTCGACAAAGGGTTGTCAATACGCCGGTAGAGCCGAATTTTGGGATCCAAGGGCGTGAACAGATAGCCAAAATTGCCGATGCTTTCGGCAGAACCCAGCAACAGCAGGCCATGCGGGTTTAGCACATACTGAAACAGCGGCAACAATTTTTCCTGCAAGACGGCGGAAAAATAAATGAGCAGATTGCGGCAACTCAGTATATCCAGACGGGTAAACGGCGGATCATTAATAATGTTCTGCGGCGCAAAGATGATCATTTCGCGAAGTTCGTTTTTTACCCGATAACCGTTGTTTTCGGCGTCAAAGTAGCGGGACAGACGCTCCGGTGAAACATCGATCACACTATGGGCCGCGTAAAATCCCTGGCGTGCATGGGCTACCGCATCCGCATTGAGGTCGGTAGCAAAAATCTGTAAAGAATAGTGGACGCGAGGCTTGGCTTGTTCGATCGCTTCGATGAAAATGATTGCCAGCGTATAGACTTCCTCGCCGGTGGAACAGGCCGGTACCCAGGCTCTTATGGTCTTGCCGTCCGGGTAGTTTGCCAGCAGCGCGGGTATGGCTTCGTTCTTTAGGGTGTCCCATACCGACTGATCGCGAAAAAAGCCGGTAGCGCCGATCAACAATTCCTTAAATAATATATCCTGCTCCTGCGGATTTTCACGCAGATAACGAACATAGCTGGCAATATGATCGATCTGGTGCAGTTCCATACGACGTTCAATACGGCGGTATAGCGTGCTTTTCTTGTACAGCGAAAAATCATTGCCGGTTTGAGTGCGTAGCAGCACGACAATTTTTCCGAGTGCGCTCAGTGAATTGTTTTCTAATACCGAGTCTAAACCGGCAAAAACATTTCTGGCGGGATGCTGAAGATAATCAATGAGGTGCTGAGGCAATTCTGCCGCAGTGCCGATAATGTCGGCCAACCCCGCATCAATAACGCTACGCGGCATACTGTCGCATTTGGCATCGGCAGGATCCTGTACCAGTACCAAGCCGGACTGTTCCTTGATGGCGCGCAGGCCCCATGTACCATCCGAACCCATGCCCGAAAGCAGGATGCCGATGCTTTGATCGTGCCGGTCCTCGGCCATGCTATAGAAAAAAGCATCGATAGGCAGGCGCAATCCCCGTGGTGCAACCGGGTCGAGCAAATAAAGCGTGCCGTGCAGGATGGACAGTTCTTTATTCGGAGGGTTTACATAAATATAATCCGGTTTTATCTGCATGTGATTTTGGGCCTCAAACACGGTCATCGCCGTCACTCGTTGCAGCAATTGGGGCATCATACCTTGGTGATTGGGGGCGAGATGCTGAATGACAACGAAAGCGATACCCATGTTATCAGGCATATGACTGAAAAATTGTTCTAGCGCTTCAAGCCCGCCAGCCGAAGCGCCGATACCGATGATTGGGAATAATCTATCGGCATCAGTCGCAGTCCTCAGAGGAAAGAGTCCGTGGGCGTCGGTTGATTTATCCATGTTGGAGTCCTTACCATTTTGTGGCAGCTTATACTTTTTGCTTATCATCGTCGGTTTTTAGTCCCCTCCATGATCGAAAAGGAAGAGGATGCCGAAATCTGATATGCGGTAGGTATATATTACACTGGCCCTTCTGAAGCTGTTTAAAAATAGGCAAAATCAGAATTCTAAAGTTTCTCTAAAACGGGAAAAACAAATGTACTAAGATTTGCCCGGCCCGATTCCATTACTGCCCTGCAAAATCCATTTCAACCTTACCGTCGACCAGTTTCAGGTTGGCTTCAAAGTCGGTGCCTTTACCGGATTTAAAACCTTTCAACATCCCGGTCTCACCGTTGCTGAGTAGTTTTTTGGCCATCGCTGCGGTAATTTTTTTATGTGCGACGGTTTTCCAGATCGTCATTTTGCAGCCGTTACGCCATTCGCTACAGCTGTAGGCTTTTGCGGTTTCAAC
>JANYKK010000234.1 GCA_025361585.1 Methylobacter sp. | reverse complement strand
GTTACGCCCAACAATTTGATGGGGAACCAACTGACCCAGAATCCGTTTCTCCTCAAGCGGCTTCTTGAAGGTTTTCCACACATCGTCTTCATCTCGCTCCGTGCGGTTTGCTTTGTCGCAATACTGATCGACAAGTCGCGTGTAAAGTTTTTCGAGGGTTGCCGCCGGATCATCGGTTATCCCGTATGCTTCCGGAGAAAACTGCAGAGAGCTATCATCGACAGGAAGGACGCGGGCGGTGAAACCGGTAACCGTCTGCGGCAGCTTTTCAAGAGCAAGCTCGGAAATAAGCCGCTGCCCCTCTTCGTCAATGCGATCCTGGATATAGCGGGTTATCTGTTTAAAATGATTCCCATCAATAGATAGGAACATTTTTGAAAGTCGACCATATCTTGGTGAGCAGAGGCAGCCAAGGAACCGCACATGCGGCGCGAAGAGCACAACCCCCACGTTGATAAATTCGCCGGTGACAATGTCGTGGATATAGCGGAGAATAGAGTAACTGTAGCTTATTTTCATAGGAGAACCCTCCTTAGCTCATCAATAAAATTAAGCGGGCTATCCATTTAACGCAAGTGGCCGCTACCCCTTGTTGTGTCCGCCAACTATTTGCCGATAAGGAACGGCTGCTGTAGCTGTGGCTTGCTGCATCAGACGATAGAACAACATTCCACGCGAGTTAGATTTTCGACGATTAAATCTGAATGTGTACTCGTCAAGATAATAGTCAAGATGCTCTGCACTCACTGCTCCTTGATGCGTACTGAGCAACCAGCGTTTTAAAAGTGCTGCGATGCGGTGAACTCCAGGCATAGCAATATGCGCCGGATCTCCACTCTCTGATATTACAGTCTTTATATGCTGATACTTTCGATCAGAAAGGTTATTATATCCACCCCATCCATCTGTCACAATTTCAGAGCCAACTTCCGCCACATTGCAAACAAAAGGGACAAGACAAGCTCCCGATACATCTGCAATTCGCTGCATTCGAACACGCCCAAAGCCTTTAGGCTTAAACACCTCAACTGCAATGGCAACGATTGCCTTATTATGAGTACCACGACCCCGCTTTCCCTTTCTTTCTGCACCGCCCACGTACGTTTCGTCAACTTCTACCGTTCCGTGAAGTTGCTCACGTCCGGGTCTGATCATGACGCGCCTGAGCTTTTGTAACCATGTCCAAGCGGTCTGATAGCTGCCTAACCCGAGGACGCGTTGAAGACCAAGTGCGCTTGCTCCGTCCTTCTGGCTCATAGCAAGCCACATTGTTTGGAACCATATTCGAAGAGGCTTGTGGGTTCGCTCGAAGATAGTTCCCGCAATAATCGAAATTTCGCTCCCGCAGTCACGACAATGAAGATAGCCCCGAGCTGTAATCCAAGGAGCAGAGAAACTTTCACATTTGGCGCATCGAAACCCATCAGGCCATCGTATGCGAAAAATATACTCACGGCATGCTGCCTCATCCGGGAACCAACTGTCAAACTCTTGCATATTCCGTGGATAATCAATCCCCGCGATCGGGCTAAAAATTATTGACATGCCTCGAAAATACTATATGTTGGATCAACTTGCGTTAAATGGATAGCCCGCTTATCGAATAGTATACCGGCTGCAGAAGGATGGCTTCAATAAGCTTTGGCCGTGCAAGACAAAAGCATTTGAGATAAGCAGGTTTAAATTTCAAACCTAAAAAAATCTTTACAAAATTTGCCTTTGAATAGCATGTTGAAGGAATATTTTAGCCAAAATCCGAGAGGCAAAATGAGCTTGTCTTTATATAAAAAGATTTGCAAATGGCGCACCCAGAAGGCGCAACTCAAAATTATATACGGTCATGACCATTCAGCAATTTTACATAGGGAAAACATGATAAGCTTGATTATATCGAGAAAATTACCCCACGGATCCAGGCTTTATTAAAGACCGCAGCCATTTTTTTCTGATTCAACTTGACTTGCAAAGTTGACAATATTATTTTGCTTTATCAATTTGCTTTTGTTAATAAAA
>JANYKK010000131.1 GCA_025361585.1 Methylobacter sp. | reverse complement strand
GTTGCAGCAAAGAGAGATTATTTGGCGTCAATCTGTTTGCCGTCTTCGATCATCCGGTTTCCGCGCTCAATTTTGGCTTTGCCTTGCTGAACCATTATTGAGCCTTGTTCCAATTCTGTATTGCCTTCTTTAACCATGTTTTTGCCGCGCTCAACCATTTGGTCGCCTAGTGTTGGGGCGCTTGAGCATCCTGCCAGTAATGCAATGATTGTTGGTATCAGTAGGATATTAAGTTTTTTCATGGCTCTTCCTTATGTTTATATCAATTGAGATATTGTTGGGTAGGGCATAGGATGCGCTATTTAACATTGCCATCCATGGCTTCTGGATCCCGGCAGTCCATGCAGGGATGACGAACATGTGGATTATTTAACCTTAACCAGTTCCTTGTCGCCGCTGGAAAAGTGGCATTTGTTTACGGTAAAGGTGCTGCAATCTTTGGATTCTTCAACCTTCGCGCCGCTTGGGCTGAGTTTGATTTTCAGCTCGCAGAAACTGGCTGCGCTTTCGGAATGTTTTTTCAGCAGCAATTCGTTTTCACCGGTGCTTTTGGCTTTGCCGGAAATGCTTTCGGAGCAGTGGGTGCTATCGGCAGCAGACTCGAAGTCTACATCGGCATCGACAGTGTAATCGTCGCTGATTTTGGTGACTTTTAAGTGGCGAACATAGTCGCCATCGCGCAATACATAATGATCGGTTGCGGCGAATGCGTTGCCGGAAACCAGCAGCGCAATAGTCAGAAACAAACTTTTTTTCATGATGTTACCTCTTGTTTGATTGAAATTTGATCAACATGGCGGCAGGCGATGGTTTGTTGCTGTTCATGTCGTCTTGGGATGTACTTGGCACAACTCGAAATTATTGTACCTTATTGCAAGTCGTAACTAAAAGGCGATGCGATGAATTACATGCATACAAGCAATGAGTTGCTCTCTTATTTATAGCTCGTACATCAGCCTGCTTATGCGGCTATAATGTTGAAATGATTCCAGTCTGTACGGCTGGTTGTGATTTGTGGCGCAGTGCGCCTTAACTGCATATTCCACGTGGCAACGAGATATAAGATTTTTTAATGGCTAATAATTTAATTTTCTCTCCGAAAATTCCGCAAAAACAAGACCAAGCACTGATCTGGACGGGCTTGACAGGCTGCGGCGATTCGCTGGCGTTGGCATCCGCCATTAAAAATGAAGATCGCCTGTTTGTTATTGTCACGCCGGATAATCAGACTGCGTTGCGGCTTGAGCATGAGTTATCGTTCTTCTTGCAGGCAGAACACCCCATTTTGAATTTCCCCGATTGGGAAACCTTGCCTTACGATGTGTTCTCGCCGCTGCCGGAAATTATCTCGGAACGGCTCAAAACCCTGGCTTTGTTGCCGCAGGTGAAACGCGGCGCACTGGTGGTTTCGGTAACGACATTGATGCACCGGCTGGCACCCCGTGAGCATGTGCTGGCGAACAGTTTCGCAGTTAAGGTCGGCGATGATTTTAACCTGGAGCTGAACCGTATCAAGCTCGAAAGCGTTGGCTATCATTGCGTTTCTCAGGTCTACCAGCATGGCGAATTTGCGGTCAGGGGTTCGATAGTCGATTTGTTTCCGATGGGCAGCAAGGCGCCGTACCGCATTGAATTATTCGATGAGGAAATCGAATCGATCCGCACGTTCGATCCTGAAACGCAGCGGTCATTGGAAAAAATTGACCAAATCCAGTTATTCCCGGCGCGGGAGTTCCCGTTTACCGATGAAGCCATCAAGCATTTCCGCCAAGCTTTCAGGGACGCTTTCCCGGAAACTTCGCCCAAAAACCATTTTTATCTGGATGTCAGCAAAGGCATCACCCCCGGCGGCATCGAATATTATTTGCCGTTGTTTGTAGATCAAATGGCGTCCTTGTTCGATTACCTGCCGAAATCGGCGGTTGTGGTGATGTCGGATACGTTTGATGCAACTTCACGCGCTTTTTATGCTGAAGCTGAGGACAGGTTCCAGCAAAGAAAATACGATGTTGACAGGCCGCTGTTGAAGCCGGAGCTGTTGTTTTTATCGGCGGATGAGCTGGCGCAAAGAACTGCCGCATTTGCCCGGATTATTGTTGATGGCATAAGCGCCAACGAAGATAGTACCGTTTTCAACTGTTCCCAGTTACCCAATGTAACTATCGATGCAAAATTGGAGCAACCCGCCCAGGCGTTGCAGCAGTTTGTCAGCGGTTTTGCCGGTAAGGTTTTGTTTGTTGCGGAATCGGCGGGGCGCAGGGAAGCCTTAATGGACAAATTAAGGCAGTACAAAATTATCGTGAAGCAGGTTGAAAGCTGGGATAAGTTTCTCCAGTCCGAAGTGTCGCCGTGCCTTCTAGTTGCGCCGATGGATCATGGCTTGTGGTTAACAAATCCGGCTATCGCGATCATCACCGAAAGCCTGTTGTCCGGCGAAAAAGTGCAGCAACGGCGCAGACGGCGCAAATCCGGTGCACATGAGCTGGAAAATATTGTCAATAATCTGAATGAATTGACCATTGGTTCGCCTGTCGTGCACCAGGAGCATGGCGTGGGCCGTTATTTAGGCTTGCAGACTTTGGAGATTGGCGGCATCGCGTCGGAATTTCTGACTCTGGAATACGCTAATCACGACAAGCTTTATGTGCCGGTTTCGGCTCTGCATGTGATTGGCCGCTACACCGGCATGAGCACCGAGAATGCGCCGCTGCATAAGCTGGGCGGCGACCAGTGGAACAAAGTCAAGCAAAAAGCCATTAAGCGCATCCGGGATGTTGCTGCGGAATTGCTGGAGATTCATGCCAAAAGAGCGGTCAAGCAAGGTCATGCCTTTGCGGTTGAAAATGTCGAATATGCGGCGTTTGCCGATGCGTTTCCGTTTGAAGAAACGCCCGATCAACAGACTGCGATCGAAGCGATACTTGAAGATATGGCTAGTCCTCATCCGATGGATCGGGTGATCTGCGGCGACGTCGGTTTTGGTAAAACCGAGGTGTCGATGCGTGCGGCATTTATTGCGGTGCAAAATGGCAAGCAGGTGGCGATATTGGTGCCGACCACCTTGCTGGCGCAACAGCATTATCAGAATTTTCGCGACCGCTTTGCCGACTGGCCGGTGCGGGTCGAAGTGCTGTCGCGCTTTGTCAGCCTCAAGCAGCAAAAAGAGATTACCGACGATCTGGAGCAAGGCAAGGTCGATATAGTGATCGGCACGCACAAGCTGTTGTCGAAAGAGATCAAATACAAGTCATTGGGTCTGGTGGTCATCGATGAGGAGCACCGTTTCGGCGTGACCCAAAAAGAGCATTTCAAAAAGCTGCGCAATGAGCTGGACATGCTGACCCTGACTGCAACGCCGATCCCGCGCACCTTGAATATGGCGATGTCGGGTCTCCGGGACATTTTCATTATCGCCAGCCCGCCGCCGAATCGTCATGCGATCAAGACTTTTATCAGCGAATGGATCGATGCACAGATCAGGGAAGCCTGTTTGCGTGAAATTAAGCGCGGCGGTCAGGTGTTCTTTTTGCATAACGATGTTAAATCCATGGAGAAAATGGCCAGAGAACTGCAAGTGCTGGTGCCTGAAGCGCGGATTGAAATTGCGCACGGGCAAATGCCTGAGCGCCAGCTGGAGCGCATCATGCTGGATTTTTATCATCAGCGTTTCAATTTGTTGTTGTGTTCCACGATTATTGAAAGCGGTATCGACATACCCAGCGCCAATACCATTATTATTAATCGCGCCGATAAACTGGGGCTGGCTCAATTGCACCAGTTGCGCGGTCGGGTGGGGCGATCGCATCACCGGGCTTACGCTTATTTTGTCGTGCCGCCGCTTACCTTAATGAGCAAAGACGCCATTAAACGGCTGGAAGCGGTCGAAGCGTCCGGCGATTTGGGCGCCGGATTTATGCTGTCATCGCATGACATGGAAATTCGCGGCGCGGGGGAATTGCTCGGCGACGATCAAAGCGGGCAAATTCAGGAAATCGGCTTTACGTTGTATACCGAGTTGTTGGAACGCGCGGTCAATGCGCTAAAATCCGGCAAACAGCCGGAACTCGACACCCCAATGGACAGAGGGCCGGAAGTCGACTTGCAAACCTCGGCGTTGATTCCGGAAGATTATCTACCGGATATTCATGGCCGATTGGTGTTGTATAAGCGCATCTCCAATACCGAAACCAAGGACGATTTGCGCGAGTTGCAGGTGGAAATGATCGACCGTTTCGGCTTATTTCCAGAGCCAGTGAAGACTTTGTTCAGTGTTACCGAATTGAAGCAACAAGCCGAAAAGCTGGGCATTAAGAAAATAGAGGCTAACGCAGGCGGCGGGCGCATTATTTTTTCTGCAACGCCTAACATTGATACCGAGCAGTTGATTTCCTTGATACAAACACAAGCGCAGGTTTATAAATTCGACGGTGCGGATAAGTTAAGGTTTACAAAACCGTTTGAAACGACTGAGCAGAAGCTGGAGTTTATAACCGAGTTGCTGGGGAAATTAACGGTAAAAGCGGTGGTTGAAAAATGACGATGCAAAAAATAATGATCTACACTTTGGCGGCAATGCTGGGGCTTTCTAGCAGTCTTGTTTTAGCGGAGGGGGGCGGGACGTATCAAATAGAGTTGATCGTATTCACTCAGGCCATGCCCACTACCGAGGTATTTGAGCCGGCTACGCAACCAACACAGTGGCCGTCCGACTTGACGGAACTGTCGGCTTATAAAAAACCGGACGTTACAACGCTGGACGACAGTTATACGGCTTTGTCGAAAAATCCGGCCTATAAGCCTATCTTACATGTTGCCTGGATTCAGCCGGTTATTGGGGAAGGGGGGATAAGCGCCCCTGTTCATATTCAGAGTGCCGACGGCAAGTTGAATGGCTATGTCCAGATGCAACAGGGGCAAGGATTACAGATGATGGTTGATTTGGAGCTTGCTGCTAATTCGGGAGACGGCTCCGGCAAGACGCTACTTTACCGGTTAAATGAAAAGCGCCCCATAAAACTGAATGAGGTCTATTATCTGGGCCATCCAAAATTTGGGGTTGTCGCAAAAATAAGCTCTTTGTAGGGGATCACAGAATATGTAGCCCGAGCAAGAGAGGAACGATGGATCAATTTACATGCGGCAAACACAAAAAGGTAGTATTGGTGAGGTTTTTTATGTTATTAAATGCAGTTCAGTAATAGATGAGTTTTTAATAGCCCATGACTATATTATCTGAGGTTTGATAAAAATAAACTGGCAGACAAGGTTTTCTAATTAAGGATTGCAGGATTTTGTTATCCAAAATAATTAACTGACGACTTACTTGCATGGAGCAATTACCGAGGAAGAATAATGAAGAGAAAAGATATAGTCCCGACAAGTCAGGAGCGGGTGATGCGGGAAAATGATTTCATCGTTTCCAAAACTGACCTGACTGGACGGATTATCTATGGTAACGAGATTTTTATCGAGTTTTCGGGATATGATGAAGAAGAGCTTTTAGGCAGCCAGCACAATATTATTCGCCATCCTGATATGCCGCGAGTGGTGTTTAAATTGTTGTGGGATTATTTGGCGGAAGATAAGGAGATTTTTGCCTTTGTTAAAAACATGTCAAAGGATGGCGGGTTTTACTGGGTGTTTACCCATGTGGCGCCGCTGATAGATAAAAATAAACAAAAGATAGGATACACTTCGGTGCGCCGTATGCCTAACCCCAAGGCCATTCCCATAGTGACAGATGTGTATCGCGCGATGCTGGATGCCGAACGGAACGCTGGGCCAAAGGATGCTATGGCGGCTTCAGGCGCAGTATTGGGCGGTGTGTTAAAAGACAAGGGTGTTACTTACGAGGAGCTGATCAATGTATTACAGTCGCTTTAGGAATAATGACAAACTCGCATTAGCGATAGTAGCTTTTTGCTGGGTAGGCTTGTTGGTTTACGTGTGGGTGCTTGCCTTGAGCGGAGTCGAATATGGCGGCGGATTGGCCGTGCTGACTTTGTTGACGGCTGCTTCGGCTTTATCCGTCATGGGTTGGCGTAAAGCAACAGCAGGAGATCGATTGCTGTTGACGAAGTTATATAACGCAAGTAATGAATGGCGACAAGGGTCTGTCGATGTACGAGTTACCCATATTGGCGGGAAAGATGGAGCACTTCAGAAGGTTGCCTGGGCGCTGAATGATTTGATGGATCAGGTCGAAACAGCGCAGACAGATATGCATTATTCGATGGCCTATGTTATTTATGGCGATTTTTCTCGAAAGAGCTATCCGGAAGGACTACATGGCGGTTTTGCGACAGCTCTAAAACAACTTAATGCCGTCGCAAAAACGTTATCTATCACCACCACCGCCATCACCGAACTTATGAACGCCATAGATGCGGGCGACTTTAGTAAAAAAGTTAGTGTTAATGTCGAAGGCGAGTACAAAATTGCTGTAGACCACGCCATGCAAGCCATGCAGACGATGCAAACGATGTTGGGCGATGTAGGCAAAGTCATGGGCAGTGTTGCTCAAGGCGATATCAGTCAGCGTGTTCGGGCTGAAGGGCGTGGCGACCTCGCCAAATTGAAAGATGACATTAATCTCTCGCTTGATGCCCTGGGCAGCCTGGATGACATATCCCTTATTGCGAGCGCATTATCTGAAGGTGATCTAACCCAAACTATCGACAAGTCCTACCCAGGTACCTTTGGCACAGTGATTGCCGGCATGAATGGCACCGTGGAAAATCTTAGGGGATTGGTAGGGGAAATCAAGGATTCCACCAATAATATCAACACCGCGGCTAAAGAAATTGCAGCTGGCAACAATGATTTGTCGCATCGTACCGAAGAGCAGGCGGCGAGTCTGGAACAAACTGCGGCCAGCATGGAAGAATTGACTGCCACCGTGCAGTTGAACGCGAAAAGCGCCCAGCAAGCCAATCAGCTTGCTGTCGGCGCGACGGATATTGCGGGCAAGGGCGTTTCAGTGGTCGGCCAAGTTGTAACGACGATGGAAGGCATCAATGAATCCTCACGCAAGATTGTGGACATTATCTCGGTGATTGACGGCATTGCTTTCCAGACCAATATTCTTGCGCTTAACGCCGCAGTAGAAGCGGCTCGCGCCGGGGAGCAGGGACGTGGATTTGCCGTAGTGGCTGGAGAAGTTCGCAATCTGGCTCAACGCGCCGCTGCTGCCGCCGGAGAAATTAAAAACTTGATTGGCGATTCGGTAGAAAAGGTTGAGGATGGCACTAAACTGGTTGCCCAGGCCGGTAAAACCATGGAAGAAATTGTTGGCGCGATTCGCGGTGTTACCGTCATCATGTCCGAGATCAGAAACGCCTCTGTTGAGCAAACATCCGGCATTGAACAGGTCAATCAGGCTATTGGACAAATGGATGAAGTGACCCAACAAAATGCAGCCTTGGTAGAACAGGCAGCGGCTGCTGCGGAATCACTGGAAGAACAAGCGCAAAACTTATCGGTTACAGTAGGCCGCTTTACTGTTGACAGCACCTCAAGTCCTATCCGTGTCATGCCGGCGGTAAGTCAAAGTCCAGTTACTTCGGCTTCGATCAGCACAAGACCGGCCGCCAAGGCGAAGCCTAAGTTACAGGCGGCTGGTGACGATGAATGGGAAGAATTTTAATTGAAGGACAAGGCTTTCCTGAGTTTATAGGTCGAGTTACCGTAAACCCGCAAATTAATGCAGTACCTGTTGGGTTACGACGCAAAAAGACGCGTCTAATCCAACCTACTTTCTGTTTAAACCGTCTTCAGGTTATAATAACTATCATTAACTAAGCTCTGGTCGAATTGTCCAGGGCTTTTTTCATTATTAGCAGGTGGCTTAGCACCGCCGTTCCGTTCCTATAAAATCAAAAACGGGCTTTAGAGCCAGGGTTTAGCCTTCAGTAATTTCCGGGTGATTTAACTATTAAAAATATGACACAAAAACTTTATATTCAAACCAACGGTTGCCAGATGAACGAGTACGATTCCGATAAAATGCGGGATGTACTCAATGCCTCTCATGGATTTGAATTGATTGACGACCCCAAGCAAGCCGATGTCTTATTGCTGAATACCTGCTCGATACGCGAAAAGGCGCAGGAAAAAGTATTTTCGGCTTTGGGTAAATGGCGCAAGATTAAAGATAAGCGTCCTGACGTAATTATCGGTGTCGGCGGCTGTGTCGCCAGCCAGGAAGGCGCGGCTATCCAAAAACGAGCGCCGTTTGTGGATATAGTGTTCGGGCCGCAAACCCTGCATCGCTTGCCTCAGCTGCTGGATCAGGCGCGCAACCAGCAAAAGCCGGTGGTTGATGTCTCTTTTCCTGAAATAGAAAAGTTCGATGCCTTGCCGGAACCCAGAGCCGAAGGCCCGAAAGCCTTTGTTTCGGTGATGGAAGGTTGCAGCAAATATTGTACGTTTTGCGTGGTGCCTTATACCCGTGGCGAAGAAATCAGCCGCCCCTTAGATGACGTGATCGCTGAAATCAGCTCATTGGCTAAGCAAGGGGTGCGGGAAATCAACCTGTTAGGCCAAAACGTCAATGCCTATCGTGGAACCATGGACGATGGCGATATAGCCGATTTTGCATTGTTGCTGCATTATGTGGCAGCGGTGGAGGGCATCGATCGTATTCGTTTTACCACCTCACATCCGATGGAATTCACCGATGAATTGATTGAGGCCTTTGCCGAAATCCCGCAACTGGTCGACCATCTGCATTTGCCGGTGCAAAGCGGCAGCGACCATATCTTGAAAATGATGAAGCGGGGCCATGCGCGCGCCGATTATATTGAAATTATCCGTAAGTTGCGTGCGGTACGGCCCAATATTTACCTGTCGTCCGATTTTATTATCGGCTTTCCCGGCGAAACCGAGGTCGAGTTTGAGGAAACCCTATCGTTCATCGAAGAAGTTGGCTTCGATTTGTCATTCAGTTTTGTTTATAGTCCGCGTCCCGGAACACCGGCGGCCGATTTGCCGGATGACGTGCCGGAAGAAGTTAAAAAGCAGCGCTTGGAACGCTTTCAACAGCGCATCAATGAAATGACGGCGGCTATTTCCGAGAGCATGATCGGTACCGTGCAAACCGTGTTGGTTGAAGGGCAGTCTAAAAAGAACCCGTTGCAAATGCAGGGCAGAACCGAGAATAACCGGGTCGTTAACTTTATCGGTCATCCCCGCTTGGTCGGGCAGTTTGTCGATGTGCTGATTGCAGAGGCGCTGCCTAATTCTTTACGCGGTCGGATAATCGATGCCTCTATTGATAAAATTGCTAGTAACAACTGATTTATGATTTCACAAGAAATTTCTTTAGCCCCTGCCGATAACGACCGGCTGTCCAATTTGTGTGGCCAATTCGATGAGCATTTGCGGCAGATCGAATCGCGTCTTCAGGTCGAGATTGCCAATCGCGGCAATCAGTTCAAGGTGACCGGTTTAGACAACTCAGTCAAGGCGGCTTGCGCCGTTATGCACAAACTATTTGCCAGCACACAGACAGAACAATTGACTGCCGAATTGGTTCATTTAGCGATGCAGGATGCATCAATTGATGAATTGTTGGATGCGCCAGCAACATCGTCCCAGCAAAACGTCAGTATCAAGACCAAATGCGGGATGATTAGGGGGCGAGGAGCTAACCAGCAAGAATATCTGCGGAAAATCATGACTTATGATATTAATTTCGGCGTTGGACCTGCCGGAACCGGCAAAACCTATCTGGCGGTCGCTTGCGCTATTGAAGCCTTGCAAAGTGAAAAAGTCAGGAAGATTATTTTGGTGCGTCCTGCGGTAGAGGCTGGTGAAAAGCTGGGCTTTTTGCCGGGTGATATGGCGCAAAAAGTTGATCCTTATTTGCGGCCTTTATATGACGCGCTGTACGACATGCTCGGATTTGAGCGGGTCGAGAAAATGATTGATAAAGGCATTATCGAGGTTGCGCCGTTGGCTTTTATGCGCGGCAGAACGCTTAATGATGCGTTCATTATCCTGGATGAGGCGCAAAATACCACTGTCGAGCAGATTAAGATGTTCCTGACTCGCGTGGGCTTTGGCTCGACGGCCGTTGTGACCGGCGATGTGACTCAGATCGATTTGCCTTCCGAAAAGATGTCCGGCTTGCGGCACGTGCTTGAAGTTTTAAAGCATGTGGACGGCATCAGTTTTACCTTTTTCGATGCCCGTGATGTGGTCAGACACCCGTTGGTGCAACGCATTGTTTGCGCCTACGAAGCCTACGAAAAGGCAAGCAATGAGAAGTCACCTAGGGCCGAGTCGTGAACGACATAGAAATCCAGGTTATTTTTGAATCGAAAAACCAGCCGGATCGGGAACAAATTCAATGTTGGGTCGATGCGGCGCTGGATGATTACGAACAAGACACCGAGATCGTGGTGCGGATTGTTGATGAACAGGAAAGCGCCGAGCTTAATCAACAGTATCGCCATAAATCAGGCCCGACCAATATTCTCAGTTTCCCGGCCGACCTGCCCGAGGGCATCGAGCTGAATTTGCTCGGCGATTTGGTCATTTGCGCTCCGGTGTTGGAACAAGAAGCACTGGAACAAGACAAGCTATTAGCGCATCATTGGGCGCATATTATTGTGCATGGCGTACTGCATTTGTTAGGCTACGATCATATCGACGAGACCGAAGCCGAGCTGATGGAAAACAAAGAAATAGCAATTTTGAATAAATTAAATATAAACAATCCCTATAGTGAGGCGATATAAATGAGTGATGAACAACCCCCAAGTAGAAACTCCCCGCAGAAAAGTTGGGTCGATAAAATCAGCCTGCTACTGACTGGGGAGCCGCAAGACCTCGATGATCTACTTGAAATATTAAGGGAAGCACGGGAAAAACGCTTATTGGACACGGATGCCTTGTCGATGATCGAAGGCGTTTTGCAGGTGTCCCAAATGCGGGTCAGGGATATTATGATTCCGCGCATTCAAATGGTGGTCGTACCTAAAGACGCCGAGCTGGAGTCCATCATGCCGTTGGTTACGGAATTTGGGCATTCGCGCTACCCGGTCATTGACGGTGACCGGAGCAAGGTGGTCGGCGTGTTGCTGGCCAAAGATTTACTGGTTCGCATCTTGGAAAATAAAACCCTGAAAGTTCATGAAATAATGCGGCCTTCCTGCGTTGTGCCGGAAAGCAAACGTCTGAATGTGCTGCTTAAAGAGTTGCGCACCAATGGCAATCACATGGCCATTGTCGTCGATGAATACGGCCAGTCGGCAGGGCTGGTCACCATTGAGGATGTGTTAGAGCAAATCGTCGGCGAGATTGAAGACGAGCACGATGAGCATGAAGACGAAGGCTAT
>JANYKK010000113.1 GCA_025361585.1 Methylobacter sp. | reverse complement strand
CATCATTTGTGCCGCCAGCTAGTGGTACCGTCGGGCGAATCTTCCAGAATCACGCCTTGGCCTTTCAGATCATTACGGATTTTATCCGCCGCAGCCCAGTCTTTGGCTTTTTTTGCCCCTAAACGGACCCGGATTTGTTGTTCGATTTGTTCTGCTCCAGACTCAGCTTCCCTGCAACCTTTTAGCCAATCATCCGGATTGTTGTGTAATATACCCAGCAAGCTGCCTAAATATTTCAAAGTAGCTGCTAATACGATTTTATCTTCAGATCCTTGTTTTTTAGCTTTGTTCAACTCATTAGCCAAGCCAAATAAAACGGGCAATGCTTCCGGCGTATTAAAATCATCGTTCATCACCTGCTCAAAACGAACTTTATAATTATCTAGCACAATAAAATTTTCAGGAATTTTGTCATCCGGCAAAGTATCGCGCAAAGCAATGTAAAACCGATCCAATCCCACTTTTGCATCATTAAGCGATTCGTCCGAATAATTCAAAGGGCTGCGGTAATGACTGCGGAGAATAAAGAAACGTATTATTTCAGGATGGTAGCGTTTCAATACCTCGCGCACGGTAAAGAAATTACCCAGCGACTTAGACATTTTCTCATCATCGACGCGGACAAAGCCGTTATGCATCCATAGGTTGACGAACTTTTCGCCGGTCGCGCCTTCCGACTGGGCGATCTCATTTTCATGATGCGGAAACTGCAAATCTATACCACCGCCGTGGATGTCGAAATGGTTTCCAAGACAACAGGTAGACATCGCCGAACACTCGATATGCCAGCCTGGGCGACCATTGCCCCACGGCGACTCCCAGAAAGGCTCATTGGCTTTAGCCATTTTCCACAACACAAAATCCATCGAATTGCGTTTGGCCAGATCGACATCGACTCGTTCGCCAGCCTGTAAATCGTCAAGATTCTTGCCCGATAAACGGCCGTAATCCTTAAACTGGGTCACTGCGTAAAACACGTCGCCATTGGCGCCGACATAAGCCAGCCCTTTATCGATCAGAGTTTTAATCATCGCAATAATGTCGTCGATAGACTGCGTTGCTCTCGGTTCAAGGTCGGGCGGCAAAACAGCCAGCGCCCGCTCATCCTCGTGCATCGCGTCGATAAACCGCTCGGTCAGCTTGCCGTAGTCCTCGCCGTTTTCAATGGCGCGCTGAATGATCTTGTCGTCAATGTCGGTAATGTTGCGCACGTAGGTTAGCTGATAACCCTGATAGCGAAAATAACGAGCAACCGTGTCGAACACCACCATGACCCGCGCATGACCGATATGGCAATAATCGTAAACCGTCATGCCGCAGACATACATGCCGACTTTGCCTGCTATACGCGGCTTAAACGGTTCTTTTTTTCGGGTCAGGGTGTTATATATTTTCAGCATGTTATTAATTATACAATGAGGCAAGTTTTTCCATTGCCAATCAGCTCTTCGCTATTCACAATAAATCCTCTGCTTTGTTAGCGATTCTATTTTCAATAATTTGTTTGCCCCATTTCTGGGTAGGCGGAGCGCCGTCAGTTCTCCGGCACCAGATGGAGTGCCGCCCACCCTCGATGCGAATTCTTCCTAAATTAGAGAAGCCCATGGCGGCTAGAGTCGTGGTCAGTTTATAAGGGCTATCAAGTTTCAAGCCCGGAAAGCCACCGGCTAACCGCACGAACAACGAATCAAACAGCACGACGGAAGGCCCGTAATAAGGGTCGTTATCGTCCTCCATAACTTCCAGTATTCTTTCCGGCAAATCGTCTCCAGTAAGCCTTATGACAGTCTTTTTGTCTTCAGTCATAGGCGCGT
This sequence comes from Methylobacter sp., assembly GCA_025361585.1. Lineage (GTDB taxonomy): Bacteria > Pseudomonadota > Gammaproteobacteria > Methylococcales > Methylomonadaceae > Methylobacter_A. The sequence goes on along the minus strand of JANYKK010000113.1, from coordinate 9,114 downwards.
GGCCTTCAGGGTTAAAATCAGCATGTAGGGGCAAATCTCGAAGCCAACGCACTATATCCCCCGCGCCTTTACTGATCGCTTCGTGCAAAACTTTGAAATACTGTTCCCGTGCCGAACCTTCTTTGGGTTTGAACTCGGAGATGATAACGAAGTATCGACGATCCCCGTCTTCAATAGGCGCACCGCCTTGATAGTTCGAGAAAGCCATCCAGTTGGCCGTATTCGGGATGTTGCGTACTTCCTCGTAAAGTTTACGGCAGGGTACTACGTCGTTAGTTATATAGGGCTTGAGGTTGTTAAAAATATCGTAGCGGTTATGCCCGTGCATCTTGACTTCCTCGATGACCCCGAAACAATGCCCCTCGGCCCAACCCGACTGCCCGCTGGTCGCGCTATTAGCGATCACCGAATTGGGTACCGCCTTGGTATGTTCGATGCCGATGGCGGAGGAGACGAAAGTATGCAGCAAGCTTTTGCCATTGCCCGGAGTGCCGATCAGTAAAGGTGCCCAACGAACTTTCAATGGCCTCTCCGCCGTACAGTAAGCTAAAAAATTAGCCAGTAAGTGCGCTTCCCGGTTCCATTCGCCGCACAAATTGGACAGGTGTAACTTAAAAGTGTCTACATAATGTTGGTTCACCACCGTATCGGGGACAGTGGCGCGGTACTTATTATTATAGGTATTCACATACTCGACCCCGGAATACGTAAACAGCGTATCAAAATTCGGGGCGTATAGGGTTTTCATGACTTTAGGGATCAGGTTATTCACTCGCAAATGTTCGGCGGCATCCTTTGGGGCATCGTCGCCCATCGGAAGACAGGAGTTATAGTGCCCCCGGAAACCCAACGACGATAAGGTAATGCGAGTCTCGACATTGAAGAACTTTTCGTCCCCCGATACCCACACCCAACCCTTCGCCCATAAAGGCGTTTTTTCGTTGTCTATGTCAAAGGAAGCGGCCGCACGCGGAGTTTTTTTTTCCCGCTTAGTCTTCATGGCGCGAAGGGCTTCGGGTTTACTCAAGGTATCATCGGGGCGAAGTTCGGAATATCGGGCAATTAGTAACGCTTGGAAATCCTTTTCCAGGATGACGTTCTTATCGGCGAGTTTCCAAAGTTTAGGCGCTATAATGCTGGTCAGCGTCATATAATCTTCACACTCTTCGAGTAATCGGTGGGCCTTCTTAACCGAGGATAGATCAATAACCGGAGTTATCCGTTTATAGTATGCCTGCATGAGGGTCTTGAACGTGACCACTTTACCCGAAGACCGTTTACCAAAAGCGTTCCATTGTTTCTCTACATCGTCAGAACCTTGATACTCGCGGACGTTCTGCGACCATTGATCGAAAATCGCCAGCCCCTCTTTACTACCGCTGAACTGGTGGTGCAAAGCCGCGCCCACATCCCGCCATTCTGCGTAGTTCTGCTCTCCTGCGGGAGGCAAGAAGGAAGCGGCGTTCGCTAGCGTAACGTCCGGCAGGATATAGTCTTCGGTGATCGGCGTATAGCCTTCGACGGGGAGTTCTTCCGATACGGCCTCTAGTTTGGGCACCACTATCTCGAGTGGGAATAGGGTCGGCGCAGCGTTGTAGTAGAGATCGGGATCGTAGCTGGTAAAGCAGACCCTTCGTACATCTTTGCACGAAGTATCGAGCGTGACCCCTTTGGTAGCCCAATAATCTTCGACTTTAGCGAAAGCAATCTTGAACGTACTATCGTCGATAATCACGTCAGGGTTCACCCTCACGGCGAATTTCAGGCCATTACCGCTAGGGGACTTAAATACGAAGGCGACTGTCGGATCAGATATCAGCCGTTCACGGATCGCGATCAGCTTCTCCAGGGATAGTCCATCCACGTCCCCATGTACTAACCCACTAGCGTTTTTAAGATTGGCGTTGACCACTTTCCCTTCGAAGGTGCCATGAAAAGCGTAGGAAGGGAGGGCGTTCTTTTTGCGTTTATATTCGCCATCGTCCCCTAGAAGAAGCTCAGACTGAGCGGATTCGACTTGTTCTTTGTACGTTCCTTTCTTTATCTGCCCTAAAGCCTTTTTCAGGGGGATAGTCTCGAATCGAGACGGATTCCGCACATTCGGCAGGAATGTCACCGGAATTTCGAGAAAACGCGGCCCTTGATCTGATTTAGACATAGGTATCCAGTTTGTAAGGGTGTGTTATATTTTTCGGCTTTCGATAAAGTGTGAACAAGCGTGGCACGCCGCGCACAGATCGCCTCTCGTCAACGGAATCGGGGCATCGGGAAAGTCTAGGCTAACCTTCTCGGAAGCCTCCGATAATTTACCCGCCATGCGGGCGGACATATTCCTGCGCCCGGTGGCCCAATGGCGTAATAAGCCCGAAGGGATGTCAACAGCATCGCACAAAGAAGCCCGCATACGAGCGTTCGCCCGTTGGAGCCAAGCATCTAATCTAATAACGGGGGAATATTTAGGTTCACGCATATGTGGCAATAATCTTCGTTTTCATTTTCAGTCCTTCGGGTCGCGCCCGGCTAACTCTATGTTATAAACTGTAGCATAAGCTAACATACGAAAATAGTTTTTGCAAATATTATCGCAGCACTTGACACGATGAAAAAAATCCTGTAGATTTGCAATCCGTCGGGTAAGAGAACCGATTTAACTTCAAACTAGAGGAAATAACTATGGCATTAGAAGACGCATTAGATAAACACGCTGAGGCGCTACAAGCGCAAACAATCGCTATCAACCATTTGGTAGTCGTAGTGGGCAAATACCTTAACATTGAAGCGCCTGCGGCTAAAAAGGAAGCACCTGCGGCTAAGAAGGAAGCACCTCCTGTCGATGAACTGGACGACTTCGAAGATATTACCGCAGAAATTCCAGTATTGCCAGAAGGGGAACGGGACGAGGCGTACTTTGCTAAGTATGTTCGACCAGCGCTGAAGGTATTATCCGACGCGAATCGCCCCGGCTTACTCGAGCTGTTAGAACATTTCGGCGCTGGGAAGGCTTCTGAAATAAAAGCAGCGGATTGGGACGAAGCGGTTCACATGGCCTCGCGGGCATAGCTATGACTACAGAACGGGTAGCGCAGCACCACCGGTATAGTGCCTCTGGCGCTGTGGGATGGATGACCTGCGCAGGTAAAATAGCGATGGAGGTTGGTATCCCCGATACTTATAGCCCCTACGCGGATGAGGGTAGCGCAGCGCATTTCTTGGGCGCGGAATGCCTACAGAAAGGAGTCTCGCCCCGAGACTTTCACGGCAGAACTGTAGTTTGCTGGGAGAAGAGGGGGGAACGCGACGGCCAAGTATTTGAAAGTGAACCTTTACCCGAAGGCGCAAAAGAGCGTAGTCGGTGGAAAGTAACACAGGAGATGGTTGGCTACGTCGCGAATTATTGCAGCTACGTAACAAAATTGGCCAAAGGGGGGGAATTGTTAGTTGAGCAGCGAGTTCACTTCAGCAGAGCGATAGGAGTCGAGGGGGCCTTCGGAACCTCGGATACCATCATCGTCCACCCTAAAAAGTTGATTATTGTAGACTTGAAGTATGGATTCAAAGAAGTTTCCGTGGTGAAGAACCCGCAGATGATGCTCTATTCTGCGGGTAGTCTGGAAGATTTGAGCATGCTGTATGACCTGGACGGCATAGAGGAAGTGGAAATGCACATTTTCCAGCCTCGGCTACAGTCCGCGCCGGATTCCCCGGATTGGTCGTGTAACCTAAAGTATCTGGAAGCGTTCACCAAAGACGCGAAGGTGGCGGTAGAGCGTTCGGAGGAGGCGATAGCATTCTTCAATACGCCGAACATGCTGTACGATCAGAAGGAGTGGGAAGAAACGTATCTAACCCCTTCGGAAAAGGGCTGCCAATGGTGTAAAGCGAAAGGTAAATGCCCGGCACTAGCCAAGGAATGCCTGTCGGATATTGCAGTACTTCCCGCGACAGCGGAGGGCTTGGCTAATCTGGATGAGGTCGTAGTAGACGCTATCGCCCAGATACCGACTCTGGATTTTGATACCCTAGCGGCAATTTATAAAGCCAAAGGGAAATTCGAAGACTGGATCAAGGCTATCGAGGCGCGGATGCTATCCGATATGTTGGAAGGACAAAAACACCCTGAATGGAAACTGATAAAAGGACGGCAAGGTAACAGGAAGTGGCAGGATGAAGAAGAAGCCGAATTGACCTTAAAATCGATGCGGTTAAAGCTGGATGAAATGTACGACAAATCGGTCAAGAGTCCGACAGAGATGGAGAAAGCCCTGAAAAAGGCTCGGCCAAAACTGTGGGCGAAAGTTGAACCGCTGATTTCTAGGGCAGACGGTAAAACCCAAATAGCACCTATGTCCGACAAACGGCCTTCGATAAATCCGCACGATGACGATTTAGCGCTGCTGCCCGAATTGGCAAAATTTACCGTCGAGGACTTGATAGACCACGACGAAATTGATGATTTACTTTAAAATAGGAATATACACATGACAACATTAGTATTAAGAGATGTACGTATCGCCTTCCCAGAATTGTGGGAAGCTACACAATTTGACGGCCAGGGCGAACACCGCTATAGCACAGCCTTCTTGGTAGATCCTGCCAGCGAAACCCACAAAAAGATCGAAGCGATGATCGATCAGGTAGCCGCAGCTAAATGGGGGGTAAAAGCGAAAGCCAAATTGGCAGGGCTAGTCGGCATTCCAAACAAGTTCTGCTACATGGACGGGCATCGCAAGGCGGACTATGCGGGTTTCGCGGGCAACATGGCGCTTTCCGCCACTCGTAAACTGAAAGATGGCCGCCCGGTAGTAGTTGACCGAAATAAAAGCCCGATTACTGCGGAAGATGGAAAAATATATGCGGGTTGCTATGTCAATGCGACTGTTGATATTTGGGCGCAAGATGGAACCTACCCAGGTATCCGCGCAACTATTATCAACGTGCAATTCGTGAAAGACGGCGAATCGTTCGGAGGCGCAGCTCCGGCGTCGGATGTTGGGCTGGACGATCTGGGATATTCGGAAGACGCGGACGAAGATTTGATCTAAACGATAAACCTCCGCTCTTCGGGGCGGAGGAGGGGCATTTGCACGGGATGCTCGGATTTGAATACCGCCCAACGAAGGGATTTAGAAAATCCCCGAATTTCGCCCCTAACTATGCCGCACAGGCGGCTTTAATTTAACTGGAGAAACTAATGGCTGAAGGTAAAAAAGTGTTTTTATGGGTAATAGCGGTCCTATTTATCCTATCGGGCATCTCTTGGTTCCTGTCGAGAACCGTTCAGACGGTTGACACCGGGTTGGTGCGGTATCAAGAATTCCAAGAGATATACAACACGACACTACAAATCGATCAAAATTACTGTAATCTTTTTGTCATAGAAGAAGACGATAAAATGTTTAAGGATTTTAGCAAATCCCAACAGTTGCTGGCATTAAGAAATAGTCTAAATAGATGGATCGGCGAATACAACGCTAAGTCGGCTTTAATAAATTTCAATGTGTGGAAATCAAAAGAACTGCCGCGACAATTAAACGTAAAGCAACCCCAATACGACTGTTTGTAAGGAACTAAAATGAAAAAAATATTAATGGCTATTTTACTGAGCGCCCTTCTGTTCGGGTGTGATAACACATTGGATAATAAAACCGCGCTACAAGAACAGGCCCTGACAGAAATAAACCAACAGAATCTACTCTCTGTCCAGCCACCTCCAAAAATTAGCTGGTCGCTGGAACGCGACAATCTGATAAAGCGTTTTAAGTTACAGAACGACAGATCGGTAATGTTTTACATGTATATCTTCATTGAAGGTGTGTCAGAACCCGTCGGTTATTACCAAGTTAATAAGATATCCAGCGTTAATAGCCAATTGACCAATACGATGCAACTGGTTGAAGGCAGGAGCGCGGGATATATAGAGACCATATCTTTGCCCAGTCCCTCCGAAGACGGGTCTTACGGTACAAATGGCGAGGCGGTGTTCGGGTTCACACCTAACGATATTTATATCGAACATAACATGCACTACATAGTCTCAACAGTTCCTTTGGCTTTTGATAAGCCCCGATTACTGACGGTAATCTCACTTAAGGATGAGGGAGACTTGAAAGCTCTGATGATGAAGCTAAATTGACTTCCGCCCCCGCCTAAAGAGCGGGGGATTCCCAATATCACTACTGAGAACTTCCTAATTCAACGAGAACAACTTATGCAGACTGGCTACGCAAGATTTATATTCTCTCCAAAGGCTAACCCCGCAAGCCCTGCGGTTCTAGGATTAATGATTATTATAGGACAATAGCCATGCAAAATCAAGAGCCCCGCCCTAAAACGGCGGGATTTCACGGAGCTTTTCGATGAACCTGACAAATACCGAACAACAGCATCTAGCCGGAGTCTTGGCTATGAATACTAAGAAGGCTTTCACGGGAGTTAAGTCCAAGAGACCTTGGACGACTACCGTAGAAATCGACTACCTCGATACGATAGGCGATAACTACCCAGTGCAGGGGAAAACAAAACGCGATTTTCTGCATGGGTATATCCAAGGGGCCTTCCGTAGAACCGAATGGGGGAACATCGATGCCGATAAGGCTATCGCCTACGCTGAAAAGCTACTGGCGAAAGCCTGAAAGAATCTCAAGGGGCCGGTGTCCGCGTAGACCGAAAAAAGATACGTGTCAGTGTAGTAGAAAAGTAAAAGGTTAAATTCAAGCCCCCGAAGACCGAGCCACCTCTCCCTCGGCGCAGTACGGAGAGGTCACAAAATATACAAGTTGGGAATACGATCCGCCGGAGGAGCAATGACGATACCCCGTTCACCCGCCGAGCTACGAAAAATAGCGGCAGCGAAAGACAAGAAGGCCCTCAATAAATGCGGGCCGGAGTACCACCACTTACGACAACAAGCGCAGGGCTTACGGGCTGAAGCAGATAAACTGGAGGGTAAAAATGATTCTAAAGACTGATCCTGAAGCGACAAAGTTCGTGACCGAAATCCTCTGTTATGCTGATCTCGAAACCAAGTCAGAATGCGATCTTAAAGCCCACGGCACCGCCCGCTATGCGGAGCACCCTTCGACGGATATACAGCTCTTCTCCTACGCTTTCGGGGAAGGCGCTGTAAAAGTCTGGAGTAAAGAGGACGGCGAAGTGATGCCGGAGGATCTAAGAGCGGCCTTTGTGAATCCCAAAGTGATATTCTGGTACCACAACTCTTGGTTTGACAGAAACGTGATTGAGAACGTACTCAAGATCAAGCTGCCGATTCAGCGTTATCGATGCAGTATGGCGACCGCGCTTTCCCACGGCTTGCCCGCAGCCCTAGATAAGTGCGGTGAAGTGCTAGGAATCCGTGAGGACGCGAGGAAAATTAAGGATGGTAAACGTCTAGTCTTCCTATTCTGCAAACCCAAAAAACAGAAAGACGGTTCGCTAAAATGGGCGACACCGCAGACGCACCCAGAAGATTGGAAGAAGTACAAGGAATATTGCCAGACCGACGTAATCGCCATGCGCGAGATTGTTAAGAAGATCCCCAAGTGGAATTATCCCTACAATAAGAACGAACTTGAGCTGTGGTATCTCGACCAGACCGTGAATTCGCGAGGCATGTACATCGACCTCGAATTGGCGAACACCGCGATGGCGGCTATCACTATTACCCAAGCTGATCTCGCCAAAAGCACTAAGAAGATGACCGATGGCGACGTGGATACCGCAGGGCAACGCGATGAAATGCTCAAACACATCCTATTCGAGTATGGTATCGAACTGCCCAACATGCAGAAGGCGACTCTGCAACGGCTGGTCGAGAACGAAGATATCCCCGCACCATTAAGGGAACTGCTGGAAGTTAGGCTGAGTACCTGCACGACATCTACGGCGAAGTACAAGAAGATCGTGCTGGCAACGAGTGCGGATAGAAGACTGCGGGGGACCATCCAATTCTCAGGTGCTTCCAGAACGCAACGGGACGCCGGGAGAGTTACCCAGGTTCAAAACTACCCGTCCAAGAACTTAATGCCCCCCGAGGATACTAAAGAAGGCATCGACGCGCTGAAGAACAATACCGCGTACCTATTAGGCTACGACATTATGTGGCTGACCAGTTCCGCGCTACGCTATACGATATTCGCGCCAGAAGGAAAGAAGCTCGTCGTTTCCGACTTGGCGAACATCGAAGGCCGAATATTGGCGTATCTTGCGGGGGAAACTTGGAAGATACAAGCGTTCAAGGATTTCGATGCGGGCACCGGCCCCGACCTTTATAAATTGGCGTACGCAAAAGCTTTCGGCATCCACCACAGCGAAGTGACGAAAGCGCAAAGGAATTTTGTAGGTAAGATTTTAGAATTGTCGCTAGGTTATATGGGGGGGTGCGGGGCTATCGTTACTTTTGCCACCGCCTTTGGGCTTATTCTGGCCGATTTAGCGGATCAGGTTCGCCCCGCCGTACCCCCCGAAGTACTCAAAGAGGCCGCGAGTTTTTACGAATGGCTTAAGGGGATGGAAGAAAAAGAGATGAGAGCCAAAGCCAAAGCTGCGGGAACCCCCGATTTATGGGCGCAGTTTAAAGTACCCTCTAAGGTATGCTCTCTCCCCCCAGAAACCCACGCACCCATAGAAAGTCTGAAGCGGCTGTGGAGAAGGGAACACCCCGCCACCGTAGCCCTGTGGAAAGCCGCCGATGAAGCTTGCCGAAATGCGGTATTCACCTCCGGAGTGGATTTTCATTTCGGAAAGTGTTCAGCCCGAAGATCGGGAAAATGGGTACGGATAACGCTTCCGAGCGGACACGTACTCTGCTATCCCGGTATGCGAGTGGCAAAGAACAATGACCTGGTCTTTAAGGGCATAGACCAATTCACTAAAAAATGGGGCGACATAACTACAAGTCCTGGGAAATTAGTGGAGAACTGCACCCAAGCTTTGGCGAGAGATGTGTTCAAATACGGTCAACTTGAAGCGGAGCGCCGGGGCTATAAGGTCATCATGCCGTTACACGATGAATTGGTGTGTGAAGTCCCCGACACCGAAAAGTTCACCGTTCATGGCCTAGAGCAGCTAATGGCCGAAGTACCGCCGTGGGCGGAAGGTCTTCCACTCCAAGCA
>JANYKK010000084.1 GCA_025361585.1 Methylobacter sp. | reverse complement strand
AAACCCTGGAGGAATGTCGGGGTTGCAATAGGGCAGGCCGATCAGGAAGCGCCAGACGCAAGGGTAACGGTCTGAGACAGTTATGTCTGCTTTGTTCTCGTTCCCACGTGCTGCGCTTGTCGTTATATATAAATATGTCCGAGAGTCGTCATACCGGCATGGACAGATATTTGCTCCTGCAATATCTGCATTCCCCACATCCCTGTGGGTTATGCCGGTATCCAGTGCCATGGACGGTAACTTTCGAGCTTTGCCCGTTGTTTAAAGGTATCGGGTGTTGCCAAGCTTTCACATCCATGTGACTGGATTCTGGCATCCCTGCCAGAATGACGGCGTCTCGTAGGCACTTGTGTATAACGACGAATGCAGCGCTTGGGAATGAGGGAAAAATTTAATTTTGTTTCCGGCTTGTGCGCTTAGGCGTTTTATCAAATAAGAATAGAAGGGGGAATACTATGTCGTATGCATCAGCAGTTTCAGGAATCTATGGCGATATTTTGCGCGAATGCGTGGCCTGTAGAGCGGAGAAAATAAGATATTGGCGTAGGAAAAATTTCCAATATACGGAAAGTGACAATCACAAGGAGTTCCACATATACCGCTGCGAAAGCTGTGGAACTGGGTTCTTAAACCGGCCCCCGCACGTGCAATGGCTGCAATCCATTTATCAATATTCAGGCCAAGCGCTGACCCAAGCGATCACGCTGGAGGAGGTGCTGGCTAGAGAGACCGAGTTTCCTAATTGTAAAGTGGATGCCGAGCGTATGAGCCAGCAAGCCCATCTGTTCAACACCTCGGGTAATGATCGAGCGCTTGATATTGGCTCGGGCTTCGGCTTTTACACGCAAGCGCTCAGAAAAACGGGTTATCGCACAGTCAGCATCAATCCGGGCAAGTACGAAAACGAAGTGTTCAGAAACATGAATGGCGATGAGCCGGTTGCGGTGATGTTCGAGAATTACGAGCCATCGGAGCAGTTTGGCGTAGTGATGATGTCGCAGGTATTGGAGCATCTGCTCGAACCGGATCAGGCGATCAGCAAGGTGGCAGGTCTGTTGGCTTCAGGCGGCGTTTTGGCTTGCGCCGTGCCTAATTACGATTCGTTTTTGGTCAAGCTGCTGGGTACCAGGGATAACGCTTGTTTATGGGTGCCGGAGCATGTCAATTATTTTACCGGGAATGGTTTAAAAACGTTGATGGAGCGAAACGGCTTCAAGGTCGTCAAGGTGGAGCAGATAACCCGGATTCCATTCAACGCATTATCCAAAAGGCTACGACTGAAAGGAAGAGCGGCTGCGCTTGTTGACGGGTTGATTAAGTATTTGCAAGCCCCGTTTGCCGGGTTCATGCACACCTTCGGGCTGGGCATCTACATTAATCTATATGCGGTTAAGAAATAGCGCATTTTCACCACGAAGGCACGAAGGACACGAAGTTTATATTTTTCTTCGTGTCTTCGTGGTGAATGACTAATCATAAATTCAGATAAATCTATGCTAACCATTGTAATTTTAACCAAAAACGAGCAAGTCAACCTGCCGGGTTGTCTTGCGGCTATCCCTGAACGCTATCCGATTGTGATTGTGGACTCAGGCAGCACCGATAATACGGTTGCGATAGCCAATAGCCGAGGATGCAGGGTTTATACGAATCCATGGCCCGGCTTTGCCGAGCAACGCAACTTTGCGATCAGGCAATGCGATATAAGCACGCCCTGGATATTGTTCGTCGATGCCGACGAAATCTACCCGCAGTCGTTTTACGACTGGTTTGAATCCGGGATGACAAACACTGACTCGATTGATGTGCTGATGGTGCCATCGATACTTTATCTTCGCGGCAAACGCCTAAATCACGCGCCCGGCTATCCCATTTATCACCCAAGACTGGTGCGCAGGGAAACGACCGGTTTTGTCCGTAACCACACAGGGCATGGCGAGGCCGTGATCAATACCTGCCGGATCGGCTATTCCGACATTCCCTACGATCACTATTTTTATCATGGCGAGATCGTCGAATGGATGCATAAACATGTCGATAAGGCGGCGCAAGAAGTGCGGCTTAAGCCTACAACGGGGGCAGTGATGACGACACGCGGACGGTTAAGCGTTTTATTGGGGCGATCCTGGCTTAGGGTTATTGCCCGTTTTTTATACCACTTCGTATTCCGAGGCGGTTTTTTGGATGGGGTTGCAGGGTTGGAATTTGCTCTGATGTTTACTTGGTATGAGGCAACGATCTATTTACAAGCAAAAGCCGGTATTCAGGCAAGGTGATTGATATGAAAATTTCGTTAGTTTTAGCGACGCTGGGAAGAGATCGGGAATTGGCTGATTTTCTGAAATCCCTGATAAACCAAACCTATAAAGAATTTGAGCTGATTATCATCGATCAAAACAAGGACGGCAAGATTGACGCTATCGTCAAGCCGTATAAGAGCTGCCTTGATGTGAAGCACGTGAAAGTGGATTTTACCGGTAACGCCAGAGCCAGGGACTACGGTATAGGCTTGGCTAAAGGCAGGATCATCGCGTTTCCCGATGACGATTGCGCTTATGGTAAGGATGTCCTGAAGAAAGTCGTCGATGAGTTTAAAAGGCGGCCAAACATCTCCATTCTGGTTGCCGGTTCGTACGATTTTTCATCCAGCCGGTTCAGCATCGGTGTTAACAGTCCCAGTGCGCAGTATTTTTCACGCTTCAAGATGATGGGGGTTGAGTTTACGCAGTTTTTCGACCGGAAAAAGATTGATGGCAAGCACTTCCACCTGGATCACGACTTCGGGATTGGTTCTAAATATTCTGGGGGGGAAGGTTTCGAGCTTTTGTATCGTTTGCTTAGGGCGGGCAGCGCTGCATTTTATAACCCGGAAATAAAGATTTATCACCCGGATAAAGATCACTACAAGCTGGGAACAGGAAGAATGCTGATGTATTCCACGGGGATTGGGGCTTACATCAGAAAATTCGCCAATCAGCAGGATGTGTTCATTCTGTACTACATCGTTCGCAAGATGTTTGTCGCGCCCATCCTGAAAATGATGCTGGCTCTGGTTTTATTGAACCCGAAAAGGCTGGCTTATTCTTTTTACAATCTTGTTGGGATATGGCGCGGGTTCTTGGTTTATGGAAGGTAAGAAAGATAAGTAGGGTACGCATCGCGTACCTTTTCAGCGTTGAGTGAAAGTTAAAAAAAGGTACGCAATGCGTACCCTACAGAGTTACCCGCAGTTTCAATTTATTCACAGAATGTTTTAGGAGAAATGATATGGATTTAGGTATCGTTACCACACATATACCCCCGGCTAAAGGTTATGGAGGGGTGTCCGTCACAGCCAGCGTTTTGACCAAAGCATGGGCGGAACGGGGACACAAGATGGTGTTGGTTGCGTCCGACGAGTCGATTGACGGACGAATGCGACCCAAGCAGGTACGCCTAGGAGAGCAGGTGGAGGTCAGGCTCTATCGTTGCTATGGGTTCAGGCGTTGGGGCTTTGGACTCGGCGCAATTCCTGAACTGCTTAAATTATGCTCGCGAGCGCCGGTGGTCTATATCCACGGTATTGCAACCTGGCCGTCTACGCTGGCGGCTGTTTTTTGCACCCTGTTGCGCCGTCCGTTCATGGTGGCTGTGCATGGCGGATTGATGCCCGAGCATGTCGATTTGATACGACGGCAGAAACCGCATAAATGGCGGTTCTATCAATGGTTGACTTTTCCGACCCTGCGCCGGGCCATCGCCGTGCATTGCACCAGCGATACCGAAGCCGAAGGCGTCCGTAACGTGCTCGGCGAAGACGCCCGCATCCTGCTGGTTCCGAATGGCATCGACAGCCGTGATATTAAAGTAGCCGCGCCTCCTGTCAGTGCAGGCATAAAGCTTTGCTTCCTGGGGCACATTCAGCAGGAAAAAGGCATCAATGCTTTTATCAGGGCATGGTTGAAAGTTCGGAACCCTGAGGACAGCCTGGAGATTGCAGGCCGTAGCGTGGACGGCGATTATTTCGAAGAGTTTCAGGTGCTGGTCGAACAGTCCCAAGGCGCCATCAGTTATCGCGGCTACCTAGAACGCGGCGAAGTCATGGAATTATTAGCGTCCAGCCATTTCCTGGTATTGCCTTCGGGCTTGGAAGAGGCGGGCGGTATGCGAGAAAACTTCGGCAATGTGGTGGCCGAAGCCATGGCTGCTGGACGACCTGTATTAGTTGCCAGAGGCTTGGCATGGGATCATCTGGAATCGAATGGGGCCGGTTTCGTTTTCGATAGAACCGAGGTTTCCGTGTGCGACGTGTTGCGTAAAGTGCAATCGCTGGAGTTCTGGGAGTGGGGACGGATGTCGTGGAATGGCCGACACTATGTCGAACAACAACTCGATCCGATCAAACTTGGGGAGCGAGTCTGGCGGGTATTGAAAAGACCTGATCAAGCCAATCTGCCGCAGTCACTGGTCAAGGGGGCTTCGTATGAATAAGGTCGGCCTGATTGTGCCCACACTGAATGCAGGAAGCTTGTGGAATTCCTGGCTCAAAGCGTTTGAACAGCAGACCCGGAAACCGGATTGCCTTTTGGTGATCGATTCTTCGTCCAGCGACGGCACTGTAGCTTTGGCGCGTGTCCACGGTTTTGATGTGCAAGTGATTTCCAAGTCGGAATTCAATCACGGCGGCACCCGCCAGTCCGGGGTTGTTGGACTGGCTGAGGCGGATATTATCATCTTCCTGACTCAGGATGCGTTATTGGCCAGCCCCGATGCCATCGAGCGGCTGTTGGCGGGGTTCGCTGATCAGCGAGTCGGCGCGGCTTACGGTCGTCAGCTTCCGCATCGGAACGCCGGGCCGATTGCCGCTCACGCCCGGCTGTTCAATTATCCGGTCGAAAGCCAGCTGCGTAGCCTGGAAGACCGGACGCGCTTTGGCATCAAAACCGCGTTTATATCCAATTCTTTTGCCGCCTATCGGCGCAATGCATTGATGCAGGTGGGCGGCTTCCCGGTCGATACCATCATGAACGAAGACACTTATGTGGCCGGAAAGATGTTGGTATCCGGCTGGAAAATCGCTTATTGCGCCGATGCCCAAGTGTTTCACTCGCATGACTACGATTTTCGGAATGAATTCAAACGCTACTTCGATATCGGTGTTTTCCACACCCATACTGCGTGGTTGCAACAGACATTTGGCGGAGCATCCGGCGAGGGCTTGCGCTTTGTGATCTCGGAAATGCGCTATCTGATCAAACACGCCCCCAGTCTGATTCCCTCCGCAGCGTTGCGGACAGGGTTGAAATGGCTCGGGTTCAAGTTGGGCGCATTACATAGGGGATTACCCCGGGCTATTCGCAGATGCTTTAGCCTGCATAAAACGTACTGGCTTAACGCCTTGTCGTAAACCTCTTCGGCAGAACCGTTCGAAGTAATTTGTAGTTTTTAGTAATTATCTCAATAGGAAAATAATATGAAAAAAGTAATAAAAGTATCAGTAATCGCCCTGGCTGTATGTGTGGGCGCCGGTTGCGCAACTAATTCAGATGTTGAAAATTTACAGTCCCAAGTTAATGGCTTGGATACTTCTGTTAAACAGGCATCGGCCGATGCAGCCAGCGCACAAGCTAAATCCGCAGCAGCAGAAGCTTCTGCTGATAGAGCAACTCAATTATCTCAAGAAGCTAACAGCAAATTGGATAAGAATTTCAAAAGATCAATGAGGAAATAAATAAGCTTGGCAAGAACGGCTTTAGTCGCCGGTAGCATGATTAAAGCCGTTCTTCAGCGTAAGCGGAATATGGCTTGAATCTAAAAACAGGGAATTACTTATTATGGGACTGGATAGATCGATAGTTGGGTCTTTCAGGAAGTTTGTAATTCTACTTTGTCATATTTAATGAACACATAATATTCAGAATCGTCATTCCGGCAGGGATTCATGTCAGGCTATCCTGCCTGACACCCTTCGGGTTAATGCCAATCTGTTCCAGACAGATTGGTGCCGGAATCCAGGCTCCATGGATGGATTTAAGCTTACCATTCATGGCACTGGATGCCCGCTTCCCGGCGGGCATGACGAGCTTGCGTATAATCTAACGAAGTAGAAGTAAGCGAGGAATAAATGAAAGTATTGGTGGTTGGCGGGGCTGGCTATATCGGCTCGCACATGGTGAAGATGCTTCTCGCCGAAGGGCATGAGGTCATGACCTTCGACAATCTTTCCAGCGGGCATCGTGACGCAGTGCTAGGCGGTGAATTTTTCTTGGGCGATTTGGCTGATCAGGCGGAGCTGGATGCGGCTTTCGTAAAGCACCGGCCGGATGCGGTCATGCATTTTGCCTCGTTTATTCAGGTCGGTGAGTCGGTGCGCCGTCCAGACATGTATTATCGCAACAACTTATCGAACACCCTTAATTTGCTGGATGCGATGGTGGCTCATGAGGTGAAACATTTTATTTTTTCATCGACCGCGGCAGTGTTTGGCGAGCCGGACTATGTGCCGATCAACGAAGCGCATCCGAACAGACCGGTCAATCCATATGGCCGCTCGAAGTGGATGGTAGAGCAAATCCTTGCCGATTATGACCATGCGTTCGGATTGAAATCCGTCTGCCTGCGTTATTTCAATGCGGCTGGCGCTGATCCCGACGGCCTGTTGGGTGAGCGCCATGATCCCGAAACGCACTTGATCCCGTTGATCCTGCAGGCAGCCTCAGGCCGCAGGCCTGAAATTCAGGTGTTCGGCCGCGATTACGACACGCCTGATGGCACCTGCATTCGCGATTACATTCATATCGTTGACCTTTGTGCCGCGCATTTACTTGCGCTACAGCACTTGATAGGCGGTGGCGCCAGCGAGCGTTTTAACCTCGGCAATGGCTCAGGATTTTCTGTGCAACAGGTGATCGATACCGTGGAAAAAGTGACCGGCAGTAAGGTGACAGTCGTGGATGGGCCGCGCCGTGCTGGAGATCCGGCTCGTTTGGTTGCTGATTCAACCCGCGCTCGTGCTCAACTGGGATGGAAGCCGAAGTTTGCCGATCTGGAAGCGATTGTTGCGCATGCCTGGGCTTGGGAGCGTAAGTTCAGCGGGGATTATTTATTTCGGCGTGTCAATTCGCAACGCAAGACGCGTACATCATGGAATGTGACTGATCAACTAAA
>JANYKK010000063.1 GCA_025361585.1 Methylobacter sp. | reverse complement strand
GCATTTAGCCAATCCCGCCTTCAACGCAGATCGCGGTCCTGTAGATTTTTATAATGCCAGGGTGCATTTTGAGTTTTAAAGAATGCTTTTAAGATAATTTAAAAAATATCTATTTATAGGGTAGTATTGTTCGTATGTTTATAACACTACGCAAATTTACCGTTATTTTTCTGGCGATACTGCAATTGATTGCACCGTTGGTGCATGCGCATGTCGGGGAAAAGACCGGTTTACTGCCAAATTCTGCTGCGGGAACCCTGCATATTCCCGGACTTGAAAGGTATAGTATTGATCGTGATGCGTCGGTGTCCCAGACAGAAACGATGCATTGCAATGTTGTTACGTATGATTCCAGTTTTGACGGAATGCTTATCGGTATTGATGCAGGCATTAAAGATGGCCAGGCTAGTGCGGGAGCAAGTTTAGACCACAGCCACTATCTGCATCAACAGACGGCAATCTTTAAAACGGCAATATCCTCTTTTGATACAAACTTCTCACCGCAATCGCAGCCGTTTGTAGCTCGATTGTTAATTCCCTCGTTATCCCCTCGCGCCCCCCCTGCTCAATAATTTCCGCTGATGTTTTAGTTCCATTAAGGGACTTTGTTGATTTTATTTGTAACGCGGCATTAAAACCGCATCGAGCTGGCCCTATGTTTTTTTTGAACCTTTACAGAAAGCTCATTCCGAAGCTTCTGCTTGGGAATGTTGTTTTTTTACTCGCAACTGCGTCGAGCTTTGCCGACGTGCCGCATGTTGTCGAGCATCATGATCCGATAGAAAGCGATGCGACGTTGAGCTTACCTAAAGTCGTTGATTTAACGCTGGAGAAATACCCCGATGAAACCTGGCTTAAATCGCTGGAAGAAGAAGCGGCGGCGATAGGACAACGCGGCGACAGCTGGACAGCCGGTGCGTCGCAAGCGGGGCTTCGTTTCCAGGAAGCGACCAGCGGTACCTTGCATTATATAGACGGCCAAGTGCAAGTGCCGTTATGGAATTTAGGCCAGCGCGATGCGGAGCAGGCACTCGCAAAGCTAGCGGAAAGCAATGCCATGTCACAATCGGATGCGGTTAAATTACGGGTCGCGGGGCTGGTCAGAAATGCTTTATGGAACATTGCGCTGGCAAACTTGAGCTACGAACAGGCGAAAATTGAGCTTGCGATTACCGACCAGCTGTTGGCTAAAGTGCAGCGACGCGTGGAGTTGGGCGATTTGCCCAGAGCCGATTTCCTGTTGGCGCAAACCGAATTGCTGCAAAAGCGTTCCGTGGTAACTCAAGCGGAAGCGGAATTAATGCATGCCCGTAAACGCTACTCCACGATCACCCAAATGGCCAAAATTCCAGCAGACTATCAGGAGAAACTGGCGGACACCCAGAAAATCCAGCAAAACCATCCGGCTTTAGTGGCGGTTAACAGTCAGATAGAGCGCAAGCAGGCTGAACTCAATGCGGTTAAGTTGGTGGGTTCCGGCCAGACCAATGTTGCGGTCGGCATCAATAGCGATCAATTTACTCATGATCCTCGAAGTAACCAAACGGCAAGTTTCAATATCGGCGTAACCGTGCCTTTCGGCGGTAGTGCACATTTAGCGCCGCATCTTGCGGCGGTCAATGTCGAATTAAATAAACTGCTAGCGGAACGTGAACAAATGAACCGCGATTTGGAACAGGCGCACCACGAGGCCGAACATAATCTGGAAGTCAATCGGGTTGAGCTGGGCATTGCCGATGAATTAAAGCAGGTTGCCGAAGAACATTTAAAAATGACCCAGTTAAGCTTTTCGGTCGGAGAAATTAACTTGATGGATTTGTTAAAAATCCAGTCAAGAACCCAGCAAGCGGTGTTAAATGCCAAGCAAAGGTCGATCATGATACAGCGCGATATAGCACTTTATAACCAAGCCGTAGGAGTTATGCCATGAGCCTATTTTTTGTAAACTGGGCAGGAGCGCGGGAACCAGGAAATAAGCATGGTTGTGGGGGCGACTTTAGTCGCCAAGTCAGTAATCAACCGATTGAGCAATGGGCGACTGAAGTCGCCCCCACATCAGCAGTCATTTCATCTAATCCGCTTAACTTGATGGAAGTGGCCCGGAACGCGGGAATGTTGTTGCAATCTTTGTTATTGTTAAGTGTTTTCAGTTTAAATAATGTGGAGGCAGCTGAAAATAGCATTCAAATTTCTCAGGAAAATATTGCTAACCTCGGCGTAACGTTAAGCAAGCCGGAACCCGTCACGCAATTTCCGGTGTTATCTGCCCCGGCTAAAGTGGTGATTCCTCCGTCGCAGGAATATGTGGTCAGCGCGGCGCAGGCTGGTTTCATTGAAAAACTGGATGCAGCGATAGGCGATAACGTTGCCAAAGGACAAGTTCTAGCCCAGCTGAACAGCCCGGACTTACTGACGTTACAGCAGGCTTATCTTAAAGCCAGTAACGCACTGCAATTGGCTGGGGCAATTTATCAGCGGGATAAAAAGTTGTTGGAAGAAGGCGTGATCTCCGATCGACGCTGGCAGGAAACCAGTAGCCAGTACACTTCAGCTGTTTCCGAAGCGGATGGACAAAAGCAATTGCTGGAAATTTCCGGCATGACCGCAGCTGAGCTGGATCAATTGAGCAAAAAACACAGGTTAACTCGTCAGCTGAATGTCCGTGCGCCGATAGCTGGTGTGGTCATTGAACATTTAGCCGTTGCAGGAACGCATGTCGATATGATGGCACCGCTGTACCGCATCGCCAATCTGGATCAGCTTTGGCTGGAAATTGCGATCCCTCAGGAGCACATGAGCAGCATTAAAATCGGTGACCGGGTTGAGGTCGAAAACGCCGTAGCACCCGAGGGCATAAAGGGCGTTGGCCAGTCGCCCGTCGCAAAAATCACCTTACTGGGACAAAGCGTTAACCCGGAAAACCAGACCATTTTGGCAAGAGCCATATTAGACGCAAAAGACGCAGTATTTCTACGTCCCGGCCAGCGGATCAACACCCGAATTATCCAGCCCATCGACAAGGCGGCGTTTAAAATCCCCAATACGGCTATCGCCCAGAATGGAGGCAAGGCCTACATTTTTATCCGCAATCCGCAGGGTTTTTTGGTGACCCCGGTTACCGTAGTCGGCAAGCAGGGTGACGAGTCGATTATCAGCGGCGATCTGACTGGCAATGAAGAAATTGCTGTCAAAGGCGCGGTTGCGCTCAAAGCGAACTGGCTGGGGCTGGGGAGTGATGAATAATGGCAAACCTGATTCGTTTTGCGCTGGGTCAACGGCTGCTGATGATGTTGCTGGTCGTGCTGCTGTCGGGCGGCGGTTATTGGGCGTTTAAAAACATCCCGATTGACGCCTTCCCGGAAGTATCGCCGACCCAGGTCAAGGTGATCGTCAAGGCTCCCGGCATGACGCCTGAAGAAGTCGAAGCCCGTATTACAGCGCCGATTGAGGTCGAACTACTGGGCATTCCGCATCAAACCATGCTGCGTTCCATCGCCAAATACGCATTGACCGACATTACCGTCGATTTCAAGGAAGGCACCGATATTTACTGGGCGCGACAGCAGATTGCCGAGCGCCTGAACACGATGTGGAGCAACTTGCCTGCGGGCATTGAAGGCGGCATTGCGCCGATGACCACGCCGTTGGGCGAAATGTTTATGTTCACCGTGGAAGGCGGCGGTTTGAGCTTGATGGAGCGGCGCAGCCTGTTGGACTGGGTGATACGACCTGCACTGCGCACCGTACCCGGCGTTGCCGATGTTAATTCGCTGGGCGGCATGGTCAGGAGCTTTGAGGTGATCCCCGATAATACCGAGTTGTCGGCTCGGGGCATCAGCATGGCCCAGCTGACGGCTGCTTTGCAAAATAATAACCGCAACGACGGCGCAGGGCGCATGACTGACGGTGAGGAAGCCTTGATTGTCCGTGCCGAGGGCAGGATCAAAACCCTGGACGATGTCGACACCATCGTGATCGATAACAAAAACGGTATTCCCATTACCGTCGGCGATGTCGCCACCATCAAAATCGGCGCGTTGACCCGTTACGGCGCAGTCAGTAAAAACGGCGAGGGCGAGGCGGTCACAGGCTTGGTGTTGAGTTTGCGCGGCGCTAACGCACGGCAAACCATTGCCGGGATAGAAAAAAAACTGGCCGAAATCAGCCCCGGATTCCCGAAAGGCGTTGAAGCCAAGGTTTTTTATAATCGCGGCAATCTGGTGGACAAGGCGGTGGACACCGTTCTTCATGCCTTGCTCGAAGCCATCGTGCTGGTGGTGATCCTGCTGATTTTATTCCTGGGTAATTTGCGCGCCGCGTTGGTGGTGGCTTTGGCCTTGCCACTGGCAGCATTGTTCACCTTTATTTTGATGAACTACATGGGCATGTCGGCTAATCTGATGAGCTTGGGCGGCCTTGCCATTGCTATTGGTATGCTGGTCGATGCGGCCGTGGTGGTGGTTGAGAACCTGATCACTCATATGGCGCACACGGAAAAAGCCCAGCGCCTGCCCAGACTGCATGTGATTTACCGGGCCACCCGCGAGGTCGCCCAACCGGTGGTCTCTGGCATCTTGATCATTATTATCGTGTTTTTGCCGCTGCTGACCCTGCAAGGGCTGGAAGGCAAATTGTTCACGCCAGTAGCCTTAACCATTGTGTTTGCGCTTAGTGGATCGCTGGTGTTGTCGCTGACGGTGATTCCGGTAATCGCCTCTTATTTGCTTAAAGAGGTGTCACATGAAGAGCCCTGGTTGCCAAGAAAACTGCAACAACTGTATCAGCCTGCTTTAATTTGGTGTTTGGATAACAGCAAAAAAGTATTTATCACGGCTGGTTCGCTATTGGTCTTGACCGTGGTGGTATTCACCCAGATTGGCAGCACCTTTATGCCGACCATGGATGAGGGCGACATTATCGTGCAGCTGGAAAAATTGCCGTCGATTACGCTGGATCAATCCGTGGCGCTGGATATGCAGGTGCAAAAAAGCCTGCGCAAGAACATTCCCGAGATCGTCGATATAGTCGCCCGCGTCGGCTCGGACGAGTTGGGGCTTGATCCGATGAGCTTGAACGATACCGATACTTTTTTGATACTGAAGCCTAAAAAGCAATGGCGCATGCACAGTAAGGAACAATTGTTGGAAGAGATACGCAAAGTCATGGCGCAAACGCCGGGTATTGCGTTCCAGTTCACCCAGCCGATAGAAATGCGCGTCTCGGAAATGCTGACAGGAACGCGCGGCGATGTGGCGGTCAAATTATTCGGCACCGACCTTGCCGTATTAAATGATAAAGCCCAGCAAATAGCTGAGGTGTTGAGACATATAAGCGGTGCCAGCGATGTGTTCGCCAAGCAAAATGCCGGGATGCAGTTTTTGCAACTGACCATCGATAAATTAGAGGCGGGGCGCTTGGGACTGGATAGCGACAGCATCGAAACGTTGCTGCGGGCGCAGATTGAAGGCTTAAAGCTGGGGATAGTTCAGGAAGGCATTAAGCGCACGCCGTTAATTTTGCGTGGCGACAGCAACACCGCCAATTTTGACAACCTGCAAATCGTACTGCCGGGTGGCGGACATGCGCCGGTTACAGAGGTTGCCAAAATAGAAAAAGTCGAAGGCGTGGTGTCGGTGGGCAGGGAACGCGGGCAGCGTTTTGTGGTGATTACCAGTAACGTGCAGGACAGGGATTTGGTCGGTTTCGTCGATGAGGCCCGCAAAACAGTTGCTGAAAAAGTGGCCTTGCCGACAGGCTACACGGTTGAGTTCGGCGGCCAGTTCGAAAATCAGCAACGTGCTGCGGCGACACTGTCAGTGGTTGTTCCTATCTCGTTAGGACTTATCTTTTTATTGTTGTTTACAACGTTCGGTTCGATTCGTCAGGCGGTATTGGTGCTATCCAACATCCCGTTGGCGATGGTCGGCGGCGTATTTGCCTTATGGGTATCCGGCGAGTATCTATCCGTTCCTGCATCGGTCGGCTTTATCGCGCTGCTGGGTATTGCGGTATTGAATGGCGTGGTTATGGTCAGTTATTTTAACCAGCTGATCGCCACCGGCATGGATTTGGTTAAAGTGGTGCAGCTTGGCTCATCCCGGCGATTGCGGCCGGTGCTGATGACCGCCAGCATCGCCGCATTCGGCCTGATTCCATTGCTGTTTGCGACCGGGCCGGGCTCGGAAATTCAGCGCCCACTGGCTATCGTGGTGATCGGCGGCTTAGTGTCGTCAACTTTTTTGACCTTATTTTTGCTGCCGATTTTGTTTAAATTATTCGGACTGCCCAAGGAGGCGAAGCTTTGAACAGTAAGGAATATTTAGTCACACTCAATGTTCCGCCCGGCCTTGAAGAAGCGGTTGTCGATTGCCTGTTGATGCTGGAATCGGAGCACGGTTTTAGCAGTCTTCCGGTTAACTCCCACGATCATAGAAATGAAGGCTTGTCGTTGGCCGAACAGGTCAGCGGACGGCAGGAAAAAATCCGTTTTCAGATGTACGTGCCGGAGCAGGGATTGGCTGCATTATTAGCGCAATTGAGAGCGGAGTTTTCCGGCTCGGGGATTCGATATTGGGTGCTGCCGGTG
>JANYKK010000018.1 GCA_025361585.1 Methylobacter sp. | reverse complement strand
CACGAAGGTCACGAAGAAATAAAACTTCGTGACCTTCGTGCCTTCGTGGTTATATGCTTTTAAACTCTTTTCATCAGCATAGTTTTCACCGGGTTGAATGTTTTTCTGTGCGCGTCTAAAAACCCGAACTGCTCGATTTCGGCCAGATGCTGTTTGGTGCCGTAGCCTTTATGCACATGAAACGCAAAGTCGGGGTATTGTTGGTGATAGCCAACCATCAATTTATCCCGTTCGACTTTCGCCAATATGGATGCCGCGCTGATCGCCTGCACTTTGCTGTCGCCTTTGACGATAGCCTGGGCAGGCATCGACAGATCGGGAAGACGGTTACCATCGACTAAAACCTCATCCGGCTGGATGTGCAAACCGTTTACCGCCCGTTGCATTGCCAGTAAAGTCGCTTGCAGAATATTGAGCTGGTCGACCTCTTCAACACTAGCCTCAGCAATCGACCAGCTTAAGGCGGATTCTTTAATGAGAATATAAAGGCTGTCCCGTTTGCTCTCGCTAAGGACTTTTGAATCGGCCAATCCGTCTATTGGCCGCAAGGGATCGAGGATAACGGCTGCGGCGAAAACAGGCCCTGCAAGCGGCCCACGGCCAGCTTCGTCAACACCGGCAACTAGAGTTTTTGTTGAAAATACATCATCCATAACAACTTTTGTTCCTGAACCACTACCCGCATTTAGGCAGGAATACGCGTGAGAAATATAGACGTAAGAAGCATGTGGGGGCGGATTTATCCGCCCTGGGCGAATGAATTCGCCCCTACAGATGCTCAATCGTGTTTCTTAACGCAAGATACCTCGGTTTACATTGCGCAAAAAGCTAACCATATCCGACAATTCTTTGCTCTCGCCAGCCAAATCTTCCATTTGGTCTATCGCATCTTCCAGACGCAGGTTGGTCTTGTAAATGATCTTGTAGGCTTTTCTGATTAACCGGATGTCTTCGGGAGAGATGCCGTTACGCTCCATGCCGACTGAGTTAATACCATGCGGCTTGGTCGGTTTGCCGCCGACCATCACAAACGGCGGGATGTCCTGGGTAATTGCACTGCCCATCGCGGCAAAGCTGTACTGACCGATTTGGGTAAACTGATGCACCAAGGTAAATCCACCCAAAATAGCGTGACTGTGTAAATGCACATGCCCGGCCAATGAGGCGCCATTAGCCATAATGACGTGATTGCCGATAATGCAGTCATGCGCGACATGGGTGTAGGCCATAAACAGGTTGTCGTTGCCTATCTTGGTCAGGCTTTTATCCTGCTTGGTACCCCGGTGCATGGAAGTGTATTCGCGTATCGTGTTTCTGTCGCCGATTTCCAGCCGGGTTATTTCCGCCGCATACTTTTTGTCTTGGGGATCTTCGCCGATAGAGGTAAATTGATAGATACGGTTGAGTTTGCCTATGGTCGTAGGCCCCTTAATAACGACATGGGATCCTATCACCGTACCTGCGCCGATTTTTACGCCCGCGCCTATAACGGAAAAAGGGCCGACCGACACACCTTCGGCCAGCTCCGCCTTGCTATCGATTATCGCTGTTGGATCGATCAAATCAATTTACCACGGCTGCGCATCGGATTTCAGCACTCGCGACAAACTCGCCGTCAACTTCTGCGCAACATTCAAATGCCCAGATGTTACGCTTGCTCTTGATAAATTTTGCTTCCAGCATCAATTGATCTCCAGGCACAACAGGCCGTTTGAACTTAGCTTTATCAATACCAACCAAATAATAAATCATCCCGGCCAGTTCGTCCCCAGCCGTTTCCGACGCCAATAATCCAGTAGATTGCGCTAGGGCCTCCAAAATCAGCACACCCGGCATAATGGGTTTTTGCGGAAAATGTCCTTGAAAAAACGGCTCGTTATAAGTGACGTTTTTCACTCCCAGCAGTCTAACCCCAGGTTCGCATTCAATAACCTTATCAACCAATAAAAAAGGGTAACGATGCGGCAAGAATTCTTGTATTTGTAAAATATCTAGCGTAATGGACATATTTGAGGATGCTTCTCTTAAAAGTTGATGACTATGCGATTAAATAAAAAACCATGTGCAACTATTCTGGCATGGTTGACAACTTTTGCTGAACTTGGCTGGTCACGTCAATTTTGTCACTGGCATAAATAACGCCGTCAGTCAGTAATAAATCAAAATTTTGCGCTTTGGCTATTTCACGAATGGCTTCAACAATACGGCGCTGCAATTTGCCCAATTCTTCATTTCGGCGAACATTAAAATCTTCGCTAAACTCCTGCTGGGCTCTTTTTACATCTCTTTTCTTATTTAAAATCTCTTTTTCCAGGTTGGCCCGTTCCGACGCCCCCATTACCGCAGCATCTTTGGTCATTTTGTCATCCATGCTCTGGATTTCTTTTTGCTGGGCAACTAACTGCTTGTCTCGCGGTGAAAACTCTTGTTCCAGGCGTTTTTTAGCTTTTTCTGCCTGAGGTGCTTTTTCCAGAACGGCTGGTATATTGACAAAGCCAATCTTTAAATCAGCATAGCTCGCATTAGCAGCGAGCAACAATCCCAAAAATACAGCAATTTTTATTTTCATTGGTAAACAAATCTCTGGTGGAATTAAAGTAATAATTAAAAATACGGCTATTTCGGTAGATTATACCCGTAGGGGCCACCCAGCCGGTAGCCCCTACGACAAAAACAACGTCTTCTAGAAGTTCTGACCGAAGTTGAATTGGAACATCTGTTTTTGATCTCCTGTAATAGTGCCGTCAGCTGCCGTTGTAGTCGTTTTGGCATTTAGCGGTAATGCCGCACTGACCGATAAAGCACCGAACGGCGACAACCACTCGCCTGAAACCCCGACAGAATACTTCAAATCGTTCGTTTTAAAGCCATTACTAATGGATCCTGCGTCTAAGAAGGTGCCTAACCTGACTGATTTCGTCTCCGCCATAAAAGGCACCGGAAAAAACATTTCGGCATTGCCGATGATCTTGCTGGAGCCGCCAAACGCATAACCGTTGGAGTCTCTTGGCCCCACGGTATTATTCTTAAAGCCGCGTATAGATCCCGTGCCGCCGCCGAAATAATTTTCAAAGAAAGGCAGGCCGGTAGTCTTGCCATAACCGTTGCCGTAGCCCGCTTCAGCTTGCAGCCTGAGGGTAAAATCTTTAGCCAACGGAAAATAAAGCTGATGCTTATAACCGATTTTATAATATTGCAGATCACTGCCGGGAACAGTCGCCAGCGCAGAAAACCGCTGTTGCCCGCCCTTATTCGGGAAGATCGCCTTGTTAAGCGTATCGTGAGTCCAGCCTATTGCCGGAGCCAGTGTCAAAAATGAACTGCCTGTAGCTTTAACCTTAGGACGGGAATTGGCAACCGTGTATGGAGTAGCATAACTATTTGTAATATTTGAACAAGCATCCGTACCGTTATTGCCATAAAGAAAATCGCAAATTTGATTCGATGAAAAGCTGGTAGCGCTCAACGTCGTATGTTTGACATCAACATCAAAACGCAAGCTGTCGAACTCATTCAACGGTATGCCGAAATTGATGCCGGCATTCGCCACATTGGTTGAGTAATTGGCAATATTGATTTGCCCGGCATTTCGTTTGGTATAGCCCAGATTATAGCCCTGGCTAACGCCATCCACTGTGAAATACGGATTATAAAAACCGAACTGATAACTTGTCAGATAAGAGCTATTATTGAAGGCGACATTCACCCGCTTGCCCGAACCGAACACGTTATCCTGGGCAATATTGGCATTCAACACGATGCCCTGGGTTTGAGAAAAACCCACGCCAGCCGACAAATTGCCGGAGGGCTTTTCCACGACCGTATAGTTAACGTCGATCTGGTCGGCGGAGCCTGCAACCGGAGGCGTTTCAACATTGACCTCTTCGAAATAGCCTAAGCGTTCAAGGCGGACTTTCGAACGCTCGATCTTCGAGCTTGAAGCCCAGCTAGACTCCATTTGCCTCATTTCGCGGCGCAGCACTTCATCGCGGGTTTTGGCATTGCCTTTCATATTGATGCGCCGGACATAAACACGTTTGCCCGGATCGACAAAGAAGGTCATATCCACGGTTTTTTTAGCTTCGTTGATTTCCGGCACCATGTTGACGTTAGCAAACGCATAGCCGTCATCGCCTAAACGGTCGGAAATGGCTTTAGAGGTTTCGGTCGCGCTTTTTCTGGAGAAAACTTCTTCCGGCCCGACTTTGACCCGTTTAATAAGCTCTTGAGGATCAACTACCAGATTGCCCGACAATTTGACTTTTTCCAGCGTATAAACATCGCCTTCTTTGACATTAATGGTGACATAAATGTCTTTTTTATCCGGGGTAATGGCTACCTGCGTGGACTCGATGTTAAAGTTGATATAGCCGCGATCCAGGTAATAGGAGCGCAAGGTCTCCAAATCCGCCTGCAACTTTTGCTTGGAATACTGGTCGTCTTTAGTATAGAACGACAGCAGATTGGAGGTGTTCAATTCAAGCGTTTTCAACAGTGTTTTTTCATCGAAAACGGTATTGCCGACGATATTAATCTGCTTAATCTTGGCTACCCTGCCCTCGGAAATCTTGATATGAACGCCAACCCGGTTGCGGGTGAGGTTGGACACTTCCGTGGTAATCTTTAAGCCGTATTTGCCGTGACTGTAATATTGGCGGCTTAATTCCTGCTCGACTTTATCCAGTATCTGCTGGTCGAATACCTTGCCTTCAGCCAAACCGATTTTTTTCAAGGCCTTGGTCAAATCATCCTTACTTAAATCTTTATTGCCTTCAAAAACGATTTTTGCAATCGATGGCCGCTCCACCACGTTAACTATCAGCGTCGAGCCTTCTCTTTCCAGCGTAATGTCCTTGAAAAAACCGGTTTTGAATAACGCCTTGATGGCCGGGCCAACATTATCCAAAGAAAACTTTTCACCCACATTAACCGGGAGATAGTTATAAACGGTACCCACAGCAATACGCTGTAGGCCTTTGACTTGAATGTCCTCTACAATAAACTCTTCATCACCTTTAACTGCCTGTGAAACAAGCAGAAATAGCAACAGCAAGCGGGAAAAAGTATTTAAGTTCATGTAGAGTCTAAAAATATAACAGCATTGCCAATGTCGAAAAACTGCCGGATTATATCACAGTAAATATTTAAATAAGATTAAGCTCTGTATATCGGAAAACTAAGCACATCGTCGATGGAGGCACTGCCCGACAATAACATCAGCAAACGATCCAGGCCTATAGCCACACCTGAGCAATCCGGCAAGCCCGATTGCAGCGCCGCAATAAGACGCTGGTCTTTAACGGTTACAGGCAATTTTTGTTGCTGCCTGATAGCCTGTTCCTTGTCAAAACGCCTGCTCTGCTCCTCCGCGTCGGCCAGCTCATAATAGCCATTGCCCAGTTCAATGCCGTTGATGAAAATTTCGACCCGGTCAGTGGTCAATGCATTGTGTTCATTGATTCTGGCCAATGATGACTGGCAAGCGGGATAACCGTAAACCATACACAAGGCATTTTCTCCTAACTGCGGCTGGACTTTATGACTGAATAAAAAATCCAGCCACAGCGCATGATCGTGTCCGCAGATAGCCACCGCCTCGGATAACCCGCATTCTCTGGCATAAGCACAGTAATCCGAATATGAAAACACCAACGGATCTAGGCCGGTAAACGAAACAAAGATGTTTTGATAACTGACCCGTTGTGTTTCTTGTAGCGACTGCCCGCTAAACAGCCCGCAGATCAGCTCGGCGATCTCATCCATTAACTGGGGCAAGGTAAAGCCGACCCGATACCATTCCAGCATGGTGAATTCAGGATTATGAAATCGCCCCGCCTCGCCGTTCCTGAAAGCCTTGCCGATCTGGTAGATAGAGCCGCTACCGGCCGCAAGCAGCCGTTTCATCGCAAACTCAGGCGATGTCTGCAAGAACAGCGTTTGCCCCGCAGGCGACCGAGCCTGTTCCCGACTGGCTTGCGGCATACACACCATCCCTGGCGATCGCCGCGCCCGTTCCTGACGGGCTTGCAGCATACACACCGTCCCTGGCGATAAATACTCGGCCGTGAAAAACTCCAGATGGGGATCGGTTCCAATGCTGTGACTAAGCAGAGGCGTCTCCACTTCCAGTACCGACCGGTCGGCAAAAAATTGTCGTATCCCGGCCAGCACCTGCGCTCTTAAGCGCAACAGCTCTAAGGCGCAAGTCGGTCGCCAGTCTTGCGACACTATTCTTTTACGCGGGAAACGTATTCGCCGGTACGGGTATCGACCTTAATCATTTCGCCAATCTGCACGAACAAGGGCACTCTGACTACCGCGCCAGTATCCAAGGTCGCCGGTTTGCCGCCGCCGCCTGAAGTATCGCCGCGCACGCCGGGATCGGTTTCAGTAATGGTCAACTCGACAAAATTGGCCGGGGAAATAGCAAGCGGCGCGTCATTCCATAAAGTTACCGTGCAGGAATCCTGGTCTTTAAGCCACTTACCCGCATCGCCGACGATTTTCTCGTCGCACTGGTATTGTTCAAACGTATCCGGCACCATAAAATGCCTGAACTGGCCATCGTTATAGAGGTATTGCATCTCGACATCAACCACATCGGCCCCTTCAAGCGACTCGCCCGATTTAAAGGTTCGCTCCATCACCCGACCGGTTTTCAAATTCCTGATTTTTACCCGGTTAAAAGCCTGTCCTTTACCCGGTTTTACAAATTCATTTTCAATAATCGCGCAGGGATCGTTATCCAACATAACTTTTAACCCGGCTTTAAACTCGTTGGTGCTATAAATGGCCATTTTATCCTCAAAGATGACAAACAATGTAAAACGGTAGCCATTATAATAGAGGCCTTAACCGATAGAAACTTTAATAATCCCTGATGCACGAACCACAGCCCGAAATCCAGCACTTTGCCAAAAACTGGCAACAGCAACTTGCCGAAGCATTTAACAACATCAAAGACCTCTGTCGTTATCTGCACTTAGCGCCGGATGACTTGCCGGTTTCCGCCGTAGCCGCTGAAAACTTCCCGTTACGCGTCCCGTTAAGCTTTGCCGCCTGCATCGAAAAAGGCAACCCGAACGATCCTTTATTACGCCAGATATTGCCCGTTAATGAGGAGTTAAATATCTATCCGGGCTTTAGCCATGACCCGGTCGGCGATCTTGCATCAGCCACCCAAACCGGTGTCTTGCACAAATACCATGGCCGGGTTTTATTGATCAATACCGGCAGCTGCGCGATCAACTGTCGGTACTGTTTCCGCCGCAATTTTCCATACGCTGATTTGCAGCTTAGCAAACAAAAGGAAGATGCCGCCATACAAGCCATACAAGACGACGCAACTATCTCGGAAGTAATTTTAAGCGGCGGCGACCCGTTGCTGCTCAGCGACGCAAGACTGGCCCGGCTCATTCAGCAACTGAACAATATCGAGCACTTGCAACGCATCCGAATCCACAGCCGGTTACCTATCGTCCTGCCTGCCCGGATAACCGATGAATTGATTAACTCGCTAAAACTCAGCGCCAAACAAATCATCATCATCACCCACTGCAATCACGCCAACGAAATCAGCGACCGGGTTGTTACCGCCTGCAACTCGCTGAAAAACAGCGGCATCACTTTGTTTAACCAAGCCGTGCTGTTAAAAGGTGTAAACGACAATGCTAAAGCGCTATGCAATCTGAGCGAGCAGCTGTTCAGCCACGGCATCATCCCTTATTACCTGCATTTATTGGACAAAGCGACCGGAACCGGGCATTTTAAGGTTTCTGAACAGGACGCTTTGGTGCTTATCCAGCAAGTTCAAGCCGCCCTGCCCGGCTATCTGGTGCCGAAGCTGGTCAAAGAACAGGCTGGGGCTGCGTCCAAACAGGCTATTTTTTAGACTGATCACACATTCCCATCCATCTTGGCTCTGCCCGCTTTATCCAACTCGATCTTAACCGGCGGTTTAAATGCCAGAACACTATACGACAACGACAAATCCCGGCAATCCGCATTGATTACGATAACGGGATGACTAAACCGCCATTAAATCTGTAAAATAGCGATTTTCTTTGTCCTGCACCTTAAATCAACATGCGTACTACTCAATTCCCACTTAATACTGTTAAAGAAACTCCGGCCGATGCTGAAATAGCCAGCCATCAATTGATGATCCGTGCCGGGCTTATCCGCAAACTGGCCGCAGGTCTTTACACTTGGCTGCCTTTGGGACTGCGGGTCATGCGCAAGGTCGAAAAAATCACCCGCGAGGAAATGGAAAAAACCGGCGCGCTGGAAGTGCTGATGCCCGGCCTGCAACCCGCCGAGCTGTGGCAGGAAACCGGGCGCTGGGAACAATACGGCCCGGAACTGGCGCGGCTGCAAGACCGCCACAAGCGCGATTTTTGCCTGGGGCCGACGCACGAGGAAATCATCACCGATCTGGCGCGCAACGAGATCAAAAGCTACAAGCAGCTGCCGATCACTTATTACCAGATTCAATCCAAGTTCCGCGACGAAATCCGTCCCCGTTTCGGCGTGATGCGTTCGCGCGAATTTATCATGAAAGATGCCTATTCTTTCCATTTGGATCATGAATCGTTGCAGGTCACCTACGAAGCGATGCATCAGGCTTATACCAACATCTTTAACCACTTGGGTTTAAAGTTTCGCGCGGTAGTCGCCGATTCCGGTTCTATCGGCGGCGCGGTATCGCACGAATTCCATGTGCTGGCAGATTCCGGCGAAGATGCGATTGCGTTCTCAACCGACAGCGAATATGCGGCCAATGTTGAAAAAGCCGAAGCGGTAATGCCTGCCGGATCTCGCGGCTCAGCTACCGAAGCGTTGACGCTGATCGATACGCCCAACCAGCACAGCATCGAAGAAGTCTGCGGCTTTTTAAACATCCCCGACACGCAATGCCTTAAAACTTTGATCGTTAAAGGCGAAGAAGACACGCTGGTTGCGCTGCTGTTAAGAGGCGACCATAACCTGAACGATATTAAAGCGATAAAAATTGACGGCATCGCCTCGCCGCTTGAGTTTGCCAGCGATGAACAAGTGAGCAACGCCTGCAACTGCAAGCCCGGTTCTATCGGCCCGATAGGCTTGAATATCAAGATCATTGCCGACCGTAGCGTGACCTTGATGTCCGATTTCGTCTGCGGCGCAAACCAGGACGGCAAGCATTACAAAGGCGTCAACTGGGAACGCGATTTGCCTGTTCCAGACCACGTTGCCGACCTGCGCATGGTGGTTGAAGGCGACCCCAGCCCGGATGGCAAAGGCCAGATCACCTTGGCTCGCGGCATTGAAGTCGGCCATATTTTCCAGCTGGGCACCAAATACAGCGAGGCGATGAAAGCCGGTGTGATCAACGAAGGCGGCAAAAACCAGATCATGACCATGGGTTGTTACGGCATCGGCATTTCCCGCGTGGTCGCAGCCGCCATCGAGCAGAACCATGACGATAAAGGCATCATCTGGCCGACCAATCTTGCACCGTTCCAGGTTGCGCTGTGCCCTATGAACATGCACAAATCGGAGCGCCTGAAAGAAGCCTCGGAGAAGCTATACCAGGAGTTGCTGACTGCCGGAATCGATGTGTTGTTCGATGACCGGAAAGTCAGAGCCGGATTTATGTTTTCCGACATGGAACTGATCGGCATCCCTCATTGCATCGTGGTAGGTGACCGTGGCCTGGATTCCGGCACAGTTGAATACAAGGCCAGAACGGCTGACGCAAACGAGGAAATCCCGTTTGCGGATATTGTTGGCTTTTTAAAAGCTAAGTTGGGTTAGCGAGTGAGGCGCTCTGGATTCCTGGAGCCGAGTTTAATTCATTTAATATTCACAGGAGTTATGATAAAGTCACCACCGTCATGTAACTAATTAAATATGCTTATCTATCTAGGCAGTTGCAGATCTAATAATAAAAATAACTACAACTGAGGTTACAAACATGAAATTATTAAAAAGCGCTGTCGTAGCGACTACATTGGCACTTTCTTTAGGATCTTTTCCGGCTACTGCCGATATCTGTTTGGGTATGGCCTGCATGTATAACAGGATGACGCCACTTGAAGGAATTGAGGCTACTGTAGGTCAAGTTACTAAAGCATTGAAAGCTATCAATGACAAAGCTGGTGACGATGTCGTCATAACGGACATCAAAGATGCATTAGCGGTAAGTAAAGAAATCAATGCTAATGATAAACTTGACCGTAATCGTAACCGCGCTAATGATTATTTGAAAAAAGCCCGAAAAGCTGTACAAGATGGTGATTTGATTGAAGCAACAGAACACTTAAAAGAAGCTGAGAAACGTTTTTCAGATCTTAAAGGCATGATCGACTTGACTCAAGCCGATAGAAAATCACAACAGACCAACTTGCTAAACCGCATGACGGGCACATTCGACACCGACGCTGGCGCCCGATCTAGCGTCCGATAGATAATACAGAATCAATTTTCACAACAACGAAGCCAAAGGGGTCAATCCCGATTGAAAGCACAAGAAAATAAGTTTCAATCGAGTCTGACCCGAATGGCACTTACTTAAGCGATAAACAAATGAATTAAAAAGAAAAAGCTGGCATGATGGAAAACTTTAGTCGCCAAACCATCGTCACCATCAAAATGCCAGCTTCTATGTATATTAACCGTTCAGCCAAGCC
>JANYKK010000373.1 GCA_025361585.1 Methylobacter sp. | reverse complement strand
CATCGCCAATCTGGAAGAGATTGCCGCAGACGTAGAAGGCCCGCGAGGTTTTTACAACGCGCTGCAAAGCAAAGTCTTGGCAAAAACACCGGCGATCATTGCTGAAATCAAAAAAGCCTCGCCCAGCAAAGGCGTAATCCGAGAAGATTTCCA
This sequence comes from Methylobacter sp., assembly GCA_025361585.1. Classification (GTDB taxonomy): domain Bacteria; phylum Pseudomonadota; class Gammaproteobacteria; order Methylococcales; family Methylomonadaceae; genus Methylobacter_A. The sequence goes on along the minus strand of JANYKK010000373.1, from coordinate 5,614 downwards.
GCCCATCGCCATCGGCCAGGACTACGCAATGAACGGCGCGGCCTGTTTGTCGGTATTGACAGATAAGGACTTTTTCCAAGGCTCGGAAGTCTACCTGCAAATGGTCAGGGAACGCTGCCCGTTGCCGGTGTTAAGGAAAGACTTCATGATCGATTCTTATCAAATCTACGAAGCCCGCGCCTTGGGTGCCGACTGCATATTGCTGATCGCCGCCGCGCTGGAAGACGGGCAAATGCACGAGCTGTCGGACACCGCAACCAAACTGGGCATGGACGTATTGGTCGAAGTCCACAATGCGGAAGAACTGCAAAGAGCGCTAACGCTGGACACCAAACTGATCGGCATCAACAACCGCAACCTGCGCACCTTTGAAACCTCGTTGCAAACCACGCTGGATTTAAAAGCCGACATTCCCGCAGACCGTTTGATCATCACCGAAAGCGGCATCCATACCCATGAAGACGTGCAATTGATGCTGGATAACGGCATCTACACCTTTCTGGTGGGCGAAGTGTTTATGCGGGCGGAAAGCCCAGGGCAGAAGATGCGGGAGTTGTTTGGGTTGTAGGGTAATTTCGCAATGGCTTACGACGTTTGCTTTACAGAAGCGGCTTTGAAAAGCTTGCAGCGTTGTACGCCAAAGGATAAAAATCTGATTTTTAAAGGCATAGAGCAGCTGGTCGAAGATCCGTTGAATAAAACCAATGTGAAAAAACTGGTCAACTTTGATGCTGCGGCTTATCGTTTACGCGTGGGAAATTACCGGATTTTATTTGACCGCGAGGATAACTTGGCAATCATTGATATTATAGATGTCTTGCAACGTAAACAGGCCTATAAAAGGAGATAAGAATGTTAGAGCATGTACAAATCATTGAAGAACAAGGGCAAGCCAAGTTTGCCGTGATTGATTTTGAAGAGTATCTCTCGATTAAAGCATTGTTGTCGGAACCCGATAAATTAGAAGATTATCTGGATTATTTACACATGCAAGCGATTAAAAAAGAGTCTTCTAAAAGGCTTACATTGGCAGAAGTTAAGCAGGCTTGTAATCTTTAAATGGGCAGATGGTTCAGCTGCGAAGTTGAACGGAATCTACCTTTTTAAACTATAGAGCTTTTATCCTCTTGGAGCGCCCAGCAACTTGTTCGCAAGCCCATTTCTTAAGGATAGATTTTTTCAAAATTTTTATTGGTGTAAAAAGAATCCGCCAAAAAAGCTTTGGGCGAAGAAATGAAGCCTAAAATTTTCCTGCGTAACATTTCTATGTTCAATTTTGGATAACAAGAAGCTGTGAATTCATGGCAATAATATTTGCCCGGCCCTGGAGTAAAATCAAAATCGTAGGGAATATTTTTATCAGCGCATTTTTTTGCATGGTTGATCGCCCATTTCTGATAGTTTCTTGGACGCAGAACGACCATTTTATCGGTGCGGCAAAAGTCAATAATATCAATCAACTCTGAACCTTCGGCAATCGAATGCACGACCTGATTATCGCCAACGTAAAGTCCGCTATGGCTGCATCCGCTTTCGCCTTTGGGTATGAAGTAGCCGTCCAGATAGTCGACATACGCCCGCATCACCACATCGCCCGGAACAAGGCAGTCCATAATTTTTCGCGTATCCACTCCTTTGACGCGAAAAGAAGTAGGCTGATAAATAACAAAAAACGGCCATTTGAATATTTTGATGTCGCCGAAAATTGTCAGGGCTTTACGTTTTAACGCATAAATACAATCATTCATTTGATCCTCCACTTTTTCAAAGTTTCTACGAAAAGATATAAATTGTGGACTTGTTAAGTTGTAAGCTTAACGCAAAGCAGTGGGCTACGCATCTTCAAAGCAATGGTGGATTGGTTGTTGGCGAATATTTACAGCCTTGGATCACCCGGCAAATAACAGCCGGTGACCTGCTTGTAAGCCGTTGAAGTTTTCCCGCCCGGAACGCCATCGATTTTGACGAAAACCCCTGGAAAACCGTTAAGCCAGCGCTGCAAGTCTTCGGCGCGTTTTACGGCAGCAGGGTCACTGGATTTGGCTGTCGCATAGCTAACGACCAACGGCGAACTCTCGGCAGTCGGTCTTGGCTGGTCTGGAAATTCGATTTGATGCAATTCCGCCATACGCCGTAACAACACCGCAGCACCGCATTGTTGGGAACGCGCCGTATCAGACCAAGTGCCGTCCGCCACATATTTGCCGCTGGTGTAATGATCCGAAAAAGACCACAAATAAGGGCTCAGCACATGGGGATGATGCAGCCTGTAGCCCCAAACCGTTGTAGCCTTCAAGCTGGTACAACATTCCGGCCAGACTCCAATCGGTTTTCGCGCCCAAGCCCCGCATCGTCAAAGCGTCTGCCGCGCTGCCTTCCCAGCTGAACGGCGGATTACCTTTTTTAGGTCGCCCGGCAGGCACTTGAACGGTGCGGGCAGTCAAAGGATCGCCGTTGTGCAGATGAGCCTTAAAATTCTGGCTGGATTCCATGTTATGAATTGCTGCGATAAAAAACCAGGGGATGCCCAACTGGTCGGCGACACTTTGATAGCGCGGCGCATTGCCGATCAGTTGGTCGTTAAGTTTTTCAACGCTAGGCAGATTCTTGGACGGGATAATGCAGGAATTGAACAATCTCTCGTATTCGGCCTGCAATGCGGGGGTGAAGGCTGCTTTTGCCATTATTTTGCCTCAAATATGGTTCGTAGGAAGGTTTCGCGACAGACTGCATGGACAGTATTTGCTCCTGCAATATCTGCATTCACCACATCCATATGGATTATGCAGGAGATAGAGCAACGCAGGAGCGGTTGCCGAGCAAGCTGTCACACACGCACTACGCCGATGACAGCAGGTGGATTGCCTATCGGCGAATCCACCTTACAGTTTTTTGAAAGACTTGACTATATCATCAATAATTTTCGTTTCTGTTGATTTATCCGGTCTGTGTCGATGAGCTACCACGAAAAATGCAGCCCCTTCATAGTCACATCTAATCGTAATTGTTTTGCCTTCCACTAGCCCCCATACAGAGTCCTCGTCGTGGATATCTATGAAGTAGTGCGCTTCCGCAAGTCTTGTTTTTGCACGATCAATGCAGCCAGCCTTTCCAAGCGAATGAACAGTCCAGGCAGTGTTTACGCGGACAGTTGATTTCTCACCATCATCATTTGGTGGACGGGCTATTTCTTGTGAAAACGAGTACGTCGTCAGCGACAAAAAGAAAAGACCTACTGCAATCCGAAAAACAAAATTCAAGCATATCATAGTTTTCTCCCAAGTTTCGTAGGTTGGGTTAGCGATAGCGTAACCCAAAATTTTGCGCGAATGCGTTGAATTACGGCTAATACCTAACCCAACCTACGGCACTATTTATGCCCAACATTCACATGCGTTAAAATGTTGGGCAACTAAAAGCTGTTGATTGATGGGGCTTAGGCATCAAATAAACGTTAGGGGCTGAGTTATTCAGGCGGAGTCCGTATTGCACTTATTTTTGATGCCGTTGACGCTCTCTAAAAACGTAACCTAACTACAGCAATAGATCGCTAGCGTCGTCGGTAGATTTATCTGGGCAATTACCATCTATCCCTGGGCGATCCACCTCAATAGTGGCGACTAGAACGCGAACCTTACCGTTGCTATCTTTGTTCCTCTCCCAGCAGATCCGGGCGTATTCATAGGCAAATACGGTGCCATCAGATAGTGTTGAATAATTGGTTGAGTCGTGTTCATTTTTAAAAGTAACCTTAGGAGTACCAACCGCTACTTTGTCTATTTTTACGGTAACAGCTTCAGTGCCTTTGATTTCTTCGTTAGATTTTCGGTTATATACCGTAGCTATAGCAGAAATAATTCTAGGGTCATCGTAGCGCTGAAGGAATTCGAGGTTATCTTCATTTAGCGGATTGTTTAATTGCCTAACAAAATCATTAACATCGAACAACATGAATACATGATACATGCCGGTTGATGCAGAGTGATTATTCTCATTAATATCAGCCTTTCCATTGGCTACGCCTTCGACCCCTGCTTCAGCTGCCACTTCATATGCAGCACTCCGTGTTTGCTCGTTGAATCCCACTGTAACTAATTTAGCGGTAATTTCTTGATCTTTAATAAATTTAGGTGGGAATTTTGGATCGAAAGAGTTCTTGCCTCCACTTCTCTTTACACCAGCCAAAAGAAAAGATGTACCAATAGAGCCAGTTTTTCTAAACTCATGCCCAGCTATCGTAAGATAATCTTTGCTCTCAGATATGTCTGAAAAACTAGCGCATCCAGTAAGACCCAAGCTGATAAGAAGTGCGGAAGCACTCAGAATATTTTTTTTCATCGGTTTTCTCTTAATTGAAAAGGTTGATATTACAGCGGTTATGTCGGACAACGAGAAGCCGTTGCCCGACATAACCGACTTTTTTCTTTTTATTGTTTTATCTTAAACAGCAACGCTCTTAAAGCAATGGAATCAGGATCGAATGAGCCCCTAAAAAACAATTAATTCGTATCAAAACTATAATTTATTTTTGAGCGCACGATCAGAATACACAATAGACGTGATTAAATAACTATCCCCTTCCGTACCAGTACCAAAGTACCGCCTCTCACCAAAACTAAGCTATCCCCAGTACAATACAAATAACCATCCGATCCAGAGCCCTCAAACCCATGAACATCCTCCTAATTGACGACCATTTTTGCGCCCGCGAGGGTGTTGCCTGTTTGCTGAAACAGCTATTCCCCGAGTTGCAGGTATTCGAAGCGGAAAGTTTTGACGAAGGCATGGCGATTATCCGCGATACGCCGCTGAATCTGGTGTTGCTGGATATTCAGTTGCCGGGCAAGGATGGGCTGACGGGGTTGGCGGAGTTGCGTAGCGAGTTTCCGAACTTGTGCGTGACGATGTTTTCCGGGTTGGACGACAGGGAACTGGTGTTTGAGGCGTTGCGATTAGGGGCTATGGGGTTTATTGTCAAGTCGGTGTCGCGGCAGGCGTTTATCGAAGCGTTGCGAGATGTGTTGTCGGGGCGGGTGTATTTGCCGCCTTCGGTGGTGGGGCCGCAAGTGGGTTTATCCGGGGTGACTGACGGTTTCGGGATCAGGCCGGTGTCCGATCCGGCTGCTCTGGGTTTGACGCCGCGCGAGTTCGAGGTGTTGGGTTGGCTGGTGCAAGGCCTGTGCAATAAGGAGATTGCCCGCAAGTTGGGGATTGAGGAGCAGACGGTCAAGAATCATCTGCGGCTTATTTTTCAGAAGTTTGCTGTGGCGCGGCGGACGGAGTTGTTGATTAAGGTGTTTGAGCAGGGGATTGTGTTTGGTAGGCCGGGGGTGGGGAATTGAAGCTAGAAAATTTATTTTCTGAGTTTACAATTCCGCCACGCTTCGTATTTTCGAGCTACCGTAGGGGCGACCGGCCGGTCGCCCCTACAATGTCCATACCATTGATTGCTAATACCATGACTTAATCCCGAGCAATCGCTGCGAGACAGGAGTCGAGTAGTCCCCAGAAGCGATAGTGCATGTGTTTTCACGAAGCGCTTTTTGCGTAGTGAAAATACAGGCTTTCCCGACATCGCGTCGAGTCATTGCGAGAAAGATGTTGGATACCCCTT
>JANYKK010000383.1 GCA_025361585.1 Methylobacter sp. | reverse complement strand
CGGCAGGCGGTTACGTTTTTGAAGACCGGCGAAGCAGTCAATGCGTTGAATTTGCCTAGGGTGTCGGCAGAAGAGCTGAAAAAATCGCACGAATTTATCACCTTGGCCAATATCCTTGGCAAGGTGCTGGTGGGTTTGGCGACCAAGCCGATAGAAAAAATAGAAGTGGCGTTAATGGGCAAGGCCGCAGAAGTAGAAGCGCGGCCGGTTTCAGTAGCGACATTGATCGGCGTGTTAAGCGGGCAATTTTCCACGCCGGTTAACCGGGTGAATGCCGAAAATATCGCCAAACGCCAGGGCATAGTCTTGGTTGAATCAAAAACCGAAGAAACCCAGGATTATTTGTCGCTGATCAAAGTCACCGGGCATTGCGCTGATGGTGCGATTACGCTGGCGGGAACCTTGCTCGGCGGCTGTCATCCGCGTCTGGTTGGTATCGATCAGTTCGATATTGAAGTGGTGCCGGAAGGCACCTTGTTGGTGACCCAGCATGATGATAAGCCGGGCGTTATTTCGGCAATCAGCAGTGTGTTGGGTAATGCCAATATCAATATCTCCCGGATGCAGGTGGGCACGGCGGATGAGCAGCAACGGGCGATGGCGGTTATCAGCGTTTCCGAGCCTTTAACAGCGGATTTATTGCAACAACTTTGCCATATCCCTGCCGTATATAAGGCCATCCAGATCAACTTATGAGTTTCGATGTCATCTGCTTCGACTGCGACAGCACCTTAAGCAAAATAGAGGGTATCGACGAGCTTGCCGGGCGCGTCGGCTTGGGCGAGAAAATGTCCAGACTGACCGATGCCGCGATGAACGGCGAGGTGCCGTTGGAAGCGGTTTATGGTCAGCGTTTGTCTGCGATTAGGCCGGATCAGGCCAGCATCGATTGGCTGGCTGGCTTGTATATCGAGCAGATAGTCGATGGCGTTAAGGATGTATTTACAACCTTAACGGCGACAGGCAAGGAATTGCATATTATCAGCGGCGGACTTCGTCAGGCTATTTTGCCGCTGGCACAGATTTTAGGATTGCCTGAAACCCAAGTTCACGCAGTCGATATTTTTTTCAATACAGACGGCAGTTACCGGGATTATGACCAGCAGTCGCCGTTAGCAAGATCCGGCGGCAAAGCTGAGATATGCAGGCGCTTACTTAAAGCGCAAGGCTCGCTGGTTATGGTAGGCGATGGCAAGACCGACATGGAAGCCAAACAGGCTGGTGCCGTTGTGATTGGTTTTGGCGGCGTGGTCGACCGAGCGGTAGTCCGCGAGCAAGCCGATTTTTATTGCGCCGAGCCGAGCTTGGTTTCTGTTTTGGGGTATATTTTGTAGGGCAATCCCTTGTGGTTGCCCTGATGTGGCAGATGTCAAAAGGGCAGGCACAAGGCCTGCCCCCTACGTTAATTTAAGAGAGGGACAATGGCTGGGCATAGTAAATGGGCTAATATTAAGCATCGTAAAGCTGGTCAGGATGCCAAGCGCGGCAAGATATTCACTAAATTGCTGCGGGAAATAACCGTAGCGGTAAAAACCAGTGGGCCGGATGCGGCTAGCAATCCCGCGTTGCGCACTGCAGTAGATAAAGCCTTGGGCGCAAATATGCGCCGCGACACCATTGATACCGCGATCAAAAAAGCCTCCGGCGCGTTGGAAGGCGTTAATTACGAAGTCGTCCGCTATGAAGGCTACGGTCCCGGCGGCACGGCGGTTATGGTCGATTGCCTGACCGACAATAGGAACCGTACCGTCGGCGAAGTGCGTCATGCTTTTTCCAAAGCGGGCGGCAACTTGGGCACAGATGGTTCTGTGGCCTATCTATTCAGCAAAGTCGGTATACTCAGCTATGCGCCCGCCGTCGATGAAGATGCGCTGATGGAGGCGGCTTTGGAAGCCGGAGCGGAAGATGTCATCGTCAATGACGACGGCTCGGTTGATGTGATGACCACGCCGGAAAATTACCTGGAAGTCAAGGACGCCCTGGTTGCCGCAGGTTTTGAGCCGGATAATGCCGAAATCACGATGCAGGCGGCAACGATGGCAGAACTGGGTGCCGAGGATGCGGAAAAAATGATGCGCTTGATAGACCGGTTGGAAGATTTGGATGACGTTCAGAATGTATATTCCAATGCGGACATTAGCGATGAAATCATGGAAGGACTGGATTGAGTTCACTATAGCTGATGCGAATTTTAGGGATAGACCCCGGCTCCAGAATAACCGGGTACGGCATTATAGAAGGCTCGGCGAACAGCTATAAATACATCGCCAGCGGCAGCATTCATATCAAAGCCGATTATTTTCCCGACCGGCTCAAGCAGAT
>JANYKK010000378.1 GCA_025361585.1 Methylobacter sp. | reverse complement strand
GGCTTGGTTGGAAATGGGCATGGGCTTTTGAGCGGTCTTGTGGGCAAGGTTAGCCTAACCCCAATGCCGTTAGTTAAGCGTTGTAGGAGCGGGCCGCGCCCGCGATATTTGCACAGTGATTGCAGATTGTGGCGCTATCATCGCGGGCGCGGCCCGCTCCTACGGAATATCGATGTGCTTAACTAACGGCATTGGGGTTAGGCTAACCTTGCCCACAAGACCGCTCAAAAGCCCATGCCCATTTCCAACCAAGCCCGCACCTCGTCGGTCTTGCCGACCAGTTCCGGCACCGGGCCGACCGGCGTGGCAACGTAGGCTCGAGCGCTCAGCTGACTTGCGCCGACCCAATGCAGCTTCGGCCCCAGCCAGTTAAGCCCTCCGCCTGCACCGCTCAGCGTGGCCCGGTTGGTTCCCCTGGCCCAAGGGTTCTGATTGACCGTCACCTGCGCGCTGTCGATAAAACCGACAGCCTGGAATTGCCCGAACCATCCTGAGCCTAAATCGTGCCTGATTTCAGCGGTGCCGATATAGCCGGTGTCGCCGGACACCGCGCCCATGTCATAACCGCGCACCGTGTAAGGGCCGCCGACAATCATTTTCTTCGACGAATCCAGGTTGTCCTGCGCCCATTGCCCGGAGAAGGCCAGATATAGCGCGTCATCTTGGGTTAGCTTTTGCAGACGCGACAGGTTGGCGTTCCATTTCGAGAACAGGCCTGCGGTTTTTACGGTCGCCGCATCGGCCGTCTGCGCTTCCGGGTTGTCGAATCCGACATGGCCGCCCGTCCAGCCCAAGTTCCAGGTATTGACGCCGCCGGACAGCAATGTGTCCCGCGCATCGCCGGACAAACTCACCGTGCCGTTATCGAGGTGCCGGTAGGTTTTGATGTCGCTGACGTCGATACGGTCGCGCAGATCCAGCCGGTCGTACTGGACTTGGCCGTACAGGTTGAAATCCCGGCTGCGGATCAGCGGATGCCTGGCCCAGGCGCTGCCGACCTGCGCGGTGCCGTGCGCTTTAAGCACCTTTAGCGACCCGCTCAATTCGTAATCCAGCGCCGAATATGCCGCGCCCAGACGGGTGCCGTGGCCGCTGACCAGCGATTCGTAGGACAGCCGTCCGTAGTTGACCCCGCTGCCGGACGTCAGCCCGCTCAAGCTCAATACGTCGCCGTGATGCAACGGGTTGATCCAGTTCACGGTGCCACCGGCCCGTGGCCTGCCGGTATAGCGGTTGCCGTAATCGTCGACCACCACGTTGCCGGTAACGGCCTGGGCGGCAGACGCATCGATCAGCAGATCGGAAGTCCCGACCGCTCCGCCCGCCTTCATTGTTGCATTGGTCGTAACGCCTGGAATATCGGACAGCAGCAGCATCGCATGATCGAGTCCCGACTGGCCGATAGTTTGGCCTTTTTGCAATGGCGACAACGTATCCTGCAATAACGAATCGCTGACCTTGCTGTGGTTGTCGAGCCGGATTTTGCCGTACTTCGCTTCCATGACCTCGATCCGCACCACGCCGACAGCAATCGTTTGCGCCGGGATGAACGCCCTGGCTAAAGGATAGCCGTGGCTGCGATAATACTCGGTAATCCGTGCAGCCAGTTCGTCCACTTGGGGCAGCGTCAGGCTTTTGCCTTCGGCATCCGCGACCAGCGCGTGCAAAGTCGGTGTGTCGATCTTTTCATTGCCGGTGATTTGGATGGATTTGACTACAAACGGCGCACTGGGCGGCAGCTTGCCGGCCTCTTTCCGTTCGATATTCAGCTTCGGCCCGGTAGGGGAGGGCGCAGGCGGATTGACCGGCTGAATCTGTTGCAGCATGTTGCCGGAGCCGGGCGCGACAGGCTCGACGGCTTGAGCGGACAGCGGGGCAAGAACGAGCATGGCCGCCAATAAAGACGGGAAGCCGGAGCTTCCCGCACTGAATTCCCAAGCTGGAGCTTGGGAACTGGCGAATAAAGGTTTCATATTTACGCTGGTTCCCAAGCTCCAGCTCTTGTCGTTATACACATCTACATCCAAGTCAACGTCCATGCCCAAATGACAGTCTTGAACAAGCTTGTGTATAACGACGAGCGTAGCGCATGGGAACGAGAGTTGTTTAATGGTTTGCCTGAGTCTGGTATTAAATTTCATCGGAATCTTTTTGGTTAGCTTGCTGATTGCCCGGCAGTTTCACGCCGCCGTCTATGATATTTACGAT
>JANYKK010000358.1 GCA_025361585.1 Methylobacter sp. | reverse complement strand
GGAAGGCAACGACTACCTGGACGGCGGCGATGGCAACGACATCCTGTACGGGGAAGGCGGTGACGATATACTGGCCGGTGGGGCGGGACAGGACAGCCTCTACGGCGGAACCGGCGCCAACTACCTGGACGGAGGGGACGGCAACGATACCCTCTCATCCCTCGGTGCAGACAGCACCTTATTCGGCGGCAAGGGCGACGACTCGATTAATTCCGGGGGCGCAAACAGTTACCTGGATGGCGAAGAAGGCAACAACAGCCTGTACGCGGAGGGCGGCAACAACACCTTACTGGCAGGCTCGGGCAATGACAGCCTCCAGGCAACGGGCGGACACAACTACCTGGATGCGGGCGACGGAACCAACAGCCTCATCGTCGATGGCGGCGGCTACAATACCTTATTCGCCGGAGCAGGCGACGACTACCTTTCCGCCAAGGACGGTAACAACCACCTGGATGGCGGCGAAGGCGCCAACACCCTGGTCGCAGAAGGCGGACATAATACATTAACAAGTGGATCGGGGAGCGACCTACTTTCCGCAGCCGGGGGCAACAACACCCTTGATGCGGGCGCGGGCGACGACCGGCTCGTCGCCGATGGCGGCAACAACACACTATTCGGCGGCGCGGGGGACGATTACCTTTCCTCAGCCGGAGGCGGCAGCACACTGGACGGCGGCGACGGTAATGACACACTCATCGCCGATATGGACAACAACACACTCCAGGGTGGGGCCGGGGGCGATATTTTGATCGCCCGAGGCGGCAACAACACCCTCGACGGAGGCGAGGGGCGCGATTGGTACGTGCTCGATGCCGGGTTCGGCAGCAGCCACATTGCCGATTCCGGTACAGGCGGCAACGGCATCCAATTCAACTTCAACTTCGGCGGTTCCGGCATCACCCTCGGCCTGGGTTCGCTCAAACTCAGCTTTGCCAATGGCGACGAATTGCACATCGACAACTTCAACCCCAACGACCCGCTCAATAGCAGCTCAATCGATGGCACCGCCAACATCAATGGCACCGGTAACGCGCAGAACAACAACCTGCTCGGCAACGATGCCGACAACACTTTGAGCGGACTTGCCGGTAACGACACGTTGGCTGGTGGTGCGGCGGATGAGCAACTTTTCGGTGGTGGCGATAACTTCCTATTAGCTGATCGAAGAACTCGCAGAAAATGTGAAATTCTCCAGTCCAGTCGCTGGTCAAACAGTTTCCGCTTCCAATCTCATTGGGGCTATGTGGCGGCTCTGAATCGGAACTGCGCAGCTAAAAAATATAATTGTTATCGTAAAAATATGGACATTGAGACGGTAACTAGGCAAAATTGCGCTTAAGTCGACCTATTTAAAAAGCTAGACAAGCTGCTAGCAAATTTAGAGCTCAAAAGCTCATAAACACCAATATCTACATCAACCGCCAAGAATGGGCGCACGGCAGAATATCAATTCCAAAAACTGAAGAAGGGAATTTGAATGAAAAACAGAAATCGGTCAGTGCAAGAACGTGGTCTGCCCCCTATTTCTTTCAAAGCTTCGACTAGAGCATTGTCGATGTCTCATCTGACAGGAAGATCAAGGCGCAACAGCTTCAGTGTATTGCGCCACATGATGCTTGTATAACACAAGGTAAACAACTGTGATTTCACATATTAAAAACAATTCCATCAAGTTTGTTTTGGTGAGTTTACTGACCATTATTTTAGGTTTGAATTATTCTGGCTTTTGCTTTAAACAATTCCGTTTTCTATCTGATAAAGAGAAGATTAAAATTGCAGTGACTGATATATTGACAGGGTATCCAAAACGGGGATATGTACATGATCAACTAAACACAAAAAATGGTGTTCCGCAGTGGAATACTATTAATGCATGGCCAGAAAACGCTATCCCTTATCGAAATATTGATGAATTTTTTGAAGTTAATTCAAGCTGTTGTCAAGTAACTACAAATTACATTTCAATTGGAGGGGACGGCGATACAGTGGGTTGTTTGAATCGCCTAACTGGTTTTAAGTCTTCAGTTATAGGTATCAGGTACTTATTACAATATCGTGAGAACGATGGCACTGTACAATCTAAATTAATAGAAATATTCCCAGGGATAAGTAACTGTGGCGAATTAGTTTGGGAATTAGGTTAAACAAAAAATTTTATTGAAGGAAAATCAACATGAGCCTATTAACTGCTGAAGAAGTAACAAATCTCTACCTGTATGGCACGAAAACAGCACCTCAAAATCTTGTAGATGACAGTCTTATTCGTCCTGAGGGAAAGGCAACGAATGAAAGCGTTGATATAAATGAATATATGATAAGTGGTCCAGGTCGTTTTGCTTCACCAGCTTTTTTTGAAGTTGTAAAACAGTTTTTTTCTGTAACATCATCTGGTTTTCCACCTGGGACTTATACAAAACAGGACTTATACACAGCATTGGGCCTTAATACTATTGACGATAAAATTGTTAGTATTCAGCAGTCACTATATGATGATGGACAGGATAATTATCTAGAACGAGCCTATATATGGGAATCTACAGCGTTCCAAATTGATGATAATGCTACTTTTATTATTGAGGCTGATGGTACACGCTACATTAAAAACTTTGGAATTGCTCCTTATTCCAATGATGGTACAGAAAACTTTGATTTCAAATCAAATTCTGGATTTTCAGCATTAGTTAATTTTGCATTGGAACCTCTTATTGATCCTTCTGGAATTGGTCGTAAAGTAATTATCTCTTTCGATGGGCTCCGAGTATTAAAGGAGCAGTTTACATTTATGGATTATGTCAATGCCGCGTCAACAGCGGTGCCACCCAATCCTGGGCTAGTGGGAACCATTGTTACGAATGCTTTATCTTTTACAGAGCAATTGTTCCAAAAAGGATCAACACGGTTCCTTGATGGCAACAAGCCTATTCTCTACGGCACAAATAACGACGACAACCTCACTGTCTCGGGAGTAAATTTGATCGAGACCCCATTGCTTGATAAATATAAATCCAATGGGGTCGTGTTAATTGCGGGAGCAGGCGCTGATACTTTGATTGGCGGAATGGGTAATGACCTGCTGGAAGGAAGTGCGGGAAACGATACCTATCACGCAAGTACCGGCGACACGATTCTGGACAGCGATGGTCAAGGCAGCGTCTACCTGGATAACGAACTACTGACCGGCGGCAACCAGACCGGAGACAACCGCACTTACCAAAGTACCGACCACAAGCATACATACAGCGTTGTGTCCGGTGACATTAATAGCCCTAGCGGCGCAACTCTAGTGGTAGATGGCAGTCTTACCCTCCAGCACTACCATGCCGGTGAGCTCGGCATCAGCCTTGATGGAGCTGTTCCGCTACCACCTCCCGACGAAATTCTGGTAGGCAACATAAACGGGCACGTTGATGACTATATTGCCGGTTGGACAGTGGGCAAGAGCAACGACATCATCGAAGGACGAGGGGGTAAAGATATTTTGTATGGTGGACTGAAAGGCGATGATCGTCTGTACAGCAACAGTCAAATCACTACGGAACAGGCCATTCTCAACGGCAACACCGATACAGACACCGACCTTCAAGGCGACTGGCTAGGGGGTGGCGCGGGTAACGACATTCTCGTGGGCAGTGCGGATAACGACGTATTGTCCGGCGGCAGCGGATCGGATTTGCTGATTGCGGGGGCGGGTGATGACGATATTCTGGGCGATAAGGATTATTTACCGCAATTCCAGAACTGGGAGGCCATTGGTACATTCCCTCACAGGATATACAATCAACTTTTTTTGCCGGTTACACCAGCCGATATACAATTTTATGGTTCAGACCTTGTTAACATGGGTTCCGTTATTACCGGCCAAAGCGATCCTAAAGACGACGCAGCCGACATTATTTACGCAGGAGATGGACGTGATTTCGTTTTGGCCGGGGCGGGCAATGATGTTATTTATGGGGAGGGCGGTAACGACTACATTTACGGCAACGACGGTAACGATGTCATGCTGGGCGGTTCGGGAGACGATACCCTCATTGGCGATAACGGTGACGGTACCGGCGCGGAAGGCAACGACTACCTGAACGGCGGCGACGGCAACGACAGCTTGTATGGCGAAGGCGGCGACGATATTCTGATTGGCGGCACAGGCAATAATCAACTCTATGGCGGAGCGGGCAACGACACCCTCATCGCCCAAGGCGGCAACAACACCCTCGACGGCGGCGAAGGGCGCGATTGGTACGTGCTCGATGCCGGGTTCGGCACCAGTCACATTGCCGACTCGGGCGCAGGCGGCAACGGCATCCAATTCAACTTCAACTTCGCCGACTCCGGCATCACCATCGGGTTGGGTTCGCTCAAACTCAGTTTCGCCAACGGCGACGAACTGCACATCGACAACTTCAACCCCAACGACCCGCTCAATAGCAGCTCAATTGATACGTTTGTCTTTGCCGACCGCACCTTGTCATTGCAAGAAGTCATCGATATTGGCATGGATGTCGTCGGTACGCCCGACGCAGACATCATCCAAGGCACCGCGATGAACGAGCGCATCAAAGCGTTGGCGGGGGACGACATTATCCTGGCCGGAGACGGCAACGACAGCATAGATGCCGGGGCAGGCAACGACTACATCGATGGCGGCACCGGCAGCGACGTCATGAGCGGCGGTCAAGGCAACGACACCTACCTGGTTGACAATGCCGGCGACATCGTCAACGAAAATCCGGGTGAAGGCATCGACATCGTTCAATCCGGCATCAGCTACACCCTGACGGATAACGTCGAGAATCTCGTCCTGACCGGTAGCGGGAAGTTGAACGGGACTGGCAACGCGTTGGCCAACACGATCACCGGCAACAGTGGCAACAACGTGCTGGACGGCGGTTTGGGAGCGGATACGCTGGCTGGCGGCTTAGGCGACGATAGTTATGTTGTGGACAATAGCGCCGATACGGTGATTGAGCGGGCGGGCGAAGGGGCGGACAGCGTGTATGCCTCGGCGGATTTCAGTCTTTCCGATAACATCGAAAACCTGAATTTGACCGGCACCGCCAACATCAACGGCACCGGTAACGCACAGGACAATACTCTCCTTGGCAATGATGCCGACAACACCCTGAGCGGACTTGCCGGTAACGACACCATGATAGGCGGGGCTGGCAACGATAATTTGCTGGGGGGCGCTGGTAACGACTTGCTTTATGGCGATGTCGGGGGCTCAAGCGAGGAAGGCAACGACATTATCGATGGCGGCGACGGCAATGACAAGCTATGGGGCAATGGTGGCGACGACAACCTGCTAGGCGGGGCGGGCGACGACATTATCTCGGGAGACAACGGTAACGGCATTGGTGCGGAGGGCAACGACACCCTGGATGGTGGTGACGGCAACGATACCTTGTATGGCGAAGGCGGCAACGACACACTGCTGGGTGGTGCCGGGAATGATTATTTGGACGGAGGCGCCGGTAACGATAGCGTATCGGGCGGATTGGGCAATGACCGAATGTGGGGCGGGGACAACAACGACACCCTGATGGGCGGTGCGGGTGATGACAGG
>JANYKK010000342.1 GCA_025361585.1 Methylobacter sp. | reverse complement strand
CCGCAGGAGTAATATCACACCAAGTTCGAGAATATGAACGGCGATGCATGGAGGTTCTTTACGAAAAATATTTCTTAGAAAAAACTGATTAATGTGCCTTCTGCGATTTCGCGGAAATGGTCACTCCTGAAACCGCCAGTTTCGTTCAGTTTGTTGTGAGATAGCTAGGGCCTGTCCCACTGCGACGTGAAGCATAGTAGAGTCGGTGAAGTAGAGCATGAAAAGAGAGCAAAGAGGTCGGAATTTGAGGTTTTGCGGGAAATTGATGGTTTATGGTGTGCTTTCGGGGTGCCGTTTTCCGGTGTTTGTCACTTTTTCTTTCGGGCACTGACCTGTCGTTGTCGCTTCATTTCGAGGCAGGCTCTTGAGATGACTGTCCATTCGACAGTTTCGCCTTTGACGAAGTTCATGGCTTCGGCCAGAGCATTCGGGAAGTTGACGTACCACTGGTTTCCCTTCTGGCGGCTGATCAGTTGTATTTTGGTTGGATAACCCATAATGACGATTCCTTTCTTGCTCTATGGATATCCATAGAGTATAAATGTTCGCATTCCAAGTCAATGGAAAGGAGAACTTTATGAAGAAACGGGGCGCGGAGCAATTGGAATTCAGGCGGGCACTTCCTGTGGTTGTGGGAAACGTGGATTATCTGCGGAATGAGGCGCGATTATTGCGGATTGATGAGTTGTTACGGTTAAGCGGGATAGAAGACTCGTACATCGAGAAGTGCATGGTTCAGTGGATGACGGAACTGCGTGCGGTTGCGGAAAAAGAAGGCAAACGTTTCAGGGAACCTTCAGAAAAGGCTACGGCACGATATGAACGCATGTGCCGGCAGGCATTCCGGTGCAATATAGCCCGTCAGTTGACGGAGAAGGAATACAGGAAGTTCAGCCTGCGACTGGCGGAATGTGCATTGTTGCAATGGTTCTGCCGGATTGACCGGTTGGAGCAGACAAAGGTGCCAACCAAGAGTACCTTGGAGCGACATGACAAGTTGATCCCGGAGTCTCAAGTGCGCGAATTGATCGACCTGTTAAATCGTATGGCAATTGATAATGCCGGGAGTCTGGACATGGAGAGAGCCTTAAAGCTGGACGTGTATCTCTCTGACACTACGTGCGTTAAGGCCAATATCCACTTTCCGACAGACTGGGTTCTGTTGCGGGATGGGGTGCGAACACTGATGAAAGCAGTGAAGGTGATTCGCAAACACGGGCTGAAGTATCGGATGCCTGATCCTGATGCATTTTTGAAGGCAGTGAATCGTCTAAGCATCGAAATGAGCCAGAGTCGGCGCCGTCTGGACAGTGTGAAACGGCGAAAGACTGTGCTGCGGCAAATGAAACGTTTGACGAAGATAGTCAAGAAACATGCAGAGCGTTACAGTGCGCGGCTTCAGACTCGCTGGCGGCAGGAGACGGACTTGCATGAAGGAGAGGTCCGTCAGATTATTGCGAGAATTGCGGGTATTGTTGAACAGTTGCCGGCGGCAATACGGCAGGCGCATGAACGGATTATCGGTGGGAGAAAGGTGGAGAATCAGGACAAGATACTGTCGCTGTACGAACCGGACATCCATGTAATCGTCAGAAACAAGGCTGATGCGGAGGTGGAATTTGGCAACACACTGTTGCTGGCAGAACAGACTGATGGTCTTATTGTTGACTGGAAACTGGAAAAGGCAATCAGTCCTGGAGATATCGCGCTGATGAAAACAAGTCTGACGCGCATGAAGACGGTTTTTGAACGCTATCCATCTGCTGTTGGTGCGGATCGTGGTTTCTCCAGTCAGGCAAGTCACCAATGGGTGCAGAAAGAGGAGATGACTGATGCAATATGCCCAAGAGATCCAGGCATGTTGAAAGAACGGCTGAAAGATCCGAAGTTCAGAGAAATACAAAAAAGAAGGGCACAAACGGAAGGACGAATCGGAATACTGAAAAATGATTTCTTGGGGCGGCCATTATTGAGCAAGGGGTTTGAGCACCGCGAACTGGCAGTGTCATGGGCAATCCTTGCTCATAACCTCTGGCTACTTGCGAGAATACCGCAAAAGTCAGCGATGAAAAATGCGGCATAAATCAGTTTGCCGAAACAAATGTCCGTGCAACGGGAGCGGTCTGTCCATGAAGACCA
>JANYKK010000240.1 GCA_025361585.1 Methylobacter sp. | reverse complement strand
ACAGTTGCGAAGGCTGGCGTGATGTCGAAAGCGCCTTGTCCAGAGCAACACCTCGGGCTGATGGCGATTGGCACGGGCCGACCAGCTCCTAAAAATCGGAAGACGTATTACGTTGCGCTAATACGCCCTACTTTTCAATTTTAAAAACTTCCTATACCCCATCAAACCCAACAACAAAACAACCATTGCCGCAATAATCAGTTTGTCGCCAAATCTCGCATAAGGCGTCATGCCGCCCATCGGCGTTATCATGCCGGTCAGCGCCGTTTCCTGAAACAACGGCGCTTGGTTGATAATCTCACCCATAGGCGAAACGATAGCCGTCGTGCCGGTGTTTGTCGCCCGCAGCAAAAAACGCCCGGTTTCCATTGCCCGCATTCTTGCCATTTGCATATGCTGATGAGGTTCTATGGTATCGCCGAACCAACCGTCATTGGTCACGTTAACCAGGAACGCCGCATCCGGCAAGCCTCGAATACTCAAAGCGCCGAATGCGTCTTCATAGCAGATCAAGGTTATGAACGGGTAGCCGCCTGCTTTCAACAAGGGTTGGTCGATTGCCCCTGGCGTGAAATTTCCCAGCCTGATATGGATCATGTCCAGTACAAAACCCGACAGGGGTTTCAGCGGCAGGTATTCCCCGAAAGGCAGTAAATGGGTTTTGCGGTACATGTGTTGCTCCTTGCCCAGGGTTATCACCGCATTGAAGTTTTTTATCGGGGATTGTTCCTGTACCGGGACGCTGATGATTAAATCGGTATTATGCTGCTTGGCATCGTTAGCCAAGGGTGCTAAGAAGTTTTGTTCAACCTGATCCAGATAGGCAGGGATTGCAGTTTCCGGCCAGATAATCACCTGGGAATCCCAATGCTCCTCTGTCATCCTTTTATATTTTAATAGCGTATTGATTTTATTTTCCGGCCGCCATTTTTGATCCTGCCCTATATTGCCTTGAATCATCGAAACGCGAATGGGTTGACCGATTTCATGCGTCCAGGTTTGATTACGCAGCCAGCCGCCAGTTCCCCATAGGATTGCCAGCAGCACGATTAACTGTAGGGGCGAATTCATGCAAGACTTCCCTGTCATGCACCCTTCGGGCCAGTGCAAATCTGCTCCAGGCAGATTTGTCAGTCGCCCTGGGCGAATAAATTCGCCCCCACCACAACGCTGTGCAATCGTCCGAACAATCTCCACTACAACCGAAGCCGTTAACGCCACGATAAAGCCGGTGCCGTAAGCGCCCAATACCGGAATGTACCCAGCCAGCGGCGTTTCTATTTGGGAATAGGCAATCTGCAACCAGGGAAACCCGTTCAGCAGCAAGTAGCCTCGAAAATATTCAACGAGTATCCAGATAACCGGCACCAGTACGACTCGACTCGGCCCCTGCATTTTTACCGAGAGATAACCCGCCAGAGCCGGAAACAAGGCCCAGAAGGCCGCGAACAGGGCTGTCAGCAAACCCGATCCGAATACACCGGCTCCGCCAAAATCGTGCATGCTGATGTAAACCCAGGTCACGCCAGAACCGAACGCGCCCAAGCCGAATAAATAGCCGCGCAAAGCCGCGCGTTTAGCGGAAATGTTCAGCCAAGCCGCAAACAAAAACGCTAGCGCCAGCAGCGCCAGACCGGAATAATCGAAGGGGGCAAAAGATAAGGTGAGTAAAAGCCCGGCAATGGGAGCGCAACAATCCCAATACTTACTGTCCGAATGAGGCATGTTTTATTTTAAATCGGTTTTTTGGCGTCTTTTGTAAATGGACGCACATTGAATTTAACTGGCATAATACCAAAAAGCTATTAAACAGTGTAAAACGCATCCAGCACGAATGATGCACCGCAAAGGCTATTTACTCTAAGGAGCCTATTTTGAAAATTGTTAAAGTACCAAAACCAATGCGCATGGTATGGGGAAGCTTGGCAGCCTATTGGCTGGCTGGCATTATTAACCCGGCTTTTATTTCGATTGCGGTTATGATTGCGTTGTTTATCCCGATTTTGGTTGTAGACCCTTTATTTCCCAGTCGACCTGAGAGTTAAAAGCTAAAAGCCAGCTTTTTCTTTCAGTGAATCACCATGAAAATATCACTGTTATTTCTTGTCCTCTTGTTGCTGTGTTCGTTTAATAGTGCCGCCCAAAAACTCTATAAATATCAGGAAGAGCAAGGTGTATGGCCTTTTAGCGATAAACCAACAGCGGCAGAGAAAAAGCAAACCGAACTAAAAGTCGCGCCCAAGCAATTAGTCTCGTTATTGCAATCGGGCGAAGAACACCATCCCAAATATTATATCCGTAATGATTATGCAGGCCCCGTCGAAGTTGAAATCGATTTTACCGAGCAGGACAACATCCGGGCGACTCCCGACCTACCCAGGCTGTTTGTCATCGAACCCGGAAAATCGGACATACTTTTTGAAATAAATCCCGTCGATGAGCTTGAATCATGGAAGCTCGCACTTAAATACCGCTATATCATCGGCCGCCCTTTAACTAACTATAAATCCACAACCAGCTATTTACCGCCGATAGCTCCCGGTACTTTGGTTCAAATTTCCCAGGCTTTTTACGGCGGTTTCAGCCATCACGACGCGCAAAACCAATATGCTGTCGATCTTTCCATTCCGATTGGAACGCCCGTTTATGCGGCGAAATCGGGCATCGTTCTGGAGTCCGAGGATAATTTTTATAAGAGCGGAGCCTATGAGGCGTATAACGCCCAAGCCAACAACATCAGGATCTTGCACGACGATGGTGCCATGACGATTTATGCCCACCTGGAACTGAAAAGGAACCAAGTTTATCCCGGTTTGGCGGTGAGCGCCGGACAATTAATAGGCTATTCAGGAAATTCGGGTTTTACCACCGGCCCACATCTGCATTTTGCAGTGCAGATTAACAACGGCATGGAACTGGTGTCCGTGCCGTTTACTTTTTTCAATCCGCAAGGCCGCGCCGTGGAGCCGGAAGTTGAGGGGTGGTTGCAAGGAATTTCACCGGCTCAGATAGGTGGCGGCCGGTTTTAGGTTACGATAAAAAGGGTAACTTTTTACGCTATTTCACATATAATTAAAAAAACTAAGGGTTTTCAAAGTCAATTTGCGGAGATCTCGTTATTCAATCGAAAAAAAACAAGAAACTGATTGTATTTGCCTTATTAAGTCCACTACTGGTGAACGGATGTGCCGGTGGTAAACAGAGTGTCAAAGGGCGGGCCTTTGAATTCAGTTCCGTGATAAAAAGCGATATTGATCTGGTGACAGAAACTCATCAGAGAATGGTTTTTGCAGCGCTCAAGGAGTTAGCTGTGAAATTGTACAAGCGCAATCCCAGGGAATGGAAAAAGGAAGGACATGCCTCAATTGAGAAGTCCGTTGCCCCGATCACAACCTATCCGTTTCCTAAGGTAAATAACAAAACCAGCATCAACGCGATTCGTCTGGCATTCGACCAGAAATACGAAGGTGACAGAGTGAAAGCATTCATCGTGGGCTTGGAAAGCATGGTTCTGGATTCTTATGATGGGCATAGATCCGTGTATTTCTATAATGCGCTGGAAGCTCAAAAACTATACGATAGCGCCCGTAACATTGAGTTGGCTTCATGGCTGCTCAGAACCAAGTACGATAGTAATAATCAGCTGTTTTTGTTAAGCACTGGTGAAAAGGACGAGCTAAACCTGAGCTTTGAAAGACTGTTCGGAAAAATAATTAATGCTCAAGATATGATGGCGCAAATCATGGCAGACAGGACTCACCGGCAGATCAAAGGTGCCATTCAGTCGGTTGCTAGGGTATTTATTCCTATTTGAGCCCCGTACGCTATTGCGTCCTACGGATTGCGCATTACAGCGTTGGCGGCGAATTTGTACGCGGTTGCGGCGTGGTGTTTTCTTTCGCTGACTAATGGCGAAAAAATTACTGATGACTTGTTAATCCTTGGAAAACCAAATGTCGCCGTAATAGGCAGATACCTGGCCATTGCTATTGTCGGTATCGGTCATCAGCGCCACCGCATCAATGTAGCGCAAGTCTTCGCCGAACAGCTTTTGCAGGTCGGATCTGACATTGCGCTTTTCGCTGTACCAGACATTCAGTGCCGCTTCCGGGCCTCGCAAAGACAGCATCATCGCATGATCGCCGGCAAAGGCGTTAGGCCAGACGGTATCCTTTGCAGTATTGCTCGTCCAAACATAATTGATCGCCTTGGTTTGCCAAAACATCAGGCCACCCTTGACCACCACATAAATGCGGGCGGCGTAATCGTCACCGGCCTTGCTTTGCTCATTCAGCCCGCTCAAGCGGTTGGCAATGCGCCACGACCAATTCAGAATCGGCGTTTGTTCGAGATCGATGCGTTGTTCCCGGAACAGCCCGGAACCGGCGGCATGGCTGTCAGCTTTCAATACCACGACGCCATCCAGAGTTTGCAATTGATAGCGGGTTTCGTCTTTAAAACTTTTGTGCACCCAGCCGTCGAGTCGGTTACGGCTAAATTCACCAATCGACAGCCTGGGTTCAGCAGACAGGTTCTGCATTGCTAAAACCGCCAATAATGCGACAAACAATCTTTTCATGTCGGATTCTCCGCTCAGTTCTTTGATTATGCAATGCAAGTATTTTCAGTCATACAGGTAATAACGACAATACTTGTCAATGAACTGGGGCACCTTGGTTTTTGCGCCATCAAAAGTCGCCGGTCATCGTATTCCGCTATGCTACATACAGGCTACGCGACCAATAAAAGCCTCGACATCGGCCAAATTAAACGGCCAACCTAGCTCCCGCCCGCTCTCCGAATCGTACAGAACCGGAATGCGCACGGCATATTGTTCCTGCCACTGTTCCTGTTCGGCAATATCCACAGTCTCAATGCCATCCGGCACACAGGCATTAATAATAATCTCTGCCTGTTCGCAAAGATGGCAGCCGGAGGTGCTAAGCAGCATCAAGCGCATATTAATGGTGCAAATGTGCTGCCAGCCAGCGTTCGGCCACTTCTTCGGCGATGCCTTTGCGCTTGGCGTAATCTTGCAGTTGATCCCTATCTATCTTACCGACATTAAAATACTGCGATTCGGGATGGGAGAAATACCAGCCGCTTACCGCTGAAGCGGGGTACATCGCATAACTTTCGGTCAGCTCTATGCTGGTATGTTCGGTCACGTTGAGCAGCTCAAACAATTTGCCTTTCTCGGTATGATCGGGACAGGCTGGATAACCCGGCGCTGGCCGTATGCCTTGATAGGCTTCGTTGATTAACTGGTCGGCCTCATGTACTTCATCTTCGGCGTAACCCCAATACTCTTTTCTGACCACCTGGTGCATATATTCCGCAAAGGCTTCGGCCAATCTGTCGGCCAGCGCTTTGAGCATGATCGAGCTGTAATCGTCATTGTCCTGTTCGAACTCTTGCAGTTTTTGCTCAATGCCGATGCCGGTCGTGACCGCGAAAGCGCCGATATAGTCGGCTTTGCCGCTGTCAATCGGGGCAATGAAATCCGACAGGCAGTAATTCGGCCTACCCGGCGCTTTGACGTTCTGCTGGCGCAAATGATGCAGGATTTCCTTTGTCCGGGTGCGGCTGTCATCGGTGTACACCACGACATCATCACCGTCGCTGTTGGCGGGGAAGAAGCCGACCACGGCGCGGGCGCTCAGCCATTCTTCGCGGATGATTTTTTTCAGCATGTCCTGCGCGTCTTCAAACAGCTTTCTGGCTTCGACGCCTACGGTTTCGTCATCGAGTATTTTGGGATAACTTCCGGCCATTTCCCAGGTTTGGAAAAACGGCGACCAGTCGATATACCAGACCAGCGTGTCCAACGGGAAACGGTCGATGATTTTAATGTCCAGGAACGACGGTTTAACCGGTTCGTAGTTGCCCCAGTTGAATTTATTGCGGCGGGCTTCTTCTATAGTGTGTTGCTTGGTTTTGGCTTCGCGGCCTTTGTGCCGCTCCCTGACTTCCTCGTATTCGTCGCTGATGTTTTTGACGAACTCGTCTTTTAAATCGGCGCTGAGCAAGTTGCTGGCGACGCCGACGCCGCGTGACGCATCGGTCACGTAAACTATCGGGCCGTCGTAATTCGGCGCGATTTTTACCGCGGTATGCGCGCGCGAAGTGGTCGCGCCGCCGATCATCAACGGGATGGTGAAACCCTGACGCTGCATTTCTTTAGCGACATGCACCATTTCATCCAGCGACGGTGTAATCAGGCCGCTTAAGCCGATAATATCGACGTTTTCCAATCGGGCGGTTTGTAGAATCTTTTCGGCAGGTACCATCACGCCTATATCGATCACGTCGTAGTTGTTGCACTGCAAGACCACCGCGACGATGTTCTTGCCGATGTCGTGTACGTCGCCTTTGACGGTCGCCATCAGGATTTTGCCTTTGGTTTGCCGGTCGCCTGCGGCTTTATCGGCATCCATAAACGGCATCAGATAAGCCACGGCTTTTTTCATCACCCGCGCCGATTTGACCACTTGCGGCAGGAACATTTTGCCCGCGCCGAACAAATCGCCGACTACGTTCATGCCGTCCATTAATGCGCCTTCGATGACGTGCAACGGGCGTTCGGCTTCCAGTCTGGCCTGTTCGGTATCTTCGTCGATGTAGTCGGTGATGCCTTTGACCAGCGCATGTTCCAGACGTTTGCTGACCGGCCAGCTGCGCCATTCCAGGTCTTGCTCTTTTGCGGCGCTGCTGCTGCCGTCGCCGCGATATTTTTCGGCAAGTTCCAGCAATTTGTCGGTGCCGCTGCCGTCGTGGGTATTCAATATGACCGCTTCAACCGCATCGCGCAAATTACGGGGAATGTCTTCGTAAATCGCCAATTGACCCGCATTGACAATACCCATATCCATGCCTGCTTGTATCGCATGGTATAAAAATACTGCATGTATTGCTTCCCGCACCGGGTTATTGCCCCGGAACGAGAACGAGACGTTGGATACTCCGCCGGAAATCAGCGCGTAGGGTAGGGTGCGTTTGATCTCGCGGGTGGCTTCGATGAAGTCCACGCCGTAATTGTTGTGCTCGTCAATGCCGGTGGCGACGGCGAAAATATTAGGGTCGAAAATAATGTCTTCAGGCGGGAAGCCGACTTGTTCGGTCAATATTTTATAGGCCCGTTGGCATATTTCGATTTTTCGGGTCTTGGTATCAGCCTGCCCGTCTTCATCAAAGGCCATTACGATAACCGCCGCGCCATAACGGCGCACAAGTTGGGCGTGTTCGATAAACGCCGCTTCGCCTTCTTTCAGCGAAATAGAGTTCACCACGCCTTTGCCCTGAATACATTTAAGACCGGCCTCCAAAATATCCCATTTGGACGAGTCCAGCATGATCGGCACTTTGGCGATGTCCGGCTCGGAGGCGATCAGCATCAAAAAGCGCACCATCGCGGCTTTGGAATCCAGCATGCCTTCGTCCATGTTGATGTCGATAATCTGCGCGCCGTTTTCGACTTGCTGTTTGGCGACATCCAATGCCGCTTCAAAATCGCCTTCGATGACCAGTCGCTTGAACGCTGCCGAACCGGTTACGTTGGTGCGTTCGCCGACATTGACGAACAACGAATCAGGGCCGATGTTCATCGGTTCGAGTCCTGATAACCGACATTGTTTGGGGATCTCGGGGATTTTTCTGGGGGGGTGTTTTTGTACGGCTTCGACTATTGCTTTGATATTGGCTGGCGAGGTACCGCAGCAACCGCCGATAATATTTAAAAAACCGTTTTTCGCCCAATCGGCCAATTCTGCGGCCATCGCTTCGGGGGTTTCGTCGTATTCGCCGAACTCGTTAGGCAAGCCTGCGTTGGGATGGGCAGAGATGTGGGTGTCGGCTATGCCCGACAATTCCTCGATATGTTGGCGCAATTCGGTTGCGCCTAATGCACAGTTAAAGCCGAACGAGATTGGCTCGACATGCTTTAAAGAATTCCAGAACGCGGCAACGGTCTGCCCGGACAACGTTCTGCCCGATGCATCGGTAATCGTGCCGGAAATCATCACCGGTAGTTTGTAACCTATCTGCTCAAAAACTTGTTCGACCGCAAAGATGGCGGCTTTGGCATTCAGCGTATCGAACACAGTTTCAATCAGGATAATATCCGCGCCGCCGTCGATCAGTCCATGCGTGGCTTCGGTGTAGGCGACAACTAAGTCGTCGAAAAAGATATTGCGAAAGCCCGGGTCGTTGACATCGGGCGACATCGAAGCCGTACGGTTGGTGGGGCCTAAAACGCCTGCCACGAAACGCGGCTTTTCCGGCGTCTTTTGAGTATATTCGTCAGCTGCCTCTTTAGCCACACGCGCCGCCGCAACATTGATTTCATAGGCTAGCGATTCCATTTTGTAATCGGCCATCGCGATGCTGGTCGCGTTGAATGTATTGGTCTCAACGATGTCGGAGCCAACCTCAAAATACGCGCTATGAATGGCTTTAATAATGTCCGGCTGGGTCAACGACAACAGGTCGTTGTTGCCCTTAAGGTCGACCTCCCACTGAGCAAAACGCTCGCCGCGATAATCTTTTTCTTCCAGCTTGTAGCTTTGGATCATCGTGCCCATCGCGCCATCGAGAAATAAGATTCTTTGGGACAAGCACTGCTTTAATAGTTCTGTTTTGCTCATAGGATTGGGCCAGGGGTTATGGGATTGGATATAATCATTGCTTAAAACGCAACCAAGCACTATTATTTTTTACTATTTTTTGCCGGAGATGAGCATGTCAAAACCCACGATAACTCAAGTTATAAAGAGCGTACTCGCTGCTGCCATTGGCGTACAAAGCGACGAAAACCGGCAAAAAGACTTCGAACAAGGTTCTCTTTCAACCTATATTATTGCGGGGGTGGTTTTTACTGTGCTCTTCGTTTGCGGCCTCATCTTTCTTGTATCTGCCATTTTAGGCAAGTAACATTTAAAGGTCGGCAGATAAACCGGCAACCATAAAAAAAGCCCAAGCATCACTTGGGCTTTTTTTTATGGTCAGTTTTATATAGTTTACTTATCAGACGTTTTAAAGCTTTGCTTTATGCTCTGAAACATTTCTTTAAGGTCACTAAACAAGTTGCCAACTGTAATCGGCTCTTTGGTAATAAATTTTATCCGAACCAGCGCCGCCGCTAAAAAGCCGACTATTTGCGGCATTAATTCCATGTACACTGAAAGCAAGACGCCGCCAAATCCCTGAAAGCCGCCTTCATTTTTTCTATCGCCAATGCTGGTTAAATCACGTTCGTAGTCGCTGCCGCCTTCACTGCCTTTTATAGCCTCCATTATATAGAGATTGACGTCGATAAAGCCTAACTGCACGATAAAAAAGACAATCGCGCCAATCGCGACCCACATCATTACATTACTCGTTTTTGCTCTCATAGCCGACTGGTAAATCCAGAGGGCCACAAAAATCATTACAATGCCACCTATCATAGCTATATCCTTTTTTAAGTTATTTTTTTGTTAGAAAGAAGAAATATGTGCACTTTAATATCATGTTTGAATCATCTTTTTCAATCACTTTGCAAGATTCATATTTTTCTCGTCCAGGAGAGGCCTGTTTTTTGATTTCTCCATTTTCGATAGAATATTTTAACGCAATCTTTAACGCACTGATCCGTCCAGCGACATCCGATGCCGATGAAATAAGGGTTCCATCTTCCTTGAACTCCCATTCCTGAGTCACAGCTTTTTTGGGGCTAGTTAGCGAAACCGCTTCATCATGAAGATTCCATTTTCCTAAAATCTCAGTATTATCTTTTAGTTGAACGTCAGCGTTTGCCGATAACGTAAAGAAAATTGCGACCAGTGGTAATAATTTAACGCATCTATTCATCATAATTCCTTATCTTAAAATGTATCAGCACTCAAAAAACAGATTCTAAACTATACCACATTGGCTATCGAGCAATAAATTTTCAACTGAGAACAATATTTACATCACTCCATAAAAGTAGATAATAATAAGCCTTGACTTTAACTTTTCCTAAAGTATTATGCTCATTCCGTTTGCTATGTACTTAGCAATATTTCTAAAAACACAAAATTATAGGTAGGACATCCCATGGGAGCGATCTTAGATATCACCGAAATGTTAAAAGAACCAGCTGGTATGGTCGGCGCGGTTGTAGTTATAGCTGCTGGCTACTTCCTCGTAAAGTGGGTATTCGCCGAACACCCAGATGACGAAAAATAAG
>JANYKK010000188.1 GCA_025361585.1 Methylobacter sp. | reverse complement strand
TATTTCTTCCATGAACACATAAAAACTGGCTGCCGCCAATAAAACAAAAAACCAGCGCTGCGGGTGATTTTTATTTAGTGAAATCAGTGTCGAAAAAATGAATGTGGTTAAAAAGCCATAAGTTTGCGCCCACTCGCCGTACAAGTCTTCGTAGGTGCTAATAATGTAAGTATTTGGGTAATACACCACAGCAATCGCGTAAAAGCCGACAATCGCCAGTGTGATGCTACACAATAAAACTGCGATGGGGGATAAAGTTAGTTTCATTGTTTATTTCCTCATTTTTAGGAAAATGGTACGCGCCGCATACCCCATGTGATTGATATTTCGACAGGAGATGGGCTGCTAGGCGTTATCCAATAGTTTGTGCGTTGTTACATAGGCTATGGGCAAGCTGTTGCGTAGGTTTTTTGGGGGGTAGATGATTCTGTGGTTGGCGTTTCAACTTTAGCCCTGCCTGTAGACGCAATGACCACCCTTCGAAAATCGGCTGTACTGGCGGGAGAACAAAAATAGAAACTTCCATTAGTGGTGCTGTGTCCATCCGGACGATAAGTAACTACGTTAGCGTAGCCATTAGTCGGGTTCACAGTAAAACCAGTGCTAAGCCCGTCAAATGTACTGATGGTAGGCTCAGTGCCGTCAACAGCTTGCGCGCCATCTTGATTGTTATCGGAAAAAACAATCCAGCCGCTTGCCCAACTGCCATTTTTACTAACGATAACCAGACGATTGCTTTTCATGGCTTCATTTTTGGCTAATTGTAATGCGCTAAGCAGGTTGTTGGCTGAAGTCGTTAAACGGTTGCTGGCAATAAGTGATCGAAAACTGGGTACAGCAATTCCCAGCGTAATCCCGATAATGGAGACTACGATTAGCAATTCGATAAGTGTGAAACCCAGTGTAGGCTTATGTTTGTTGTTATTCATGATCGGAATAGTGCGGCCCTGTATGCTTGGCACACGTGCCAAGCATACAAAACCGATACGATATTTAAATTAAAAATCTAAGCGTAGATTTTCTTAATTTTGACGCGGTGAAAGATTCTCCCTAAAGTAGAGTCGGCCACTTTCTCCAGTGTAAACATTCGCACCGGTTATGGTCGCACCGGTTATAGTTGCACCGGTAGTTGTTCCGCCTGTAGTCGATCCGCCCGTGGTAGTTCCGCCACTGGCCGTTCCTGAGGATATTGCCCCTCCAACAACATTTGCAATATCGCCGGTTCCAGCGGTTATGGTTCCTCCAGTAATCACTCCGTTAATGATGGTTGCATTAGTGATGGTTGCGTTAGTAATCGCCACGTTAGGGATGGCTACATTGGATGAAAAAGAATCCGTTACGCTGTCTTTTGCCCCCGCGCTAACACAGGAATCAATGAGTGCTTTAATAGAAGCATCATTGTAGATGGCCGCAGTCAGGATAATGTCCTTGGTGCTGGTTTTTGCTTTATGGGCGACAATGGCATCTTTTAGTTTTTGGTCTTGTGTATCTCCGCAGCTTTTCAGGATATGTTGGCCATGTCCAGAATCGCCTTTTTTCTTGCCCGTTTTGCTGGAATCTATTCTATTTCCGTTGCCGTCTTTTGCTGCACATGTTTTGTACTCTTTCCACACGCCGCTATCATCTAAATTACTATCTGAAACAACGACCGGATCCTTAATGCCTTTGGCGGTGTCGTGGCCGCTATCGGCATCTTTTAATGTTTTATGATAATTTGTGTTACCGTCCTTTTTATCGGAATCGGACAAACCATGTTTAGTAGGATCATTGGAGTCGGCTTTATGGGAGGTGTCTTTGTTTTGACAGCCTCTAATCCGATGGTGCTGGCCGCTATCTGACACACTATCATGTCCACCGCCTTTGCCACCTGATGCTGATTTGCTGCTATCTCCCCCGCTTTTACTGCTATCACTGCTATCGCCTTTGTCCAAGCATTGGCTCATCGCAGTGACGACGCTATCATCGTCCAATGAACTATCTGCTACGGTAATTGGGTTATAATAAGACTGCACCTTGGTTTCCAATGCTTCGCGGGTGGAACCGGTGCAACCGGAAATAACGTGCAATGATTCCTTAGCGGTTGTGGCGGTTCTGCTGTTGCAAGAACCTAAATAATCGGCATAATCCGGGCCTTTAGTGTTTGTATGGAGTTTATGTGCAGCCCATGCGCTGAACGCAATGTGGATTGTATGTTTTTGGGCGGGATTGCCAGGGGGGACATGGCAGATAGTGATTTTTTGGCTCGACTTGTCCGAATTGCCACGTGTGTCGCTATCGGAGTTACTTGCCGCCTGCGCCTTACCGGTTGAGCTATCAGCTTTCTTTACTTCCACTTTTGTTTTGGTTCCGCCATCATCTTTATTGTCAGCATAGCTAGACATCGGATAACTTGCCGCTCCAGCCGTCAGCAGCGCGCTGATTGCCAGAGATAATATTGTTTTTTTTGTTTTCATCGCATTCACCTATTTAGTTTTTTATTATGGACGGCTTGACTATACTAGCTTTTTCTGTTTAATCTGTTAATTGCCTCTCATTATTGTAGATTGAGGTTTTATGCTTGCTGTGGACTTACGTCGGTAGCCGCACACTACTCCAGCATTCATGCAGTCGATGGTGTTTGTCGGATAAAACGATTAAGTTAAAACTGTCCGCCAGCACAATTAACCGCGTACTTGGACTCAACAGTCCGCTGTGCACCATAACTAGAGGCGCCTGCTATCGATTCCCATTTAATATTATAAAGTTCGGTGCCGTTGACACACATACAGGCGCCTACGTTAGGGTCTCGAACCCCAGCAGCCGTATAGGTACATTCAGTTTCTATTGTAGACTGCAGGCAATAAACTCCTGTTACCGTTGCCGTGCCTGTGGCTTGGTTCACAATCATTTGGTTTTTATTTACTTGCTTTGCAGGATCACTATTGCACTTGAGACTGCTATAGGAAGGGGGTTCCAAACGAGTGTGGTCAATTGTTATTTGTGCGTTCGCTAAATCAGTTTCAGCCTGCGCTAACGATTTGGTTTGATCCAATGTATTTCCGGTCATCGCAAGTTCTTGTTTATTTTGCTGGATCAGCGTGACGCTAACGAGAGTTAGCAGTGTTAACATAATTAAGCTAAAGACTAAGACCGCTCCGCGCTGGTTAGGTACAATGAATTGTTTCATAGCAGCTCCCTTACATTAAATTTTATTACGGAATGCAACAGTCGTCGGCGAAACCCGATACAAGCGTTTGTCGGTAGCTGTATAGGTTGTACCGTCTATCGTGTAGCTAACTGAGGATTGTGTTAGATTATCATCATCGCTACGCAGTACCACAGATAACTTAGTTGCGATTACTCGTTGCCAACCGGAAACGGTAGTGGTAACGGAGTCGGGAACGGTAACGGGAACACTACTGGCATCCACATAATAATTAACCTCGCCATCAGCGACAAAGTCAGAATCAATGCCGTAGGTTACTAACAGCTTTTGGACATTGGAAACCAGGGGTTCCGCAGCAGATGTTTGATCTTTAGTACGATCATTAAAATTTCGCCGGTTTGCTACACAGTAAAGTACAGGTACGTTGGTAGAATCGACAGCCACATAAAAATAAAGCGTAACCACATGCGTTTCGATTGCAGGGTCTTCTCCGGCTGTTAAGAGTATGCTTCTTTCGCAGGCTGTATTTATGGAAGCTAGAATATTTGATGCTAATTCAGCGTTGTTGTTTAACTGATACCTTAACGCTAACCGGTTAATATTGTAGGGTTTATCCGCCGCTGCGCCGAATCCTGCGGCGTTATATTCTCCCTTAATGTAGTCGCCTTTCGAGAAACTAATAGATGATCCTAATACATTGGTATCAGCTGGATCAGCTGGGTCGGCTGTAAACACTACTTTAGGGTCACCACTTGCAGTCTTTTTATTTCTCAGGGATCCTGTGCGGCGTAATTCCCTACCTAATACTTCCAGGATATAACGCCCATCTTCCATCATGTAACTGAGTGAGCGTTGGATGGCGGCGCTTTTTTGCGTTTGCGAAAAAAGGCTGCCGAACCCTGAAACCAGCATCAGTCCTAACAACAAGCTGATCATTAATTCAATCAGCGTATAACCCCGTTGATGTTTGTTCATGGCGTTACTTCCAATTGAAAGTTTGTGGTGTTCATTGAAGCGCTTAATTGTTGATTCGTACGAGACCACGTCATTGTTATACAAAGTGAGGGGGCGCTTCCAATGCAGGGAGCTGTGCCGACACTAGTTGTAATAACGGCTGTAGCATCAGGCGATAGCACAGCCGTAGCCTGTTGCTTCAAGTAGCAATAATCAAAAGCGGCCATCTGAGTCGTGGTGCATGAAGCCGCCGCGCTGTTGCATCCAGTGGCACAAGAAGCGGCCGGAGCGGGAATGCTTACCGTTGTGCCCGAAGGGTTCCATCCCCGTTTATTGGCTTTAATCCGATCGCTCATCTGGTAAGCCAACGCGTTTGCTTGGCTGAATAAAAAAGCATCTTGATTGTTTTTTAGTGAAATTCCCTGCAGTGCGGCCAATCCTAATAAGCCTAAGGATAAAATAACCATGGAAATCAATACCTCAATTAAGGTGAAGCCTATTGCGTGACGAAAATTAATCTTAGGCATGAATGAGAGTTCCTGAAGTCATCAAACAAAATTAGTATAATAAAAAAATTAATGCGTTATGGTTGGAGGCTGGATAGTTCTGATGCCGATTTTCCCAGTTTCCCGATCATTTTTCTACGTTGTTTTACGTATCGAAGATTCTCAACGGCTTTCAGTATAGTTGTCAAGCAAACAAAAACAAGCGTCTTGATCACAGT
>JANYKK010000185.1 GCA_025361585.1 Methylobacter sp. | reverse complement strand
GAAAGACTTTTCTTCAACTCCATCCCTTGCTGCTACAATGCGCCCATCTTAAACTGCACAAGAACTCGAAAAATGGATGTAATCCAACGCATTGCCGAAGAATTAGCCGTTAACGTCAAACAAGTCCGCGCCGCTGTCGAGTTGCTGGACGAGGGCGCGACCGTCCCGTTTATTTCCCGCTACCGAAAGGAAGTGACCGGCGGCCTGGACGATACGCAATTAAGACTACTGGAAGAGCGTCTGGGCTATTTGCGCGAACTTAACGCGCGGCGGCAAACCATTCTGGACAGCATCGCCTCTCAAGGCAAGCTGACGCCGGAGCTGGAAAAAGCCATTATCGATGCCGACACCAAAACGCTGCTCGAAGATTTGTATTTGCCTTATAAGCCCAAGCGTCGAACCAAAGCGCAGATTGCCCGCGAGGCGGGGCTTGAGCCGCTGGCCGATGCGCTGTTGGATGACCGCAGCCTGATTCCCGAGCAAGCCGCTGCCGCTTATATCGATGCGGATAAAGGCGTACCGGATATTGCCGCCGCTTTGGATGGCGCGCGGCAAATCATCATGGAGCGCATTTCCGAAGATGCCGAACTGTTGGCCGAGTTGCGCGAACGCATCTGGCAAAAAGGCATCGTTCACGCCACGGTCGCAACCGGCAAAGAACAGGCCGCTGAAAAATTCAAGGATTATTTCGATTACGAGGAAGCGATCAACAAAATTCCGTCGCACCGGGCTTTGGCGCTGTTTCGCGGCCGCAACGAGGATTTGCTGAACCTGACGCTAAAACCCGGCGCTGACGATAAACTGGAGCACGACCTTTGCGCCCAGTTTGTAGCTGTCCGTTTGAATATCACCGACAGCTCAAAACCGGCCGATGCCTGGCTGGCCGAGACCGCGCGTTTCGCCTGGAAAATCAAGCTGTATACCCGCATCGACCTGGATTTGAAACTCAGGCTGCGCGAAGCCGCGGAACTCGAAGCCATCCGGGTTTTCGCCAGCAATTTAAGAGACTTGCTGCTGGCCGCGCCGGCAGGTCCCAAAGCGACGATGGGACTTGATCCCGGCATCCGCACCGGCGTTAAGGTCGCAATCGTCGATCCGACCGGAAAAGTACTGGGCACGGACACCATTTATCCGCACCCGCCGCGCAAGGACTGGGATGGATCGATAGACACGCTGGCTAAACTAATCCAAAAGCACAAAGTCGATCTGGTCAGCATTGGCAACGGCACGGGTTCACGGGAAACCGACCAGCTGGTGGCCGATGTAATGAAGCGGCACAGCGAACTCAAGTTTACCAAGATCACCGTGTCGGAAGCGGGCGCGTCGGTGTATTCCGCATCCGAGCTGGCCGCCAAGGAATTTCCCGATCTGGACGTGTCGTTGCGCGGCGCGGTTTCGATCGCCAGACGCTTGCAGGATCCGTTGGCCGAGCTGGTCAAGATCGATCCCAAATCGATAGGCGTCGGCCAATACCAGCATGATGTGAATCAGGTGCAGTTGGCTAAAGGGCTGGATACCGTGGTTGAGGACTGTGTAAACGCGGTCGGCGTTGATGTTAACACCGCATCGGTAGCGCTGCTTAAACAGGTGTCAGGCCTGTCCGCCGGCATCAGCGAGAATATCGTCGCGTTCCGCAACGAAAACGGCCCGTTCGCTAACCGTACGCAATTGAAAAAAGTGCCGCGCTTGGGCGACAAGGCTTACGAGCAGGCGGCGGGATTTTTGCGCATCATGAACGGCGACAACCCGCTGGATGCGTCTTCGGTGCATCCCGAAGCCTATCCTGTGGTTGAAGCGATCATCGATAGCACCGGAAAATCCATCCGCGATTTGATCGGCCAAAGCCAATTCTTACGCAGCCTGAATCCCGCCAATTACACCAATGAAAACTTCGGCTTGCCGACGGTGACCGACATCTTGCAGGAACTGGAAAAGCCGGGCCGCGATCCGAGGCCGGAATTCAAAAGCGTCGAGTTCAAGGCGGGCATCGAGAAAATCACCGATCTTGAAGTCGGCATGAGGTTGGACGGCGTTGTCACCAATGTCGCCAATTTCGGTGCGTTTGTCGACATTGGCGTGCATCAGGACGGTCTGGTGCATATCTCCCATTTGTCCGATACCTTCGTCAAAGACCCCAGGGATGCGGTTAAAACCGGCGAAATGGTCAAAGTGACGGTGATGGAGGTTGACGTCGAGCGCAAACGTATTTCCTTATCGATGAAAACCAATCCTGAAGCGAGCGAAGCCAGACCCGAACGGAATAATCAAAAGCAGTCGGCGCATAAGCCCAAACAACAGGCACCGGTGCAAGGCTCGATGGCTAGCGCCTTTGCCAAGGCGCGGATCAGTAAATAATTTTAGCTCTGCTATACTGATCCCAATATTTGAACTAACCAACAGGATTTGATATGCGTAAATTCAGTCGTTTTTTTGTTTTTCTTTTATTCACCGGCTTGTTTACGGTCTATGCGCCGATGACGCTGGCTGACATGCAGCAGGGTTATGGCGATTCATCCGCTACTCAAGGGAGGGGAAGCTTTGGCAACAGCTATGGCAGCAAAACGGGCAACAAAATGCTGAATGCTTTTGCCAATCTGAGCACCAGCGTGCTGGAACTTCCCAAAAACATTATTAATACGAGCAATAAAAGTAATGTCCTTTATGGCATAACGGGTGGGCTTGTAAAAGGCATGATAAACATGATTGGACGCACGGCAGTTGGGGTTACAGATTTAATTACCTTCCCCATTCCTACCAAGCCTGTCGTTCAACCTGTTTATATCTGGAACGATTTTGATGTGGATACCGTTTATGGGCCGCTATTCCGTTTGGATTCATCCCAAGAAGAGCCTCCCGTCGTTCAAGCGCCTGTTGCTGCATCGGTTGCAGCACCTGTTGTCGTAGCGCC
>JANYKK010000170.1 GCA_025361585.1 Methylobacter sp. | reverse complement strand
TTGTTTGAGCCGCAACGGCATGCTACGGATTGAGGATTTATATACTTGCAAAAAACCGGTGTCAATGCGCAACTTGCAGTAAGCAATTTGAGATAATCGGAGCTTTCGTACTCAGCTACCGGCCTAACCGACAAATAACTTTAAAAATCAGCCGATATGTGCATAACACCACCAAACGGCTTGAATCCTGTCGCTATCTTTTGCTAAAAACAGAATATCTGGACAAAATGCCACAAATTGGGCAAAATTAGCAGCTGATAATGCTTTTTAACCCTAACTGATAACAGATTAATGGCGACTATTACCGTTCTAAATGGGCCTAATTTAAACCTGTTGGGCATACGCGAACCCGGCCTTTACGGCAATCAAACCCTCGCCGATATTAAGCAACGCCTTGAACAAAAAGCTGCCGAACTGGGTCATCAGCTTAATTTTCATCAAAACAACGCAGAACACCAGATAGTAGAACTGATACATCAGGCTTACCAAGCCCATGTTGATTTCATCATTATCAACCCGGCAGCCTTTACCCACACCAGCGTCTCCATTCGTGACGCGCTGCTGGCAACTCAAATCCCATTTATAGAGGTTCATTTGTCAAACGTCCACGCACGTGAACCTTTTAGAAAACATTCCTACTTCTCGGATATCGCCAAAGGCGTTATCTGCGGATTGGGCGCAACAGGATACGAACTGGCCTTACTGGCCGCTCATCAGATATTAGCCGAGAGACATTAAACTATGGATATTAGAAAAATAAAAAAACTTATCGAGATTATCGAAGAGTCCGACATTGCCGAACTGGAAATCAAAGAAGGCGAAGAATCCATCCGCATCAGCCGCTATTCCGCCGCGCCTGCTCCAGCTGCCGTGGCTTATGCGCCAGCACCGGTTGCCTCAGCTGCACCCGCCGCAGCCGCCCTGGCAGCTGCGCCTACTGAAGAAAAAATATCCGGGCATGCGGTTAAATCGCCGATGGTCGGTACTTTTTACCGCTCCGCTTCGCCGGGCACCAAGGTTTTCGCCGAAGTCGGCCAATCCGTCCAGGTCGGAGACACCTTGTGCATTATTGAGGCGATGAAAATTCTAAACCAGATCGAATCGGATAAAAGCGGCACCATTACTAAGATCTTGGTTGAAAATGCCGAACCTGTCGAATATGGCCAACCATTATTCATCATTGAATAACACCCGGGACGGAAAACTCATGTTCGATAAAATCGTTATCGCCAATCGCGGCGAAATAGCATTGCGCATTTTGCGCGCCTGCCGGGAATTAGGCGTCAAGGTCGTTGCCGTGCATTCCGAGGCGGATCGCGACCTGAAACACGTGCGCTTGGCCGATGAATCCGTCTGCATTGGCCCTGCGGCATCCGTTGACAGCTACCTGAATATTCCGGCCATTATCAGCGCCGCTGAAGTAACCGATGCAGAAGCCATTCATCCCGGCTACGGCTTTTTGTCTGAAAATGCCGATTTTTCCGAAAAGGTAAAACAAAGCGGTTTTGTGTTCATTGGCCCGAATGCGGAAACCATTCGCATGATGGGCGATAAGATTTCCGCCAAGAACGCAATGGTGGCAGCAGGAGTTCCCTGCGTTCCCGGCAACAACGACCCGCTATCGGACGACAACAAAAAGAACCTGAAGCTGGCGCAGGAAATCGGTTATCCGGTTATCATCAAGGCCGCTGGAGGCGGCGGCGGCAGGGGCATGCGCACGGTGCATACCGAAGCGGCGTTAATCAATGCGATAGCGATGACCAAGGCCGAAGCGGGTACGGCTTTCGGCAATCCCACCGTGTACATGGAAAAATTCCTGGAAGATCCCCGGCACATCGAGTTCCAGGTTATGGCCGATTCGCACGGCAACGCGATACATTTAGGCGAACGCGACTGCTCGATGCAGCGCCGCCATCAAAAAGTGGTTGAAGAAGCCCCCGCACCCGGCATCACCGAAGCTCAACGCAAAACTATCGGCGAGCGCTGCGCCAAAGCCTGTGTCGATATCGGCTACCTGGGCGCAGGCACTTTTGAGTTCTTGTATGAAAAAGGCGAGTTCTATTTCATTGAAATGAACACCCGCGTACAGGTCGAGCATCCTGTCACCGAAATGGTAACCGGTTTTGACATTGTTAAGGAACAACTGCGCATTGCCGCAGGCGAGCGGCTGTCCATTACCCAGGATCAGGTTAAAATCCAAGGCCATGCGATCGAGTGCAGGTTAAACGCTGAAGATCCTAAGACCTTCATGCCCTGCCCCGGCACGATAGACCAATTCCATATGCCCGGCGGCCCCGGCATCCGTTGCGAGACCCATATCTACAACGGTTATAAAGTGCCTCCTTATTACGACTCTATGATCGGCAAGCTGATTGCCCACGGCGAAGACCGCAAAAGCGCGATTGCCCGGATGAACACCGCGTTAAGCGAAATCATCATCGACGGCATTAAGACCAATATCCCGCTACAGCACGACATCATGAATGACAGCGCCTTTGCAGCGGGCGGACAAAACATCCATTATCTGGAAAAAAAGCTGGGGATTTATTAATAAGATTTAAAAGCTCACCACGAAGGCACGAAGAAC
>JANYKK010000121.1 GCA_025361585.1 Methylobacter sp. | reverse complement strand
CTTCAAAGCCAGCAGGTTGTCGCCGAAAATCAGCTTGTTATCGAACTGATCATTATCGCTAACCCGATGTTTGGCGTGGTACGACAAGCGTGGATCTTCCAACAATATCCTCGGCTCCAGTTTAGGCCGCTTATCCTTGCCGATCCAGGTCAGTTCCAGTTTGGTTTTGCTCATGCGTTATGCTCGTATGGATTTTTTATATCTTGTTTGCGTCAGATAATCAGCCGATAATTAAATTGGACTGGGGATTCTCGGTCGGCGCTAAGCCTCGGTGGAAGCACCGGGGCTTTTTGTTTCTTCATTAGTAATGATTCTTCTGCCAATTAGTAATACATATCCGTTGCCTTGGTTTAGCTGGAGTTCCTTACAAATCAGGTTTATTTATCTTTACGATAGTTGGGCTATACGCCAAACAGATGTTGCCAATTTTGCCAATGCTTTCTGGCGAGCTGCTATACGCTCAGGTGTCCAATCAGCATTGTCTTCTGCTATTTTTCGAGTCAATTCAAATTGACTTTCAGCCAGCACCGGTTTTTTTACACCAAACCCGGAATTACCCAGGTTTTTGTTAACGCTTTTGCTCAACAGCGCCATATTGCCCAAGCGGTAAACCATCGCATCGACTTCTTCATCGCTAAATGCTTCCCAGTCATTTTCTGGGTTTTGCGGCAAGACATGCTCAACATTGAAGCTGTCACTCTCAAAATCGTGATCATTCCCGCTCGCTTGCTTCTCCAGGGCACAGAGGATATAGCGGACAATACGCAAATTTCGGGAGTTTGTGGTGCGGATAATTTTTTCGGAAAAAGCAGCCCTATAGGCGTCATCGTTTGGATAAACTGTTTTCATGCCTTCCAGCGCGGCGGTAGCTGTCGCAATTTCATCATTGGCGATTTTTTGCGCGACAACATAATAAACCCGTTCTTGCTCATTGGTGGGTTGGCTGCCGATCACGTTGTAACGGAACGAGATAATGACGCAACTTCTTAGCAGGCCGGCAAAGTCAGCATCCGGCAGTTTGCGGTGGGCCGCAAAAAGTAATGGGAAAGGTTGCCTGACACTGAACATGCGCAGGTTTTGCGCATATCCCTTCAGGTCGGGATGCCATTGCGATGCTTCGGGATTGGTTAGCGCCAAGTAGGTATCCATATCTTCTTCCATATCGCGCAGGAGTTGAAACACCGCTTCACGATGGGTTACTTTAGCTCGAATGGTTTTGAACAGTTCGGACTGACGGACAAAGGTTTTCCTGCTGATCCAGTGAATACGCAAAAAGTCTGGAAAACTCTCGCTGCCAAGTCGCGTCACCATCGCTTCCCAACGGTCTTCCAGCACTTTCATTTCGTGCGGATGTTCATTATCCCGATGCAACACGGAAAACAGATAGTTTTTTAAGAGATCGGTAGATG
Organism: Methylobacter sp.; assembly: GCA_025361585.1. Taxonomy (GTDB): domain Bacteria; phylum Pseudomonadota; class Gammaproteobacteria; order Methylococcales; family Methylomonadaceae; genus Methylobacter_A. The sequence continues at coordinate 2,292 of JANYKK010000121.1, read as the reverse complement.
AAAGACGGACGCCGCGAGCATTCAGAGTCTCAAATACTTTGTAAGCGTTCAACTCATCTGTAACGCTGATAACCGTGAAAAAAAGACGATCACTCATGGTTTCCACCAAGGTGGCCAAGGCAACGCCTTCATCGCCCCCTGCTTTTTTGGCGTAATCCCGCACCCGTTTTTCAAACCACTCAAAGGCTTTACGTAAACTATGCTCGGATGCCCGGAATCCACGTTGCGGCAGATGACCGAGCGGAACCAGATAAGTTTGAAAATAATGGTCGTTATTCCGGTTAAGCGTGAGTTTTGTACGTGAAATGAGGGTTACCGGATCAAGATAACCAATATAGGTCTGTCGAATTTGATCCAATCGCTGTTGGTTATGTTCCGGTTGATTTTTATCTTCAATTAAACGCTGGAGGTTTTTTAGGGCGGCTAATACTATCAACGTTAAAGTAGTCAGCCTTTGTTGCCCATCGATAACATCGAAATTTTTTTCATCTTGCGATTGCAGAACCAGATAACCCATATAATGGGCAGGCTCTCCATCTTCTTGAATGGTACCTAAAATATCTACCCATAAGTCTTCCCACTCATCATCTGTCCAGCTGTAATCACGCTGAAAACGCGGAATGCGGTAAGTCAGTCCGTTTCCGATCAATTTACGGTAGGTGTTATTTTCAGTTTTGAAGTTTGTTGCTGACATTGTTTTATGTTTCACTCTGTGTGTGAGGATTTTATTTTTATTTATAAGGCCCAATTATTTTCCAATTGCTTTTTTCCGTCAAAATAGCAACATTCTCTATTGAAAACTCACAAAAAATCATCCAGCGTTAGCGCAACTTCGGGAAACTCATACAGTATTTTTTTATCTTCGGTAACCAATTTTACCGATAACTGTTTTGCCAAGGCGACAAATTCGCAATCATAAGCCGAACACTGGCTGCTATCGGTTAACGTTAAAACTTGCACGGATGTTACTGAAAATTCATGATCCGCCATTAACGCTTCGGCTTCTTCTTGTATTGCCAATGCTTCTGACAAACTTAAGATTTGCTGCCGGATGTACAGGGCAAGCACATTACGGAATTCGCTACGCCAAAGACTGGGAGCCGCCCATTCGGCATCTTGCTGATAAAGCCGACTCGCCTTTTCGGAATAGACTGTCGGCAAAAATAGATAGCTGATGATGTTGGTGTCCGCAACGATCATGGCCGTCCGCTGTTAATAGCCAGTTCAATATCTTCCGGTGTGATGGCGTTGGTCTTGATACCGGAACGCAGTTGCTCGATGCGGCTTAAACGGTCGGCGGGCGTTATTTTGCTGGCGGCTAAGGTTTTTTCGAGGCAAACAATGACCTCGCTGTTGATGCTGCGCCTATGCAATTCGGCGGCGTTTTTTAGCTGTTGATAAAGCGATTCGGGTATGTTTTTGATGGTCAGTGCAGGCATGGTTAATTCCTCAGTGTTGCCAAAGGTTGCATTATGGTTGCAGTTTGTCATTCTGACAATAGGCAAGCCGTAACTATTCAGCGCGAAGCACAACATCCCTCTCCAGCGGGAGAGGGTAGGGTGAGGGGAATTAGAAAATGCATTTTTGCTTGTTATGTCTCCTCTCCCCGACCCTCTCCATCAGGAGAGGGGGTAAAAGCTCTCAGTGATTTGCGGGCTTTCCGATTCGCTGAATAGTTACGGCAAGCCCTGTTATTACAAACGCCAGCGGATGGTAAACAGATCCTCTACTTCTGTTTTTTGATTTAACTTGGTTTCCAGTTGCTCAATCAGGGCTTCCCGGCGTTCATCGACTTCATCCTGACGGTCAAAGAGTTCTTTGCGCTGTTTGTTGCGCGCTCGTTCCAGTTCCTGCTGTTGCTTTTGCCATGATAACTTTTCTGCCAGCGTAGGTGCTATTTTGGCATTGCGCCGTACTTCCTTAATTTGCTGATCAATATCTTTGATGCTTTGTTCAAGGCCAAATTTTAAATCATCCGCCCAGTGGTCAAGTTTATTCACTTCTTCTTCAAAAAACGTCAGGTTACGGCTGTTGACCATTTTGATGATGTCATTCTGGGCAGCACTGAGTGCCGCTTCAATCCGGGAGGTCGAAACAACGTTTTGCTGTTGGCATTGGCTTGCAGGCAGTTGCATCAATTTCTGAGCTGTTTCGGCAGGAAGAAGTTTGCCGTCACTGGTTTCAGCAGAGAACAGCAGGTGGTCTTCGCTGCGTTCCAATGCCTCTATGCTGAAGCGTTGCAGCTTTAAGATGCCCGATTGCCCCAACAATGCTTCTATTACGCTAACTTTT
>JANYKK010000119.1 GCA_025361585.1 Methylobacter sp. | reverse complement strand
CTTCAAAGCCAGCAGGTTGTCGCCGAAAATCAGCTTGTTATCGAACTGATCATTATCGCTAACCCGATGTTTGGCGTGGTACGACAAGCGTGGATCTTCCAACAATATCCTCGGCTCCAGTTTAGGCCGCTTATCCTTGCCTATCCAGGTCAGTTCCAGTTTGGTTTTGCTCATGCGTTTTGCTCGTATGGATTTTTTATGTCTTGTTTGCGACAGATAATCAGCCGATAATTAAATCGGACTGGGGATTCTCGGTCGGCACTTAGCCTCGATGGAGTCACCGGGGCTTTTTGTTTGTTTTCAAGATTTTCATAAATCAGGCTTTCGTCAGCTGAAAGCTAACTTTCAAACCATTCAGCCATGAAGGCAGAATAATTCCATCGTGCTGCAAGCGGCCCACGACAATACCGGGATGAATGCCGATTGTTTGGGCAAACCGACTAACCGAATCATTGCTGCGTAATTCAGGCAATTGCTTATTGTAAATAGCAGGAATTAATGACTCTTTAGCCCATCGATTGGCTTCTTGTTCTTCTTTGGAATCCTGATTGTCGGCATTTAAATCGTCCAGATAAATGGCCTTTTTTTCGCCGGAGTCTTCAGAGTGCAAAAGGATGTGCGCGGCTTCGTGAAAGAAAGTAAACCAGAATCTGTCGTTAGTTTTGCCGTAAAGCGACAGTTGAATAAGCGGCCTGTGTGCATTCAACCAGCGCGCAACACCGCTAACATGCGCTTTGGGAACCGAGGGAACCAGCACAAAAGCGACACCGGCTTCACGGCATAACCGGTGCAATTCCGGCTCAAATTGCTCTGGCGGTTGTGTTGTCAGGTTGCGGATTGATTTGAGCGCTTTTTCAAATTTTGCGCGGTTATAGTTTGGGCCGTCTATTTTTTCAGCTTCAATTTCACCTAAACGCAACCAGGACGAGATAGCGCCAATATCCGACTGGGTTGAACGTGTCCTGCGAAATGCCAATTGCATCCCGGCGTTATAGCGCTGCTCCCATTGGTCGGGAGAAGCTACACAAAAAAAACGCAATAAGGGTTCAACCAAGCTTGGTTTGGATTTTGCCGTGATAGGTTTGTTTGGAATAACACCGGCTTTTTTTAATTCCCCTAACGGCAATTTGTCCAGCCAGCCTACCCAGCTTTGATGCCGTTGTTGCGCTTCAATACGCGCCAGATGCTCTCTGTATTTAACTTCCCTGTTCAGCCAAAAATTAGCCGTTGAGCCTAAAACGCGTTCCAGTCTCAATGCCGCATCTTCGCTCAACGCTGCTTTACCTTTAATGAGCTGGTTAAGGTGTTTAGGGGAAAAACCTAACCTTTGGGCGAGCTCGGCTTGCGACCATTCGCGTTCTTCAATTAAATCCAAAATGGTTTCGCCTGGAGGGGATACCCAATCAGGGCGAAACGGTGCGCCTGTGTTAGTCATGGTAATCTCCAATATAAATAATTGTTATCGCAGTGATTTGCGACCAGTCGATATTGCCCTCAGTATCTTGGGGTACGGGCTCGTGATCGGGTTTAAATACCAGTCTTTTACCGTCAGCCAGGTCTAATGCAAATTGCCCGAGGCGATCTCTTTCTAAAGGATGGGGACGGCCTGCATTTAACTCTCGCACATGGGCGACGGCCTCTAAGTCACTTAATCTGCTACGTAATTTTCTCGCACAATTGGAACCTAGTTTTTTTTCGGCTTCCCTACTATTTTCACATAGCTTGCGTAACTTGGGATCTAGGAAATCAATTTGCATAGACGGTCACTTAGTATATAGAAATTTACCTAGTTGGTAAATAATTGCCGATCATTACTGAATTTGCCACGTAATGACAAATAAATCCTCTACTTCTGTTTTTTGATTTAACTTGCTTTCCAGTTGCTTGATCAAAGCTTCTCTACGTTCATCGACTTCATCCTGACGGTCAAAGAGCTCTTTACGCTGTTTGTTGCGCGCTCGTTCCAGTTCCTGCTGTTGCTTTTGCCAAGATAACTTTTCTACCAGCGTAGGTGCAATTTTGGCATTGCGCCGGACTTCTTTAATCTGCTGATCAATATCTTTGATGCTTTGTTCAAGTCCAAACTTTAAATCATCCGCCCAGTGATCCAGTTTATTCACTTCTTCCTCAAAAAACGTCAGATTACGACTATTAACCATTTTGATGATGTCATTCTGAGCTGCACTGAGCGCATCTTCAATTCGGGAGGTCGAAACAACGCTTTGCTGTTGGCATTGGCTTGCAGGCAGTTGCAGCAATTTCTGAGCTGTCTCGGCAGGAAGAAGTTTGCCGTCACTGGTTTCAGCAGAGAACAGCAGGTGGTCTTCGCTGCGTTCCAATGCCTCTATGCTGAAGCGTTGCAGCTTTAAGATGCCCGATTGCCCCAACAATGCTTCTATTACGCTAACTTTT
>JANYKK010000112.1 GCA_025361585.1 Methylobacter sp. | reverse complement strand
CTAAAAGTCAGGCTGCGTGTCGACGGTGTTTTGAAGGAGATAGATGCGCCGTCGGTCAAATCTACGGCGGCTGTGATTTCCCGTATCAAGATCATGGCCAAGCTGAATATTGCCGAACGCCGTCTGCCGCAGGATGGCCGCATCAAAGTGCAAATGTTGGGCAAAGAGCTGGATTTGCGGGTTTCGACGATTCCGACGATGTACGGCGAAAGCGTGGTGATTCGTTTGCTGGACAAGGAAAGCACGGTGCTGGATTTCGCCGCGCTGGGCTTTTCCGGGAAACACTTACAGCAGTTTATCGAGGTGCTGTCTCAGCCGCACGGCATTATCCTGATTACCGGCCCTACGGGTAGCGGAAAATCGACCACGATGTATGCCGCGCTAAAACAACTGAATACCTCCGAACGAAAAATCATCACTGTTGAAGATCCGGTGGAGTACCAGATGGACGGGGTCAATCAGATTCAGGCAAAACCGCAAATCGGCCTGACCTTTGCGTCGGCGTTGCGTTCTATCGTGCGGCAAGATCCCGATGTGATCATGATCGGTGAAATGCGCGATTTGGAGACCGCAAGAATCGCAGTGCAATCGGCATTAACCGGGCATTTGGTGTTGTCGACGTTGCATACTAATGATGCGGCTGGCGGTGTTACCCGGTTGCTGGATATGGGGCTTGAAGAATACTTGCTCACCTCTACCGTCAACGGCATTTTGGCGCAACGTCTGGTAAGAAAGCTGTGTCCTGAATGCAAGCAACGTTATACGCCGAGCCAGGACATCATTGATGGCATGAGGCTAAGACGGTTTGCGCCTGCGGGCGAGATTGTTTTGTACAAACCAGTCGGCTGCCCGTCATGCGGGGGATTAGGTTACCGCGGACGGCTGGCGATTATCGAGTTTTTGCAAATGACCGATCCGCTCCGCAAACTGATTATGGCGCATGAAGAAGCCGGAGCCATTCAACGGCTCGCCATTGAAGAAGGCATGACTACGATGTATGAGAACGGCTTGGTTAAAGCCCTGCAAGGGATTACCACCGTTGAAGAAGTGCTGCGTGTTACTTCTGCGGAGTCTTAGTAATACCTGTGGGTGCGACTTCAGTCGCCCGGTCAGCCAAAGGGCGACTGAAGTCGCCCCCACAAAATGAATCTATGACTTTATTTGCCTACAAAGCGGTTAATAGTTTGGGCGAGACCGAAGAGGGGCTCAGGGACGCGGTTGATGAACAGCAGTTGATTGCGATGTTACAGACGGAAGGCTACATCCCTATTCGTGTAGTACCGGCTAGTGCCAAATCGTTTTTGGGTTTGAGACTGGGGATCAAGCAGTCCAAATTATCGCAAAAAGACATCGCCTTGTTCACCGGCGAATTGGCAACCTTGCTGGAGTCCGGCTTGCCGCTGGATAAATCCCTGCTGGTATTGATCGACCTGACTGAAGACAACGAACGGGTGGCCAAGCTGATCGGCAGGGTGCTGGAGAAAGTTAAGGGCGGCTCAACTCTGGCCGATGCGCTGGAAAAGCAGTCCGGCATTTTCAGTAAGTTTTATTTGAACATGATACGGGCCGGTGAAGCAGGCGGTAGTTTGGGCGAAGTATTGACGCGCTTGTCCGAATATCTGGAGCGCTCTCGGGAATTAAAAGAAACGGTCAGCACGGCATTGATTTATCCAGCTATTTTGCTGGTCATGTCGCTGGCCTCTTTATTTGTGATGTTGATTTTTGTAGTGCCGCAGTTTTCCGAGATGTTTGAAAGCGCGGGCAAGGCGCTGCCGGTATCGACCCAGATTGTGGTGGGGCTGGCCGAATGGTTGCAAAGCTATTGGTGGGTGTTGGTGTTGAGTGTTGTTCTGTTTACCGGGTATATGAATCTTCAGTTGGCCGATCCGATCAGAAAGAAAGTCTGGGATGGCCGTTTTTTGAAACTGCCGCTGGCCGGGACGATTATTCTGAACAAGGAAACCGCCAGCATCAGCCGTACGCTGGGCACGTTATTGGGTAACGGCGTTTCAATTCTGGCGGCTTTGGTTATTGTTCGCGAGACGGTGGACAACTTGGTTTTGGTGGCAGCCATTCAAGATACCGAAGAGCAGTTAAAACAGGGGAGACACCTGTCGGATGCCTTGATGGAAAAAGGCATCTTTCCCAAAATGGCTATGCAGATGGTAAAAATGGGCGAAGAGACCGGCCGTCTTGAGGAAATGCTGCTGCGGGTGGCGACGATTTACGATAAGCAGCTTAGGGTGGCAATACAGCGGATGCTGGCTTTGCTGGAACCGGCGTTGATTATTTCATTAGGCTTGATGATCGGGGGCATTATTGTATCGATTCTGCTGGCTATTTTGAGTGTTAATGATTTGGCTTTTTAATATAGGAAAACATCATGAAACAGGTGACTAGATTTAAGGCGCGTCTTCGGGGTTTTACTCTGCTTGAGTTATTGGTGGTATTGGGCATTATTGCGATGCTGGCCGGGATAGTCGGGCCGCAGGTCATGAAGCATATGGGCGAGTCCAAAACCAAAGCGGCCAGAGTGCAGATTGAAGATCTGTCGGCCGCTTTGGATATGTACAAATTGGATTTGGGCACCTATCCGAGTTCAGAGCAGGGCTTGAAGGCCTTGATTGAATCGCCCGATAGCGCCAAACGCTGGAATGGCCCTTATTTGCGTAAAGCCAAAATGCCACTCGATCCTTGGCAACAGGAATACCATTATGCCGCGCCCGGCGAGCATGGGAAATTCGATTTGTATACATACGGGGCAGATGGCAAGGAAGGCGGCGAGGGCGAAGATCAGGATATTGTTAGTTGGGAGTGAGTTTGAAGGTTCAAGGTTCAAAGTTCAAGGTTCAAGGTGTAAAGCCGCCATATCGCTCCCCTTGTGCCTCGCGTCAGGATGGCTTTACCTTGCTGGAGTTGATCGTCGTGCTTTTTGTCGTGGTGCTGGGTTTTTCGGTAATCGGCCTTAACTTGTCGTCCGGGAACGATTCTACAGAACTTAAGGCGGCGGCAAGGGACATTGTTTCGGCGCTACGTTATGCCAGAGGCCAAGCTTTAATGACTCATCAGGAAACCACGGTCGCTCTTAATCTTGGCGACAACAGCTACACGGTCACAGGCCGGGACAAGCTTTATCACATACCGGAGACCATAGAAATTACCGTGGTGACGGCGCAAACCGAATTGACTGGGGATGGCTCGGCAAGCATCCGTTTTTTTGCCGACGGCTCTTCTACCGGAGGAAGGATCACACTGGAGCGAGGTAATGCGGCATGGAAAATCGACATCAACTGGTTAACCGGACAGATTGAACTTGAAAGCAAATAGGCAGCGCGGCTTTTCTTTACTGGAAATCCTGATTGCGTTTTCAATCCTGGCGCTTTCATTAGGGATTTTGCTGAAGATATTTTCCTCCGGTGTAAATACCGCCGGTGTTGCAGAGGAATATACCGCAGCCGTGCAAATTGCCGGGTCTTTAATGGCCCAAACCGGTGTGGAAGCGCCCTTGCAGCCGGGTGAAGTTACCGGGGTGGCAAATGAAAAATATCATTGGCAGGTGGCTGTCAGCCCGTTCCAATTCACGGCTGAGAATTTGGATGTCACGACCATACCGGCAGTGCTTTTTAAGATTAAAGTTACCGTAAACTGGGGTGGCGACGCCCAAGCTGATGGCAGGCAGGTTGAGTTAATCAGCTTGAAACTGGCGAATAAAGTGTTATGAGGGGAAATCAGGCGCAAGGTTCAAGATTCAAGGTTCAAGTCAGTAGGGTGCGCATCGCGCGCCATTTTTCTGTCGTCCCACCGGACTTAAGAACCTCGATGGGCTTCACGCTGATTGAAGTTTTGATCGCCATGACCCTGTTAAGCATGATGGTGGTGCTGTTGTTTGCCAGCCTGAGAATTTGCGCCCAAAGTTGGGAGCAGGGAGAAAACAAGATAACCGAAGTCAATGAGGTCGCGGTGGTTTATAACTTTTTCCAGCGGTATTTATCCTCGGCTATTCCTTTATGGAATGATTTTATCACCAAGGATGGTGTGTATGCCGAAGGCCAGCAGGGAGCTGGCGCGGCGATCGCCAGGGATGGTGTGAATGCAGGTAGGGGCGACCGGCCGGTCGCCCCTACAAGCGCGGCGAGCGAAAACCAGAACAGGACATTGTCTTTTCAAGGCAAAAAACAGTCTTTGCAGTTTGTTTCGGTTTTCCCTGCAAGCGCGGGCAGATCAGGGATGCAGCTGTTTTCGATGCAGTCGCAGCAACAAGACGGCGAGCAGGTTATCAAGGTGACCTTAACGCCGTTTTTTCCGGTCACTGAAGGCGAGAGATGGCGGCAGGAAGAGGTGGTTCTATTAAGACATGTTAGCGATTTTTCGTTGGCATATTTTGGCGTTGTCGGTGATGCGGGTGAAAGCAGCTGGCAAGATGAATGGTTGGAAAAAAACGCTCAACCTCGATTGGTTAAAGTCAGCATTGGCACTGAAAATGGTGCTTTTTGGCCGGATATGATTATAGAACTTAAGGTTGCAGGTGCGGGAATTGATGCAATTGCGATGAATGCGACTGAGTCGGTAGAGGGCCGCAGATGATCAGGTCTTTGATCAAGTCAGGGGGCTTCGCGTTGGTTCTGGTTTTGTGGGTGTTGTGCCTGCTGACCATAATGGCCGGTAGTTTTGCGTTGAGTATGCGTCGGGAAGCGGCTATCGTGACCGGTGGCAGTAGTAATGCCCAGGCCGAGGCCGTTGCAGAATCAGGACTTGCCGTTGCCGAGCTGATGTTGCTAAGTCCAGGGCAGCTACATCGTTGGCGTACCGATGGCAGTGTTTACCAAATAGACTATACGGATTATGAAATACCTCCCTGTATTTCACCCTCCGGGCCAGCCGTTGGCTGTTCAAATTCGCTCCCGGCGAATTTGTCGAAAGTCCGAGTTCAGTTGCTGGCTGAAACAGGCAAGGTGGATATAAATAGCGCGGATCAATCACTGTTGCAAGGGCTTATGCTTCACGCGCCAGTGGAGGAGGAATTGCAAACCAAGCTGGTCAACGCGATTCTCGACTGGCGTGATGCGGATGATCTGGTGCGTCTTGAGGGCGCGGAGAAGGAAGAATATAAAGCCGCGGGGTTAAGCTACCAGCCTGGCAACAAGCCGTTTCAATCGATTGAAGAATTGCAGTTAGTATTGGGTATGAATGAACAGGTCTTTAATTGGCTTGAAAGTCTGGTCACGATCCATTCCGGTCAGCCTACGGTCAATTTGAGCCAGGCGTCCAAAGAAGTTTTGCAGGTATTGCCGGGGATAGATGCGGGATTGATAGACGACTATATTGCCGCTAGGCGGGAAAGCGCGATAAATGGTTTGCCCGTTCCGGCATTTGGTGTGAATGTCGGATCGGGCGACCGACCGGTCGCCCCTACAAACGCGGCAATTGGAAGTACGCCCGAAGCGGTCGTAGAACAAAAAGGTGCGGTTACGGTTGTTACCGAAGCGCTGTTGGGCGACGGTACAACAGCCATGATCAAGGCGCTGATAAAAAGATCGGATGGTGTGGGCTCGTCGCCGTTCCAGGCGCTGAAGTGGCAGCGCAGTGTTGTCGTCGATGCTTCATTATTTACCGACGAAAAAGATCAGTTACTAGTGAGACAGTATGGCGAACCTGAATTCGACAATTGATTTGGATGTTAAAAAGTTCTTCCGCTGGTGGCTGCGCGAACTTGAATTTCTAGTGCCTGAAAAAGTCAGCCAGTGGCTTTTTGAGAAGCAGGGGGTTGTTATCGTTTGTCCCGAAGGCACCCAGTTGGCGCTGAGTTATTCCATTGATGGGAATATTGAGCCGTTGGCAACACTGGAGCGTAACGCATCGGGCATAGCGCAATATAAAGCCTTGCTTGATCAGGATGGGCGATTGGCTAAAGCGGATTTAATATTGCGGCTAACAGCGCAACAGGCTATTCAAAAGGAACTCGCCTTGCCGCTTGCCGCCAAAGAAAACCTGTCTCAAGTTGTCGCCTATGAACTTGATCGCTACACGCCGTTTAGGCCGGAACAGGTTTATTTTGCGGTTAAGCCGCTAGAAGGTGAACATGAGCCAGGGCAAATCAGGGTCATGCTGGTATTAACGCCTAGGGAAATACTGGACACTTTGTATGAAGATATCAAGGCGATGGGCATATCGCCACAGTTCATTGATTATGAAGGGACGCCTAATGATCTTGAACAACGTTATGACGGCTACAATTTATTGCCGGAAGGTTTAAGGGAGAAGACTGCAAACACACCTCGCCTGATGTATTCGGCGCTGATTGTAGCAGTCTGTTTACTGCTGGGCGCTGTGCTGGTGTTGCCGGTCTGGTTTGAATATCAGACGGTCGAAGTTTTACAGGAAAAAATCAATTCGATAGAAAAGGATGCCAAGGGAGTCAAAGCCTTGCAGCAGGAGATCGATGCGATGATAGGTGAAACACAACTGTTGATAGCGGAGAAGAGTGCGGCCCCGGCAGTTCTCGATATGCTTAATACCTTAAGCGTGTTAATGAAAGACGATACCTGGCTTGGTTATTTGCAGTATTCGGACGGGCATCTGCAAATACAGGGCGAGTCGCCCGCCGCTTCGGCATTACTAGGCGTTTTTGAGAAATCCGGGATATTTACCAACGCCCGGTTCGTATCGCCGGTCACTCAGGATAAAGTCAGCGGGCAGGAGCGCTTCCAGATTATCGTTGACGTTATTCCGGCAATTGCGAAAGCGGGAGGCGCAAGTGACCAAGAGCCGCAGTAAGAAAATGCAGCGATGGTTGGCGGTAGGTCTACTGGTCGCGGTGATACTGATTGTCTTTCTGGTCGTTATCATGCCGGTGGTTAACAAGAGCTTGGAAATCAATGAGGCCAAAAATAATCTGGTGTTCAGGCTACAGCAATATGAGCGGATTCTGGCAAGAAAAGACGCGGTCGTGGCAAGCATGAACGCCATCAAAGAGCGGTATCAGCAACTTGGGCTTTTGAGCAGCCAGGGTACCGGCGCTTTAGCGTCTGCCGAAGTTCAGGAGTTCATTAAAAAAGCCATAGTAGAGGCGGGCGGCCAATTGAGCAGCACCCAGGCGCTTCCCGTCTCGGCATTCGTTCCCGGTAAGGCTTTACTTTCGGCAGCCAAGCAGGCGAACACGAAAAATGAATTTAGCAGGATAACCGTCAGCGTGAGGATGACAGGTAACAGCGAAGTGTTGCGGGCGGTGTTACATAAGATAGAAACATCAACTCCGCTGATTATCATCAATCAGCTAGATATAAGACCGATGCGCGGAGTAAGAAGCAGGACAACACACCAGATCGAACCGAGCAATGAGTTAAATATAAATTTTCAGGCAATCAGCTTTATGAGAAAGCAGCCGGAATGAATACTAAATTTGTAAAATTGCTGGCATCCGCCTGCATCAGCCTGAGTATGATAATTGCTTTGGAGTGGCTGTACGCAAGCTTTATTCGGCACCGCTTGTTGACATCGATAAGCGCGGAAAAACCGCAAGACTATAAAGCGGATGAGTTGCCCGCAATAGAACTGACAAAGAAGCCCGAGGAAGGTTATGTTGATCTGGTTGCCAGACCGCTATTTATCAAAGGTAGGAAACCTGTTGATGAACCGCGTCCTGAGGCTGAGCAAGCGGCTGAAAAATCGGAAAATTTTGACTGGGAGCTGACTGGCGTTTATGGCACAAAAAAAACTGTGTCGGCTTTGTTCAGCCGGTCTAAATCAAAAGTCGCCAAAGACAATCACCGAAAAATAATCCTAGGCGATGATCTTGACGGCTGGAAACTGATCGAAATAAACAAGGACAGAGCAGTGCTCAAACAAGGCGGCAACGAAAAGGAGCTGTTGCTTAGAAAACCAAAATTGAAAGTATTGCCGCCGGGGGGGGACGGCGCACCGCCTCCTGCTGCTCCTGAATCTTCCCCAAGAACTATTCCTGAATTACCAGGAGATGCTACAACAGACACTACTGAAGATACGCCGGAGAGTAACCAATGACTAATATCAACAAAATAACAAAAGCTTCATGCTGGGTGGTTGTGGGTTTGATGCTGACAAGTTGTGAGTTACTCGGCCCCGAGCCTGTCGCCAAATTGCCGTTGACGCCGGTGAAAAAAGAGCAGGCCGGTGTGGCTATTGAACAACTGCAAAACAAAGCACCTGCTGCAACAATGCAGGGAAAACCGGAGTTATTTCCCGGCACCAACAGGTTCGTACCTGATACAACAACGCGGCACAGAAAAACCAAGGCGAGTGGCGAGGGTTCTTACAGTCTTAATTTTGATGACGCCGATCTTGGCGAAGTAGCCAAGGTTATTTTAGGCGATATCCTTGGACAAAACTATGTGCTTAGCCCTAAGGTGGCCGGTAAGGTTACCTTGCAAACAGCCGATCCTTTAAGCAAAGAAGAACTGATTCCAACCTTGGAAATGCTGTTGCGCATGAACAATGCCGTGTTAATTAAGGATGCCAGAATTTACCATATTGAACCCGCTACGGAAGCCCTGTACAGCTCCAATTTTGCAGCGCCCGGAACTGCCGCCGGTAAGGAGGGGTATCAAGTCAGGGTTATCCCGATCAGAAATGTCGCCGTGCAAGACATAGTCGAAGTGATCAAGCCGCTGGTGCAGGAAAAGACCATACTCAATATCGAAAGCGCACGCAATATCCTGATTGCTTCCGGTACCCCCGATGAGCTGGGGAGGGTCATGGACATGGTCAGTACTTTTGACATTGATATGTTGAGGGGGCAATCTTTTGGCTTGTTTCCCTTAACGCATGTTTCGCCGGAAACGATTATCAAAGAACTGGAAGGCATTTTTTATAGCAAAGGTGGCAAGGACGAAGAGAATGAGTTTTTTCGCTTTATTCCGGTTGAAAGATTGAATGCCGTTATGGCGATTACGCACCAGGCCAGCTATTTAAAGGATATTGAAAACTGGATATTTCGCCTGGATCGGGCAAATGCAGCATCCGGCGGCGGTGTGAATGTTTATAGGGCTCAAAATGTCAATGCTGAAGAATTGGCGTCAACGTTAAATGAGATTTTTACCGGCGCGGCCAAGAAAGAAAAAACGGCAAAAGTTGCGCCAGGACAAAATGCGGCGGAAGTAACCAATAAACAGCCGACTGAAAAACAACCCAAAAAATCATCAGCCAGTAAAAGTTCCACGGCAACCGGAGATACGGAAGTCGCCAATGTGGGCGAGGTAAAAATTATTTCTGACGCGGCCAATAATTCGGTCGTTATTGTCGCCACCCCTCAGGAATATGAAGTGATACTTCCTGTCATCAAACAGCTCGATATATTGCCTTTGCAAGTGCTGATCGATGCGACAGTCGCCTCGGTTACGTTGACGGATAATTTAAAGTACGGCATAGAGTGGTATCTAAGACAAGGAAATACTGCAATCGGTAACGGTTTAAGCGGGGTCAAGCTGGGAGATATAACCACGGCTGCTGCTGCGGCCTTCGCAACCGGTGGACTTAGCGTGGTACAAAATTCAGGTTCTATACAAGCCATTCTAACCGCCCAAGCCGATAAAGGTAACGTTAATGTTATTTCATCGCCGTCTTTAATGGTGCTGAATAATCAGCAAGCGAAAATAAATGTCGGTGATCAAGTGCCCATACAAACAGCGACCTCACAGCTTCCTACTACGTCTGGAACGACAACGGGTTTGCTCACAAGCAATTCAATTCAGTATAAAGATACCGGCGTTACCCTGGAAGTGACGCCCAGGGTTAATGCTAACGGCATGGTTATCTTGGAACTTCACCAAATTGTCAGTACTGTAGTGCCAACAACCACCGGTGTTACAACCTCCGCCACCATTAATAAACAAGAGATTGAAAGTTCCGTTGCAGTACAAGACGGGGAAACGATAGCGTTAGGCGGTTTAATTAAAGACAATAATTCTGAGAATAAAAGCGGGATTCCTTTTTTACACGATCTTCCGTTGATAGGGCCATTATTTGGTAATACAACTTATACTCTAACCAAAAACGAACTGGTTGTCCTGATCACCCCGCGCGTGGTAAAAAGCAAGCAGGATTCCAGGCTGGTTACTGATGAATTCAAGCGCAAACTGACCGGGATTTATGAGATTAAAGCCATTGGGTCGGAAGGTTCGGCAGCAGAACAGACGAGCCGATAAAAAACTCAAAGGGTACGTGAGATTTCTCCAAAACCAGCTTTACATTAGCCTGCGGCGCCCAGCATTTTCAAGATCTCTTTGCGTATTTGTTCCTGCTTGACCGGGTCGGTGATCGGCTGCGACTTATTGTCCGTGATGTAAAACATGTCTTCAGCCCGGCTGCCGATGGTGGTGATTTTTGCGTTGTGCAAATGGATGTCTTTTTGCACAAAGGCGCGGCCTATTTTCGATAACAGCCCTGCATGATCGGTGGTGATAAGTTCGATGATTGTGTGCCGGTTTAATGGGTCGGCATGAAATTGGATGCTGGTGGGGATCGGGAAATGTTTGGCCTGACGTGATTGGCGATGAATATTTTTGTGTTTTTTCACTTCGTGATGCAGCAGGTTGTTACGAAGCACTGTGCAAATATGCACTTCCCTGAACAGTTCGTTGATAGGTTCTCCCGATTGCTCAAGAACCAGGAAGCTGTTAAGCACATAGTCATCAGTCGTCGTCATGATTCTGGCATCGAGAATGGTCAGGCCTAGTTGGTCTAGGGTGGCCGTACTCAGTGAAAAAATGGCCTCTTCATTTTTTGTATAAACAAACACCTCGGCGCTGCCGCGTTGGGTTTGCGGGCGCAGCAAAACCAGCGGCAATTCCTCTTCCTTGGAAGAGGCGATGGCAATGGTATGCCAAGCTATTTCATCGGCGGAATACCTTAAGAAATAATCATCACTGGCATGTTGCCAGGAGCTGAGAATAGTCGGTTCGGATATGCCGAGTTTAATCAGTTCGTCTTTGGCTTCTTTTTTGTTTTCGAGCAGGCGGTCGGCCAGTGTTACGGGGTTCTGCAAGCCTCTGTGTAAAGTGCTGTAGGTCACCGAATAAAGCTCTTTTAGCAACGCGTCTTTCCATGCGTTCCACAGTTCAGGATTGGTGGCGCGAATGTCAGCGACAGTCAGCAGGTATAAGTAATTCAGGTATTCAATGCTGCCGACGGTTTGCGCGAATTGATGAATAACGTCCGGGTCACTGATGTCTTTACGCTGCGCAGTCATCGACATGACTAGGTGATTGCGCACCAGCCAGCCGATCAGGTTGGTGTCGTGCGGAGAAAGATCGTGCTGAACGCAGAACTCCTTGGCAATTTCTTCGCCAATGGCGGAATGGTCGCCGCTCCTGCCTTTGGCGATGTCATGAAACAGACCGGCAAGATACAGCAGTTCCGGTTTCGAAATCATCAGGAAAACATCATTGCAGAAAGGCAATTCATCAAGGTGTTTTTCCAAGGCAAAACGACGCAAGTTGCGGATTACAAACAGGGTGTGTTCGTCTACCGTGTAAATATGAAACAAATCATACTGCATACGGGCGACAATGTTGGCGAAATGGGGGATGTAGGCGGCTAAAACTCCGTAGCGGTTCATGCGCCTTAATTGATCGGTAATGCCTCGCGGCTGGCGGAATGCCTCGATAAACAGCCGGTTGGCGGCTTTGTTGCGGCGGAATTCGTCGTCGATTAAATGCAGGTTTTTACGCACCAAGCGTATGGTAGTCGCCCTGACGCCTTTGATTGATGAGTTTTGTTCCAGAACCAAAAACAGTTCCAGTAAGGCCAGTGGGTGTCGTTCGAAGAGGCTGTCATCGCTGGCTTCAAGATAGCCGTTGATGACGACGAATTTGTCGTTAAGCGGGATGGTTTTGTAGACGACTTCCCCGGAAACGAAGCGTTCGTTAAACAATTGCAGCAGCATTTCATTGAGACGCTCAAGTCCCAGTACTGTTTTAAAATAAAACTGCATGAACTGTTCGACATCCTGATTGTATTCCTGATGCTCGGTGCTGAAACCGAATTGCTCGGCAAGATCGCGCTGATAATCGAAAATCAGTCGGTCTTCACAGCGGTTGGTTAACAGATGTAGCGCGTAACGAATCCGCCAGAGTACTTCAAGAGCGTCGACTAGTTCTTGATATTCAGATCTGGGCAGGAAGCCGTATTTAATCAGCTCCCTCAGTGTCGAGGAATTGTAATGGCGCTTGAACACCCAGGCGATGACATGTCTGTCACGTAGTCCTCCTGGTCCTTCTTTGATATTGGGTTCAAGGTTGTAGGCGGTGTCGTGAAATTTGGCGTATCGTTGCCGCTGCTCTTCCATTTTAGCGGCGAAAAACCGGTCTGAAGGCCAAATTTTATCCGAGGTAGTTTGCTGTTTTAGGGCTTTGTACAGTGCGGTATTGCCTGCAATCAGTCTTATTTCCATCAGGCTGGTCATGATGGTTTGGTCGTCTATTGCGACGTCAACGCATTGCTTGATGGTGCGAACGCTTTGTCCTAGCTTTAGGCCGATGTCCCAGAGAAAGGTAAAGAAGCTTGATAAGCCTTCCTGATACGGGCAGGTGTCCTCAGAATTAAGCAGCACGACCAAATCAATGTCGGAGTAGGGGAATAGTTCTCTTCTGCCGTAACCGCCAACGGCGCACAGCGAAAGTTGGCTGGCGTGGTCGCCGAGAAAATGTTCCCAGCAACAATTTAGGATGTTATCAATAAAATCGGATTTGTCTTTAAGCAGCTTGGAAACCGATTTATGCGGGTTGAATTTTTGCCGCAGTTCGGCGTCTTTTTGCTTTAGCAGATGTTTGACTTGTTGCAGGCTGTCCTTTTCGGTAAAAATCGATGCATTGATGCGCATGTTCAAGGCGGTCACATTTCTTCTTGGCGTAAGGTCAGGATTTCATAGCCGCTTTGGGTGACTAGGATAGTGTGCTCCCATTGCGCGGATAGGCTGCGATCTTTGGTGACTGCCGTCCAGCCGTCGGACAGTACCTTCATATGGCGCTTGCCGAGATTGATCATCGGCTCGATGGTCAATATCATACCTGCTTCAAGGACTTCACCGTCACCGGCTTTGCCATAATGCAGCACTTGCGGCTCTTCGTGGAAGCTTTTGCCGATACCGTGCCCGCAAAATTCCCTGACCACGGAATAGCGATTGGATTCCGCGTGTTTTTGTATGGCGTGGCCAACATCGCCCAAGGTGGCGCCCGGCTTGACTTGTTGGAGGCCCAGAAACATGGCTTCCTGGGTGACTTTGACTAAGCGTTTTGCATGTTGACTGACTTCGCCGACGCAAAACATTTTGCTAGTGTCGCCATGGTAGTCGTCTTTGATGACGGTAATGTCGATATTGACGATGTCGCCCGATTTAAGCTTTTTCTCGCCGGGAATGCCGTGGCAGATCTGCTGGTTGACTGAAGTGCAGATTGATTTTGGAAAGCCGCGGTAATTGAGAGGCGCAGGAATGGCTTGTTGCACGTCGACAATGTAGTCATGGCAAATTTGATTGAGTTCGTCGGTGGTAACGCCGGGAACAACGTAAGGGGCGATCATTTCCAAAACTTCGGCGGCCAGCTTTCCGGCAATCCGCATTTTTTCAATTTCAGTTTCAGTTTTAATAATTATGCTCATGAAAATCAGATATAAGGCTAATAGCTAAGGGCGCAAGCGACAGATTTTTAACTTGGTGTTTCTAGACTCGCGTCTATGTAATGCGGGCATTTTAACAGAGTTCAGCTTGTTGTGAAAAAGTAAATATGGTATAAAGGGAAGTTCGTTTTCGAACTAATACTCACGCCTATCGTCACGTTTGGAAGGGTGCTAGCTTAAAGTAAAATTATAGCTGGTTTTCAAGCGGGATAGGTGGAGGCGTAACCCAATCTCGGAACACAGGTTCCGAATATTTAATCTTTAGGAGAATACATGTCAGCAGTATCTATGCGTCAAATGCTTGAAGCGGGTGTCCATTTTGGGCATCAAACTCGTTACTGGAACCCGAAAATGGCTACTTACCTGTTCGGTGCACGTAACAAAATCCATATTATCGATTTGGAAAAAACGCTTCCAATGTTTAATGACGCCATGAACTATCTGGGTCAAATGACAGCCAACAAAGGCACCGTCCTGTTTGTTGGTACTAAGAAAGCAGCACGTAAAGTGGTTGCTGAAGAAGCCGCACGTTGTGGCATGCCTTATGTTAACCATCGTTGGTTAGGCGGCATGCTGACAAACTTCAAAACCATCAAGAAGTCCATCAATCGCCTTAAAGAGTTGGAAGCGATGAAAGCCGACGGTACGCTGCACCAACGTTTCGCTAAGAAAGAAGCGTTAGGCATGGAGCGTGAGCTTGAAAAGCTTGAGCGCAGTCTGGGCGGAATCAAAGACATGAAAGGCGTTCCTGACGTGATTTTCATTCTGGATGTCGGTTATGAAAAAAATGCGATCAGTGAAGCTAAAAAATTAGGCATTCCGGTCGTTGGTATTGTCGATTCCAACAACTCACCTGAACAAATCGATTACATTATCCCTGGCAATGACGACTCAATTCGCGCAGTTAAACTGTATTGCGAAAGCGTTTCTGCGGCAGTCATGGAAGCCAAATCAGCTGGTTTAGGAATGTCGGCAAACGCTGATGATTTTGTTGAAGAAGCAGCGGCAGAGTAAGGTACGGTCTTATTTTTACAAGCGTTTTTTTTGAGCGCTTAAAGTTAGGCAAAAAAACGCCTCCTTACGGGGGCGTTTTTACAGTGATGAACAATGAGGAAAAATAAAGAATGAGTATTAATATAAGTGCAGCAATGGTTAAGGAATTGCGTGAAAGAACCGCATCCGGCATGATGGAGTGCAAAAAAGCATTGGTTGAAGCCAATGGCGACATGGAATTGGCCATTGAAAATATGCGCAAATCCGGCTTAGCCAAAGCCGATAAAAAATCTGATCGTATTGCTGCTGAAGGCATCATCGGCGCTAAAGTCAGTGATGACGGAAAAACTGTGGCGATTGTCGATGTTAATTGCGAGACTGATTTTGTGGCTAAAGCGGATGATTTCGTCAGCTTCGTCAATAATGTTACGACTGCTTTGTTAAATTCCGATATCGAAACAGATGAACAATTGTTAGCTATGAAATTGGCTGACGGTACAATTGTAGACGAAGTTCGTCGCGGTCTGATCGCCAAGTTGGGCGAAAACATTACCGTCAGACGCTTTCAAAAATACCAGACTGCGACCGGCGGTACTGCATGCTATTTACACGGTAAAAAAATCGGCGTAATTGTTGAATTAGCAAAGGCTGATGCTGAATTAGGCAAAGACATTGCCATGCATATCGCAGCGAGCAAACCGACTTGCGTTTCCGATGAACAAGTGCCAGCAGAGTTGATCGAGAAAGAAAAAGAAATTTTCTCGGCTCAAGCAGCAGAAAGCGGAAAACCGGCCGACATTATTGAAAAAATGGTAGTAGGCCGTATTAGTAAGTTTTTGGCGGAAATCACTTTGTTGGGTCAGCCTTTTATAAAGGACGATAAGGTTACTGTCGCCAAATTGCTTGCTTCTAAAGGCAACAGCGTTATTCGATTTGTCCGTCTGGAAGTGGGCGAGGGTATTGAGAAGAAAGAAGAAAACTTTGCCGAAGAGGTTATGGCTCAAGTTAGAGGCAGTTAAATTTAGGTGAAAGGAGCAAGGGTCAAGATATGAGTTTTTTGTCTTGACCTTTGATCCCTGAAACCTCTTTATCCATTAATAATAAATATTAACCCTTGATAATTAATATGACCAACTCAATTTGCCAGAGAATTTTACTTAAGTTAAGCGGTGAAGCTTTAATGAGTGAGACCGGCGGCAGTATTGATGCAGATATTGTTAAGCGTCTTGCAACTGAAATTAAAGAGCTGTGTGATATTGGCATTCAGGTCGGTTTGGTTATCGGCGGCGGTAATATATTGCGCGGTGCTGAAAAAGCCTCCGAAGGCTTGGATAGAGTAACCAGCGATCAGATGGGTATGCTGGCTACGGTCATCAATGCCTTGGCTATGCAGGATGCGCTGGAAGCTTGCGGGCAGCAGGTCAGGGTGATGTCCGCATTAAAAATCAATCAGGTCTGCGAAGATTATATTCGTCGCCGGGCCGTCAGACATTTGGAAAAAGGCCGGGTCGTTATTTTTGCAGCGGGAACCGGAAACCCTTTTTTCACTACCGATTCAGCCGCCAGTCTCAGGGCCATTGAAATCAATGCCCAGTTAATGATTAAGGCCACTAAAGTCAAGGGTGTTTATTCGGCGGATCCTGAAAAAGTGAAGGACGCCAAATTCTATCCTCGGTTAACTTACGATGAAGCACTCGATCAACGTCTTAATGTGATGGATACGACCGCGCTGGTGCTATGTCGGGATAATAATGTGCCGATGCGGGTGATGAATATTTTTGAGAAAGGCGCAGTCATGAGGCTGATGATGGGTGAAGAGATAGGCTCTCTTATTGAACGAGGAACAGATAAATGATTAGTGATATTCAACAGGACGCTTCGACTCGTATGAGCAAAAGCATTGATGCCTTGAAGCATGAATTCTCAAAAATAAGAACGGGCAGGGCTCATCCCAGCTTGTTGGATCAAATTACCGTTTCATATTACGGCACCGATTCCGCGTTATCCCAGGTCGCTAATATCGCCGTTGAAGACGCACGTACCTTGACGATTACGCCCTGGGAAAAAGGCATGGTACAGGCGATAGAAAAAGCCATTTTGAAATCGGACTTGGGTTTAAATCCGGCTACCAACGGCATGGTGATTCGTATTCCATTGCCGCCATTGACCGAAGAGCGCCGTCGCAGCTTGGTTAAAGTGGTCAAGAATGAAGCGGAGAATGGCCGCGTTGCGATCAGGAATATTCGCCGCGATGCAAACTCGGCTATCAAAGAAGTCTTAAAGGAAAAATTGATTTCCGAAGATGATGCACATGGGGCTGAAGAAAAAATTCAAAAATTGACTGATCAGTATGTTAAAGAAGTTGAGAAATTGCTGGAAGCAAAAGAAGCCGATTTATTGTCAATGTAATTGGAATTTAAACCATGGCTACGGATGACGGGAATAGTCTAGAATCAGCAAGCGCGCTCTTGGGTTCCAATACCGATCCGCGTCATATCGCTATTATCATGGATGGTAATGGACGATGGGCGCAGAAACGCTTTATGCCTCGTGCCTTCGGTCATCAGGCCGGGGTTAAAACAGTTCGAAAAATTGTCGAGTATTGTGCCAAACGAGAGGTAGAGGTTTTGACCTTGTTCGCGTTTAGCAGCGAAAACTGGCGTCGCCCCGAAGAAGAAGTGTCGCTGTTGATGGGCCTGTTTATGGCGACGCTGCAACGGGAAATCGACAAGCTTGACCGCAATAATATTCGCTTGCGATTTATTGGCGACAGAACCGCTTTCTCTGACAAGTTGCAGGCCAAAATGGCCGAAGGAGAGGCGCAAACCAAAGACAACACCGCCTTAACGCTGGTTATTGCGGCAAATTATGGGGGGCGCTGGGATATGTGTCAGGCATTCCGTAAAATTGCGGAAAAAATAGCGGCTGGCGAGTTGAAAAATCAGGACATCAGCGAACAGTTGGTTAATCAGCATTTATCAACCGCAGATCTGCCCGAACCCGACTTGTTTATCAGAACCGGTGGCGAACAGCGTGTCAGTAATTTTTTGTTATGGCAATTGGCCTATGCAGAACAGTACTTTACCGCAACGTTATGGCCTGATTTCGATCAAAGCTCACTAGAAGAGGCTATCAACAGCTTTAAAGGCCGACAAAGGCGCTTTGGTCATACCGGGGATCAACTGCTGGCTAAATCCATTACCTTAACATAAGGACGACCAACCGGTCGCCCCTACAATATTTCCAACTCATCATAATAATAATCAACATGTTACTACAGCGAATTATTACTGCATTAATTCTGGTTCCTCTGATTGTGCTGGCTGTTTTTCAGCTGCCTGCGGAGTATTTTTCATTACTTATAGGCTTAATTACGCTTTTAGCGGCATGGGAGTGGGTTAATCTGGTCGGCATTAATTCGCCAGTTAAACGCGGATTGTTTTTATTGGCGCTGATTCTGCCGATGTTATGGCTGCATTTTTGGACCCAGTTTCTTGAAATATTGGCGCAAGTGCTTGAGTTAAGTGTACAGCGTTTGATTTCCATCACAAAAGAAGCGGATTTCACCACGATCAGCTCCTATTTGGAAACGGTCGATGTACCCGATATCAGGGTTTATTCGGGTATGTTGGAGTGGTTTGTTATACCGCCGGTGTTGTTTTGGATATTGGTGATGATATTAATCAGAAACACCCCTGCGGCTGTTTTGAAATTGGAAATGAGGATTCGCTATAAAGCATTAATCGGTTGGTTTGTTTTATTGTCAGCCTGGATGTTTTTAGTCCGGTTAAGAACTTTTTATCCTATGGAACTGACCCTCTATTTTCTGGTCTTGATTTGGGCTGCGGATATTGCTGCTTATTTTACCGGAAAGAAATTCGGCAAAACCAAATTATCCCCTGATGTCAGCCCCGGCAAGACAGTTCAAGGCATGTACGGCGCTTTAATCGCCGGAGGCATTTGCGCAGTCGTTTTAAGTTTGATTTATGGTTTCCCCTTAATGATTGCATCGGATTTTTTCATGCTATCCGTATTAACTGTGTTGATTTCTATTTACGGCGACTTGTTTTTCAGCGTGGTCAAACGCCAGCGCGGTGTTAAGGATACCGGTTCATTGCTACCCGGCCACGGCGGTATCCTGGATAGAATTGACAGCCTGATTGCAGCTATCCCATTTTTTTACGCCGGCATTTATTTAATTCACCCATGAAAGGCATTTGCATACTCGGAGCCACAGGCTCAATTGGCGTCAGCACTTTAGATGTGGTGGCCAGACATTCCAGTCTTTATAAAGTTATTGCGTTAACGGCCAATACCAATATTGATGCTCTTTACGAACAATGCCTGGAACATCATCCGGAAGTCGTCGTCGTAGTGGATGAGCAGAATGCGCAAGTTTTTGCAGAAAAACTTAAAAACTCGCCGGTAGCCGATATAAAAGTCATGTCCGGCGCTAAGTCGCTGGAGCATGTTGCAACGCTGGACAGCGTCGATTCAGTGATGGCGGCGATCGTCGGTGCGGCGGGTTTATTGCCGAGCTTGGCGGCGGCCAAGGCGGGTAAAACTATCTTGTTGGCCAACAAGGAAGCCTTGGTTATGTCGGGTTCTATTTTCATGCAGGCCGTCACCGATTCGGGGGCGCAATTGCTGCCGATAGACAGCGAGCATAACGCAATTTTCCAGTGCATGCCTGCCGGTTATAAAACCGGTATGCAGGCCAAACAAGCCAGACGTATTTTGCTGACCGCATCGGGCGGCCCTTTTCGGGAGACGCCCGTTGATCAATTGCATAGCGTCACGCCTGCTCAGGCGGTGGCTCATCCAAAATGGGATATGGGCCGGAAGATTTCCGTCGATTCGGCAACGATGATGAATAAAGGTCTGGAAATGATCGAGGCTTGTATTTTATTCGATATGACCCCAGATCAGATCCAAGTGGTCATCCATCCGCAAAGCGTTATCCATTCGATGGTGGACTATGTGGACGGAACGGTGCTGGCGCAAATGGGCAACCCCGATATGCGCATACCGATTGCCTATTCAATGGCTTGGCCGGAGCGTTTTGATTCGGGTGTCGATCCGCTGAACATTTTTGACGTCGGACGCATGGACTTCCAGGAACCTAGCCTGGAGCGATTCCCCTGTTTGCGCTTGGCCTATGAGGCAATTGCCGCAGGCGGCACCATGCCGACAGTCTTAAACGCGGCCAA
>JANYKK010000097.1 GCA_025361585.1 Methylobacter sp. | reverse complement strand
GGCGCGGGCTTGCCGATTTTGGGCAGCGCGTAGTCGTGCATCGGCACCAATTCGACGGAGTCGTTGTGCCATTCCGGCTGGTAGCGCTGGAAGAACCATTTGTCCATCACAAACGTGTCTGGATATTCGCTTTGATAAATGATGTTCGGCGAGGTGCCTGCCGCAACGTATAAGCTGCGCAATGGCACGGTGACATTCTGCCCTGAGTTGTTCCAGCGGCCTTCTTCCAATACCAGTTTTTCGAATTCGACCGCGTTCAAGTGGCCGTATTGGTCGGCTTCTGCGCCGAGCGGACTCATGCCTTCGGCTAGCGCGATGCCTTCTTCCAAAGCTTTGACGATTTCTTCGTGGTTTTGACGGTACGCGGGCGCATCGAAAATGCCTTTGCGGTAAAACAGCGTGACGCCGCCCCATGCTTCGACCAACGGTTGGAAGTCAGGTAGTTCGCCTGCTGCTTCGGCGCGCCGACGCTCGGCGACGATGGCTTTGCCGTGCGCCAGGAATTCATCAAGGATGATGGTTTCTTCCTGGTCGTAACGGTTGCGTACGGTTGATTCGCCATACACGTTAGCCAGCGCTTCATAGCGATGCAGGGTTTTTTCGACTTGCACCGGATAATAGGCCAGCAATTCGGTTGCAGTATCCATGGCGGTCAAGCCGCCGCCGATAACGCCAGCAGGCAAACGTACTTGTAAATTGGCCAGCGATGAGGCTTTGGCTGCGCCGGTTAACTGCAACGCCATTAGGAAATCCGAGGCTTTGCGTATGCCGCGCATCAGGTTGTTTTTCAGCCCGATAATAGTCGGCTGGCCTGCGCCCGAAGCGATACAGATATGGTCGAAGCCCATCTTCCAGGCATCTTCAATAGTAATCGTGCCGCCAAAACGCACGCCGCCGTAAGAACGGAACGCCGCGCGCCGTTGCAGGGTCAGGTAAATGACTTTCAGGAAGTTCTTGTCCCAACGGACGGTGATGCCGTATTCGGCGACGCCGCCGAATCCGGCCAGGATGCGTTTGTCCAGGTCTTCATATAGCTCTTGGAAATCGACTATCGGTGTGGGCGGATTGTTGCTGTCGCCGGTCAATTCCACCGGCAGCGGTTCCAGTTTCAAGCCGTCGATACCGGCGACCGCAAAACCTTCATTTAATAAATAATGGCTCATTGTGTAACCGGCGGGGCCAAGGCCCACGACCAGCGCGTTTTTGCGGTTGTAAGGCAGCATGTACGGACGCTTTACGTTTAACGGATTCCAGCGGGTCAGCAAGCTGTATATTTCAAAACCGTAGGGCATGAACAACACGTCGGTCAGGACGCTGGTTTCAATTTGCGGAATATCGACCGGATCGGTTTTTTGGTAGATACAGCCTTTCATGCACTCGTTGCAGATACGGTGTCCGGTACCTGGACACATCGGGTTGTCGATAATGACTATCGCCAACGCGCCGATATTGTCGCCTTGACGCTTGACCAAGTGCATTTCGGATATTTTTTCGTCCAGCGGGCAGCCGATAGTAGTTACGCCCAACGGGTCAACTTTGAACTCATTGGTTTTTTTGTTGCGCATGCCTTTGGAGCAGGAATCGGTATCGCGCTCGTGGCAGTAGATGCAGTGATTGACTTCGGATAACACTTGGCGCTGATTGTAACGTGGGTCGGTCAGTTTAAAGCCGTCCCGTCGGCGGCGATGTTCCTGTTCGCCCATCCAGGCCTTAAATTCGCCGCGATCTACAAGCTCATGCTCGACCAAATGGTCGAAATCGCGTTTTAGCGGGAGCTTGAAGCTCGGCCAGTTCGCAACCACGTCATTATCCTGCTGGGCGACAAAACTCCAGCGCAGCACAACATCCATCAAGCCGTTGATAAATTCGGCATTGTCTTGCAGGCTAATGAGGTCGCTAAATTCGGTTGCCGCTTCTGCGTGTGCTGCGAGTTTGGCGCGTAAAGCTTCAGCGACCAAATCGGCATTTTCGTAATCGCTGTCTTTGCCTTTGGCGACCAGCTTGTAATGACTGTACAGTCGCCCGATGGCCGCGCCGACTCGTGCCACGCGGTGTTCTGCGTCATCATCCTGATTGGCTTCGGGAAAGCCTGCGTCGATCAGCAGGTCAAAACGGTTCAGGACTGAAGGAATAGCCCAATCGCTGGCATCCTGGCCTTTAAAAAAGAATCCTAGCTTATCGACCACTTCATTTTTATAAGTGAAAATGGTGTCGATTTCATCCTTGATTTTTGCGCCTTGCGCCTGATGTTGCTCTGAAACATTGAAAATCTTGGCGACAAACTGGCCGACATAAGGCCCCATGCGCACCAGTAGGTCGGAAATAGCCTCTGGCGACAAACCTTCACCCTGATTCTGGCGGTAAGCCTTGAATTCATTATGCAGCTCGGAATCATGGCGTTCAACCGACGCATCAAACACATCCAGCAGGTCTTTTAGACGCGTAGAGTCGTATAAATCGGGGTAGTTAAAGCCGGGAATGCCAAGGGTAAGAGTTTGTTGTTCCATAGTTCTCGAGTTTGATTTAGTTCGATTGATTATTATTAGGTAGCATAAAAACAGCTTTGTCTCCACTTACATAAGGTTACCGACAAATTCGCCTGGAGCGAATTTGAACAGCCAACGTCTGGCCCGTAGAGTGAAATACAGGGATGTATTTCATAATAGACAAAAATTAACCGCGTATTATAAGTAGATGTGACCGTGTTTGCCACCGCTAATCGTTGTTATCCAGGGAAAAATGCATTTTTATCGTGCTCTGCGCAAAGCCTGGGAACGATGTATTATACAAAATGTCATTAAGTTGATTAGCCGGTTGGTAAACCATTTTTAACAGGAGTCAGGTGCTTGAAACAGCATTTATACTAATCTGTCTACGGGGTAGGGTCTTTCAAGCTATAATCTCGCGACTTCACCCCTTATTGAACTTATGCACACAACACGTTGCCGAAATCGGATAAACCGTTTGGTCGCACCGGTTCCCCTGCCGGTCGCGATACTTCTGAACTCCAGGGATGGAGGAAATGCCGACGACTGCCGGGAGCAGTCGTGGCCACCATCCATGGCGGTCGTATGAATAAACCGCCAGCTCCGCGTAAGCCAGCCAGCGTCAAACAGGAAGCTAGCCCAAAACCCAAGCCCCGCAGGGCGCCAAGAGCATCAAAAAAAGCGCTCCCCAAACCTCCTGCGCACAGTTTAAAGCGCAGATTGCTTATGATCGGCCTTGAAGCGCTGGGTCTTGCGGTAACTGCGATTTCTGCGGTGATGATCTTGCTGGGCTATTCGGCAGGTTGGTTTTCAGGCACACGTTTTTTCAGCAGTTTATTGCCTTTTGCTATCGGTGTATTGGCCTTGATAATCGCGGCGGCGGTACTGTTGATAGGTTGGTGGAAATTGCGCCGCTGGTTGCAGGGTAAAGCGGCGATATTGTCCCCGCTTCTGGCGATCAGCTTTGCGCTGGTTATCGGCTGGTTTGTGATGCAGAACCACTTCACCCAAGCGTTCGGCCACTTTCGCATGCTGGTCGGCGGCAAGCAGGAGGCCAGCCGGATTACGCTGGCTCATCAGGTTTATGCGGCCTACCGGCGCTATGATTCGGCACAATTGCTGAAGATGGTTAACCGTGCAGAAGCCTATAATCCAGCTATTGCCGAAGCGGCCAAAGTGTTCGGCATTGATGCCAATCTTCTGCAAGGCATCGCCGCGACCGAATCCTCCTTTTTGCCCAGAGATAGCCAGGATGGAGGGCATGGCCTGTTTCAAATCACCCAGACGCCTAAACCGGTCATGGCGCAGGTCGGCAAACAGCTGGCGGTCAGCAAACCATCATTGCTCGATCCGAGACACAATGCTTTTATCGCCGCCGCCACCTTAAAGTACTATCTGGCCGAGATGCGGGGCGACCTGTTTTTGGGCTTGCTGGCCTATAACATCGGCCCGGCCAATGGCGGCCTTCGCTTTATCATGCAACAGTACGGCGCGACCGATTTTGTCACCATCCAGCCGTATTTGCAGCAGTTGCCGCGCGATTATCCGATCCGCGTTTTGTCCCATGCGCTCGCTTTCAGGCTCTGGCAAAAAGAAAGGAGACTGCTGGTTTACGAAGAAGGCGATAACGCCATGCGCATCCAGCGCATCGGCATACCGGGGCTGCAAGCGGAACTTTAATATGTGGAGTCAGATGGGCGAAGGGGGTATTCGACGCTGCTGTAAAAATGGAGGCATAAAAAAACCAGCTTTCCAAAGATAAGCTGGTTTTTTGTATATGGCGGAGAAGCAGGGATTCGAACCCTGGGAGGGGATCAACCCTCAACGGTTTTCAAGACCGCCGCTTTCGGCCGCTCAGCCACCTCTCCATACCCGGCGTATTATATATTGTGTTGGGTTTATTGCAATATTAATTGTTTGCCCCAGCCCTTGCTAATGCATCTGTCGTGCTGTTTCAGTTCTTGCGGTAACTAATATCAACAACGGTATAGCGGGCTTCTTTAAGTTCATTTTTAATGGCGACTTCATCATCGAAGGTTTTTTTTAACAGCGCTCTTGCCAAGGGCGAGTCGAGGCTGATGTAGTGTTTTTTGGGATCAAGCTCATCGGCCCCGACGATGCGGTAGGTCAATTCCTCGCCCTCCTCATTCTCCAAAGTCACCCAGGCGCTAAAAAAAATCCTGTCCTGGTCGTCGGGCGGTTGGGACACGATATTAAGATTGGGCAGGCGTTTTTGCAGGTAATGGATGCGCCGGTCTATGCCGCGCAATTCTTTTTTGCGGTAGATGTACTCGGCGTTTTCCGAGCGGTCGCCTTCCGCTGCCGCCGCTGATAAGGCTTGGGTGACTTCTTTGCGTTTGTTCCACAGC
>JANYKK010000050.1 GCA_025361585.1 Methylobacter sp. | reverse complement strand
CCCGAGAGTAAAATTTCGGTACAGCGGAGGGCTGTCTGCGAAAATGACAGTACAGTTCCTCTCATTTTCTTTAGTCCTCTGTTGTGTAAATCAACACCGTGCGCGGGCGGCGCAGAGGACCCACATGCAAAACTTTTACTTCGACACATTATTACTTTCGGGTTTTAATAACCTGCTATGTACTCCAGAAATTCATTCCGACGGGATTGTTGCCGCGTCCAGCTTGGTAGCCAGAAAAAAAGTTGCCATACGCATCAAACGAAAACAAAATTCAAAAATCCGCCTTGGCATAGGGATGCTGTTAGCTCTGAACTGTGCACTGGCCAGCGCCGACTCCCGGCCTATGGAACTTGATGAAATGGTCATCGAATCAGGGCGGGAAAAAGATCTTATCGGTACAACCGGGGCGGCATCACAGGGCGAAGTTAGCCAGGCGCAATTCGAACACCGCCCGCTGTCCCGTAACGCCGAACTGGTGGAGATGGTGCCCGGCGCGGTCGCCACCCAGCACAGCGGCTCAGGCAAGGCCAACCAATACTTTCTGCGCGGTTTCAACCTCGACCACGGCACCGACTTTACAACTTACGTCGACGGCATCCCGATGAACATGCCCACCCATGCGCACGGCCAGGGTTACATGGATATCAACAGCCTCATTCCCGAGTTGGTGAAGAGGATTGAATACGGCAAAGGCCCGTATTACGCGGAAGTCGGCGATTTTTCATCGGCCGGGTACTCGAAAATGTTCACGATGGACAAACTGCCCGAAGGCATTTTGAAATTTACCGGCGGCGAGTTCGGTTACTACCGCACCCTGGCGGCTAATTCCAACAAAATCGGCAGCGGCGATCTGCTGTACGCCGGCGAGTTCAATTTCTACAACGGCGTCTGGCAACAGCCGGAGGATTCGAAAAAATTCAACGGCATGTTGCGTTACACGCTTGACCGGGATAACTGGGGAATGTCGGTTAACGGCAAAGCCTATACCAACGACTGGACGGCGACCAACCAAATCCCTCAAGCCGCGGTCGATAACGGTACGCTGGGGCTGTACGGCACGATGAGTCCGACCGACGGCGGCAAAACCAACCGCTACAGTCTTTCAAGCAATTTGTGGAACAAAGGCGACGGCTGGAAAAACGACGCCAACCTCTATGCGCTGTACTACGACCTGAACTTGTTCTCCAACTATACCGGTTACATGGACAATCCGGTCAGCGGCGATCAAGTACACCAGTTTGAACGTCGGGTGCAGACCGGCGGCAATATCGAACATACCCGCTACCATAAGCTGTTCGGTTTTGACATGGACACCAGTGTCGGCTTTCAGCTTCGTCACGATGAAATCATGGGGATAGGCTTGGATCATACCGTTAATAGGCAGTATCTCAGCACAGTCAGCCGCAGCAATATCAGTGAAACCACCGTCGGCGTTTACCTGAAGAACCAGACGTATTGGCATGAAAAAGTGCGCACCATCGCCGGTTTAAGGAACGACTTTGTCTACAACGATGTCACCGTGCTCGACACGGCCACGCACGATCCCACCGTCAATGCGGCGAATTCAGGCAATCGGGGGCAGGCCCTGGTCAGTCCGAAGTTGAGCCTGGTCTTTGGTCCCTGGGCTAACACGGAATACTTTATCAACGGCGGTTTTGGCTATCATTCCAACGATGCGCGCGGCACGACGCTGCAATTCGACCCCAATAACGGCGCGGCGCTAGACAGCAACGCCGCCAGGATCGCGCCCATGGCCCCGTCGCACGGCGCGGAAACAGGCATTCGCAGCAACTTTATCAAGGGCTTGAACACCACTTTGGCATTATGGTGGCTGGAAAGCAGCCAGGAACTGGTGTTCACCGGCGACCAAGGCACCACGGAAGTCAACGGCAAGTCCCAGCGCTATGGCGTTGAATGGGCGAACTACTACAAGCCGACCGATTGGTTGACGCTGGATGCGGACTTTGCCTTGACTTCGGCACGTTATGCGGAAACACCGGCAGGTGAAACCAACAACCATATTCCCAATTCGGTGGGCCGGGTTATCACGACAGGGGCCACCGTGGTTGCGCCTAACGGTTTGTTCGGCACCATCCGTTTGCGTCATTTCGGCGACATGCCGTTGGATTCATCTGGCACATTCTGGGCCGGCTCGACCAGTATCGTCAATTTGGGAGCGGGTTATCAGCACAAAAAATATAAGCTGGAATTGGATATGTTTAATATTTTCGACACCACCGCCAACGACATTGCCTACGCCTATCAATATGCCTATCCCGCCGGTGCCGCGTCGCAGACGGGTATTTTGAAGCACTCTGTCGAACCGCGCATGGTGCGGGCAACCGTCACAATCAATTTTTAAAGGAAGCCCATGAAATTGTTGCTTTATCAACATAGCTCTTTATAATCATTTCTGCTTTCAGGTTCCAGAGGGTTTTTCAGACCCAATGGTTAAACGGGAAGTCGGTAAGGTTTAGACCAAATCCGACGCTGCCCCCGCAACGGTATATAAGTAAAAGTTTCATCGAGATGCCACTGTGTTCACGCATGGGAAGGTGATGATTCAGGCTGACGCCACTTATAAGCCCGGAGACCGGCCCGAAAGTGTAATTCGGTAC
>JANYKK010000027.1 GCA_025361585.1 Methylobacter sp. | reverse complement strand
CTTTGATTTTGAATATCAAATCGATAAAAACCCTCCCGTTATGCTTCAAATGAAAACCTTTAAGGACTCAAAAAGAAGAGGTTTTACAGAAGAATACGCCAAACGCATTGTCGATGATTTATTGGCGGGACAGTCTGTTTTTATTCGCGTTAATACCATGATACGCGAGGTCTTGTCTGTCGCACTGTCGTTAGAAAGCGCCGCCGAACCCATTAAGCATGTCGTTGCCGATTGCGGCCTTGTTTTGTCAGATAACGCAACTGGCGAACCGGCCTATAGCTTGAGCGAATTTGAACGGGAATTTGGCAAACTGCCTTTAGAGCAGCAACAGCAGGTGCTGAGTAAAATAAAAAAAATCATCATGGAAACTCAAAAGGCTAATTTAACAAAGTGATGAGGTAACTGCTCAGCATAATAGAACACGGATAACACTGATTAGGCGGATTTAAATGAATAAAAAAGACAAAGGGCGAAAGGCGAAAAAACCACCTTTTGCCCTTTGCCTTTCGCTTTGTGCCTATAATATCTTTACGAAGGAGCTCTATTTTATTCAGTGTTTATCAGTCAAATCCGTGTCTCTGTGTTCTATTTTTCTAACTGCTTAGTGGCGACTAAATGAGTATAATTAAGAACATTCTCGATCGCTAAGCCAAATCGCCTGGAAATATAGCAATGAAATCACAACCTATTTTTGATTACCCTATTTTTGCCCTGGGGTTTAGAGCATTTTTTATCTTGGCAGGACTTGCGGCGCTGATTCTGATTGTTTTTTGGAATGCGCTGTTCAACGGCACGTTAACGTCTGAGCATTATTTCCCCAATAACTACTGGCATGCGCACGAAATGCTGTTGGGTTATGCCGTCGCTGTCATTGCTGGATTTTTATTGACGGCGGTTAAGAACTGGACGGGCAAGCAAACTATCACCGGCGATCCCTTGGCAAGCTTGTGCCTGCTATGGCTGTATGGCCGCATCTTGCCGTTTTATGCTGGCGAACTGCCTGACGCCTTGATAGCGCTGGTAGATTTTTCCTTTTTGCCCGCCCTGGCTTATCAAGTCAGCAAGCCGATCATTGCAGCCAAACAACATCGGAACCTGTTTTTTATCGGGCTGTTGCTGCTGTTGGCAGTAGGCAACGGCTTGATCCATGCCCAAATGCTGGGCTTGGCAAATACCGCGACCGCCGGAATCCAGCTGGTGGTTGCGACGATCATTATCCTGATTTTGATCATCGCCGGGCGCGTATTTCCGTTCTTTACCGAACGCGGCATACCGGGAACGCTGATCATCAGAAATCCGCAGCTGGATAACGCTTCGGTCGCATCTGCGATTATCGTATTTGCGCTGCAACTCTTCGGCATGTCGGGAACCTTGCTGGCCTTAGCGGCGCTTATTGCCGCTGCCGTTAATATCGCCCGACTGTCCGGCTGGTACGTAAAACGCGTTTTATATGTGCCGTTGTTATGGGTGCTCTATGCCGGTTACAGCTGGGTCATTCTGGGCTTTATGCTGACCGTATTATCGGCCTATTCAGTGGTGGCGCCATCGCTGGCGCTGCATGCCTTTACGCTGGGAGGCATCGGCGTGTTAACGCTGGGCATGATGGCGAGGGTATCTCTGGGCCACACCGGCCGTGCGATGAAAGCTTCCAACACAATAGCCATCGCGTTCGTGTTGATTAATGTCGCTGCCCTATTCCGGGTTTTATTGCCGATAGCGATGCCGGGCTGGTACGAAAACCTGATCTATGTCTCGACGCTTTTCTGGTTGGCGGCATTCTCGTTATTCGTATTTGTTTATGCGCCGATACTAGCCAGCGCCAGAATCGACGGGCAGGAGGGTTGATGCTTTCTAGACTCGACGGCGTTGTTGAACTGGTAACCGGCTCGCTGGTTTTGTTTTCCAGCATCGGTATTTTCGTACTGACCTTGAATGCCCGCTATACCCATGCCATAGGCCGGGTCAGGGACATTTACAACGAGCTAAAAACCAGTTCGCAAGCCGAAAAACTGGAAATAGAACTCAACACCATGGTGTACCGATGCCATGTGCTCAAGTGGAGTTTCGGCCTGCTATTATGCAGCGCGATCAGCAGCGGCGTGTTTATGCTGGGATCAATAGCATTGCGGTTTACCGAGCAAATCAACGCAGAAGTTTTGATCTTGTTTGTTGTGTGCAGCGTGTTGTTTATCTTCAGCTCAATGGTTTGCTTGTTTATCGATGTGTTGGCTTCTTTACGGGCAACTATGATTCATATTGAACGGGCGAAATAAAACTAAAACCGCAGAGGCGTAGGCTGGGTTGAATACAATGAAACCCAGCATCGACCAGTCATAAATCTGGGTTTCGCGTGCTCTACCCAGTCTAGGCTACTTGTACACTCTCGGATTGCAAGTCGGCAGGCACACAATCCAAATAGCTTTATTGCCCTTTGTTAAACTCTGCCCGCCACTCACTTGCGCGTTTTTGAGCTTCGTCAATTTGAATAGCTGTCATTCTCTTTTCAACCATATCCCTAATTTCTAACCCCTTAATCTTACTCCCTTGACTACCACTCAGGTTAAGCCACTTGTGTGCCTCAACATAATCTTGTTTTACGCCTTGGCCATTGACGTACACAACACCAAGATTGTACTGCGCATCAGCATTTCCCTGTTCAGCCGCGTTACGATACCAAAAAACCGCCTGCGTATAATCCTGTTCTACGCCTAGACCATTGGCGTACATCACGCCAAGATTGCACTGACCGCTAGCATTTCCTTGTTCAGCAGCTTTACGAAACCAAAAAGCTGCTTGCTTATAATCTAGCGCTACTCCTTGACCTTGTCCGTACATAAAACCAAGATTGACCTGAGCAATCGCGTCACCCTGTTCAGCCGCTTTATGATACCAAGTACTCATAGGTATTTAGCATAAATTGTCCGGCCCGAACCACCTCTTCCCTTTCGGATTGGTAGGTCTTTAATCAGCTTAGAAACGCTGATGCACAGCTCCACAGCGATATGCTCTAGCTGCCGGTCTAATGTAATCATAGAATCACCTCGTTTTTTTATACTGTTTGCATTTCAAAATTCGGTTTTTAAAATCTCTTCACCCTACTGGAGAACTGGGGTGCCAAATTTGATGCGTACTAGATATAGAGTCATTTATTTACATGGTCAATTTTTATCTTTCCACGTAACCGCCTGTTGCAGCCATACAGTCGCACCCATCAAACGGCAATCAACGATCACCACGCTTGATATTGTGTTGATGCTCAATGCCTTCTGTTAAATTATAACCTTCGTAATTGAATAGATCATTGGTAAAAAACAAACGCATATCAATAATCCAGGCAATTCTCTTTTGCTGATTGTTTTCTATAATAATGCTTGAAAGTTTCTGATTGTCATCAATAATCTGAACCACAATTGTTTTTGGGTTCATCGGGTCTTCTTTTAGCGCCCCTGACACAATACGCTGAGCAGCTTCCATTGTCAGCACTGGATGCGTAATAAGTTGCTCAGCGTTTTTATCGTCTTTAACCGACTGCGCGTTAAAATAACCAATATCATAGACGACCTTAAATAACAGGCCGATCATAATCACGGCACCATAAACAGAGAGGCCAATTTTTAATCGCCTTCTAATGCGAGGATTTGATAGTTTTTTTATAAAAACGCGAAGTTTCACATTCATTTTTAGGTGTCCGTCTGTTTCTGGCAGAAAGCTGATACTCAGTTTCAACTAAAAACCAATGCACATCTTGGATGGGCTTAGAAATAACTACTACTTTCTTGATTTAGATTTTTCTTGCAACAAGGCCAATAACCGCCCGGTAAAACCCGTTTCAGGAATGGCTTTTACCGGGATGTACCAATGTTGTTCGCCTGCAAAAGTCATACACTTTACCGCGTCCTTCTCAGTCATTAATACCGGTTCGGAATCTGCGAACGTGATGTCATCAAGCTGGAATTTATAATGATCGGGAAAACTATGGGTTTTACAACTCAAACCGGCTGACTCCAGCAGCTTAAAAAACCGGTCGGGATTGCCTATACCGGCCAAAGCATGACAGCCGGTCGCGCTAAATTCCTGCACGGGTTTTTGCTGTCCTGTGACAAGATTGATGGCGGTGTTGCCGGTGATTTGCATCGAAAACTCGTTGTCTTCCGATTTTTCTCCGTTCACGACGATAAAATCGACGCTTTGTAACCGTTCTATCGGTTCGCGTAGCGGCCCTGCCGGTAGGCAATAGCCGTTGCCGAAACGCCGTTCCCCATCGATCACGGCGACTTCAATATCCCGGTTCAGCGCGTAATGTTGCAAGCCGTCGTCGGATAAAATGACGTTGCAGTCTGATTTTTCAAGCAGCATTCTGGCTGCATCTGCCCGTATCGGGCTTACCGTCATGGGGCAACCGGTTTGCTTGGCGATCAACAAGGCCTCATCGCCAACCTGTTCCGCAGTGCTGTTTGCAACCACCCATTGCGGCCAGACTTCGGCTTGTCCGCCGTAACCTCGGCTGATAATGCCGGGCTTGAAACTCTCATTTTTAAGCAATTGAGCCAGCCAAATTATCAACGGCGTTTTGCCGGTGCCGCCCACGGTAATGTTGCCGATCACAATAACCGGAACCGGCAGTGACTGCCTTTTTAACACGCCGATACGGTACAAAAACTTCCTGAATTTAACAAAGTCGCTGAATAAAAAACCCAGCGGCATCAGGAACACGCCGATAAACGGATCTTTGTACCAGATGTCCACCAGCCATCGGGAAAAGGTTTTTTTCATGCTATTCGGCCGGATGCAGCGTAGCAAAGGTGATGTGGCTAAATCCCGCCTGACCGGCAAGATCAAGCGCCGTCATGACCGCTTTGTTAGGCGTTTTGTCATCGGCATTGATGATGAAAGGGAGAGCCTTGGACTGTGCTGCCAACCTGCTCAACTCCTGCTTTAAGCCTGCCCTGTTTTGATCGATTAATTGATGAGGTAAGCCATCTTCACCGACCAGGGAGTATACGCCGTCCGCATCAATTACCAGGGAGACGGTTTTGGGATGCTCTGTAGCCTCTGTTCCTTCGGCTTCGGGAAGTTTGATATTAACTTCTGTGTTTTTATTAAAGGTTGTGGAAACCATGAAGAAAAGCAGCAACACAAACAGCACGTCGATCATCGAGATCAACGTAATATCGACATTCTCCCTTTTTTTGCGTTGAAATTTCATCAGGATGCTTTCCGGTCTTCGTGCAAAATGTCGATCAGTTTTAACGCTTCCTCTTCCATGGTAACCACATATTCATCAACCAGCCGTTCAAAATAACGATGAAAAATCAAGCTGGGAATAGCCACCGTCAAACCCGATGCCGTCGTAATCAACGCCACCGAAATACCGCCAGCCAAAACGGCGGGGTTGCCTGAGCCATGCTCCAAAAGGGACGCAAAAATATCAATCATGCCGAATACGGTGCCTAATAAACCCAGCAATGGGCTGACTGCGGCTATCGTACCCAAGGTGTTCAAAAACCTTTCCAGGTCATGCACGACCCTGCGACCGGTTTCTTCGATACATTCTTTCATGAATTTTCTGCCGTGATGGCTGTTGGCCAGTCCTGCGGCCAAAATGCAACCGAGCGGCGAGCTGTTTCTCAAGTGCCGCAAAGTGACATCATCCAACTTTTTTTCGCGGGACAATCGCCATACCTGCGGAACCAATTCAGGCGGTAAAATTTTCTTTCGCTGCAAAGACCAAAAACGCTCCCCAATAATGCCCATGGCGCCTATGGAACTCAGTACGATTGGCAGCATCATCCAGCCACCGCTTTTTATAATTTCAAACACAGTATTTCCCAAAAAATTGCAGGTCGGGTTTAATGTAACCCGGTACTATTTTAACTCGTAAGGTGGATTCGCCGCTAGGCAATCCACCATAGCTTTGTGGGCAATGGCGGTTTGCTGCCGCGAAACCGCCCTACACGCGCTCCCGTCCAACCCAAATATAAGCGATTACAATCGCAATGCTACAAAAACCCGCAGCCATTGAATAGACGAACTCCGCGCCCAAGGACTCCCAATAATAACCGCTAAGGTAACTGCCGAGCATCCCTCCAACGCCGAAAGTCAAGCTGGCGTACAGCGCTTGGCCTTTGCCCTGATGCCGGTCGCCGAAATACAAATGAACCAAATGAATGGCGGCTACATGCGCACCGGCATAGGTTGCCGCGTGTAATAGCTGGGCAAAAAGCAGCAGCCAAAAATAATCGACACACCAGGCGATCATCAACCAGCGAGCCACCGACAGCATAATACTGGTTAATAAAACTGTCCTTAGCGAAAACCGCTTCAGCACACGGCGCATGTAGATGAATAAAACAATCTCGGCAAAAACGGCCAGCGCCCACAAAAAACCGGTCAGGCTTGCAGTGTACTGATAGTGCTTCAGATAGATCGAATAAAAAACGTAATAAGGCGCATGGGCAAGTTGCAACAGCATATAAACGATCAGGAAAGCCCACAGTTCCGGCCTTTTCATGATTTTCAGGATGCCGACGGCGACCTCATGCTGAGGCGCTTGAATGCTCGGCGTCATTAGGCTGACCAGCCAGATCAGCGTCATCAATGAAGCAATCGCTATAGGGATTACAAGCGGGGGAAGATAATCCAATAACCAACCTACGCCCAGCACCGCAACAATAAAACCGATAGAGCCCCACAATCTTATCCGGCTATAGCGATGCGCTTGCTCTTTTAAATGGTATAAGGTTACCGCTTCAAATTGCGGTAACGTGGAATTCCAAAAAAAACCAAAGGCAATGGTTATCCAGGCAAACCAGACATAACCGTGAACAAATATAAAACCGGAAAATAGCAAAGCCGTTAAAAAAGAAACGATGCGGATAATACGCAGATTTTTTCCGGTACGGTCAGCAATCCAGCCGCATAGAATAGGTGCAATAATGCGTGTGCCGCCTAATAGCGCAAAAAGTTCACCGATTTGAACAGGGTTAAAACCGCTATCTTTTAAGAACAAGCTCCAGTAAGGGATAAAAGTCCCTACTATTGCAAAATAAAAGAAATAAAAGCTCGACAGCCGCCAGTAAGGAACAGACATTGGATTACCGTAAAATAGGCAATCCCGATTGAACGTTGATGTTCTGTGCCCGATGCCGTAGGAAGTGATCCATAAGCACTATCGCCATCATCGCCT
>JANYKK010000015.1 GCA_025361585.1 Methylobacter sp. | reverse complement strand
GATGTTGGATACCCCTTGCTGGGTATCCAACGAATGAAGCAGGACGGCTGGGGCAGCCGCAGGCATGAGCGGTCGCGTAGTTTTTGCTGCTTGTTGGCCAGGGATGCCCATAAAAGCTTTCGCAAAAATAGCGACTCCCCGGTGTTGGCTGTATTACCGCTACCGCCTTTATCGCTGGCGATTTTCCATTTTTCTGCAACGAAGAATTGGAAATTTCTTACTACCGAAGCAATTGAATGCAGTTCAGCAATGCTATGCACTCTTGTCTCGTCAATGGTTGCGCCATCAGTTCTGTCGTAGATAATGCCAAGGCAGAAATGGCCCGAATACGAACCGTAGGGAAATTGGATGTTTTTGGTGCTGGTACTACGATGTTCAAAGTATTTGCCGTGCGAACCCAGCGTAAATCCATTGCACAAATGTGGCTTCTTTGGATTCCGATAGGTTGTCTTAAAATCAACGGCAAATTTGACGGATTCATCGTCGGCTTTGACGAATGATATGTCGGGGTAGTAATTCTGGTGATCGGCAAGAACTACCTTAAACCCGTTGGCTTGTGCGAACTGAAGAATTTTAGGAAATAAATGAATTTCAAGGATTTTCGATACAATCTTGGTATCTGAAGAGATTGTGTATACGTTTTTAAAAACATCAATAAAACCTTTTACTGTCCATTGACCATCATCAGTACTGATATGCTCTTTAAGCTCGGTGACAAATTCTTCGAGTTTCTCTGCAAAATTTTCTTTTTCGGTCATATAGATAATGTCTTAATTTTTTGATTGCTCATTCTACAAGTTCACTTACCTGATAGGAATCGGTGTGATTTTGCTGGTTCCCAGTCTCCAGATTGGGAACCAGCTCGATACACTGAACGCAATGAAATGCATCAATCACAAATAATACACGTCCTTCGTCAGTACCTATGGTTCTAATGGGACTCGATGACTCCATCGGAACCATTTCAGCAAGTAGCGTTTCAGGGGCGATATCCTGTTCATTGAGCCAAGTTACCGCCCCCAAACAGAATGCCGACCTGATTGAAATAATGCACGCTCCGAAGCTCACGAAAAGCGCCATGATCGAGGTAAGGCTTCAAGTCAAATACCCCCTTGCGCCCATCTTCAATCTCGACATAGATGCAAAAGTCCGGCAATGGCTTTACAGTTTTTACATCCCAATACATAGCGGCCTCACAGCGGAGCGATTTTGTACGGATTCTCACCACTGACAGCCAGTTCCCCATCGGCCATCAGTTCGTCGCGGTGCAGCTCTATCCAAGCCTGCACCAGACGCAATTGCTTGCGCGGCAATTCACCTGAAAGTATCTCGCCGTCAATGAGCCTCAAACTCGGCATATTTGGCATGGACATGGGTTGGTTATGCTGTTTGTATCCATCAAATACAAGCGGATTATGATGCCGTAAAACATAGAAATAATCGGCATAGTGTTTTCTCCTCCCAATTAATTGATCTTCACGAATATTTTCGCAAATTCTCAAGCTCACAACGCTGTTTACTCAACATCCACCTCACACTGATCTTTTTATGCCACAGGCCTATTCCGAAGAACATGGGTATAGTGCGCATTGTATCACCGTCATTCCGATAGGGATTCACTTCGTGCTGTAACGGAGCAGGAATCCAGAACACAGGGATGTGGTAAGAGGCGTATGATCAAAAAGTGGTCGTATGAACCGTGCCAGCTGGAATGGCAGCACACCAAGTAAAGTTTGGCAGCATGAGCTGAAATTTTAGCGTGTAGCTGAGTGGAATACAGTTTGCAGATGAACAAGGGATATTTAATTATCCAATGAACTAATAGGA
The DNA here is from genome assembly GCA_025361585.1 of Methylobacter sp. Taxonomy (GTDB): domain Bacteria; phylum Pseudomonadota; class Gammaproteobacteria; order Methylococcales; family Methylomonadaceae; genus Methylobacter_A. The sequence continues at coordinate 428 of JANYKK010000015.1, read as the reverse complement.
CTTTTTTAGACCGCCGACAAACGACGTAAAATTTGGGGTAACAGCTTATTGAATTGATAATCCAGCCCCTAAAAATCAGGTTTTCAGGAGCTGGTTATCTATGAAAATCGTTTTTATTCAGTCGTCAAACTGAATTAATCTTCAACCGCAGCGATGGGTCTGTCAACTAGCTCGACATAGGCCATAGGGGCATCATCACCGGCTCTAAATCCGCATTTCATAATACGTAAATAGCCACCCGCTCTGTTTTTGTAACGTGGGCCTAGCTCATTAAAAAGCTTGGTCACTATGTCACGGTCACGCAAACGAGCGAATGCAAGACGTCTTTTAGCGACGCTATCTTCTTTAGACAAAGTAATTAATGGCTCAGCATAGCTTCTTAATTCTTTGGCTTTTGGTAAAGTTGTTTTAATTAATTCATGTTTGAA
>JANYKK010000001.1 GCA_025361585.1 Methylobacter sp. | reverse complement strand
GTCTGTACCATCGGCTTAGGGGCGCTGGCGCCGAACAGGCTGTTGGGGCTTGCGGTGACCGGGCTGGGCGCGGCTGATTTGATTGTTCTGGGTCGGGATTGGGCGGCAGCCTTGACTACGTCGATAATGGCGGCTTTGGATTCTTGCAGGAAGCCGCGCAAGTTGACTTTGGGCTTGGTGATAATATCGACCGCACCGGCGCTCATCGCCTGCATGGTCACTTCCGCGCCTTTTTCCGTTAAGGTGGAGCAGATAACCACGGGGGTAGGGTGCTCGCTCATCAGTTTTTTCAGGAAAGTTACGCCGTCCATGCGCGGCATTTCTATGTCCAGCACGATGACATCCGGCCATTCGGTTTCCATTTTCTTCATCGCAAAAAGGGGGTCAGGCGCAGCACCGATAACTTTTATGCCTGATACGCCGTCCAATAAACCGGTTAATACCTGCCGCACTACAGCGGAATCATCGACTATCAATACTTTAATCATTATGTCTGTTTTTTAATTAAATTGGATATTGCCGTTACCAAAAATCAGGCTGATCCGACGGTTTCGGGGTATGCACAGCGGTATTCTTTTTCAGGAAACGTTGCTCCTGCTTAATGACCGCTTCCTCTTCGGCGTGCTCAATGCTTTTGACATAGACGGAAAAATCGCTTGCCAGAAAAAATATATTCCGCCCTATGTGACCGCCTAAACCGGAAGCTACCAAAGGAATGTGTTCGGTTTTTAAAAAGGTTTTAATAAATTCGCAATTAACCGCGCCAATGGATTGGCCGCCTCGCAACTCATTACCCAGTTTCAGCACATCGCCACCGCCGAAGGCTTTTGCCTTTAAATGGATGCGTTGTGCGCCCTGTCTGAGCATTTGGTTAATCAGCAGCTCCATTGCATGGATGCCGTAGCGCCCGCCTTCCGAGGCTAACAATGCGGCATTATGCGCTGAATGTTGCTCTGCCAATAAAAAATGGTTCATGCCGATAATGCGATTAACCGGATCGTATAAACACGCCGCTACGCATGAGCCCAGCAGCGTGGAGATGATTTCGTCTTTTTTGGTGACATAGCTTTCGCCGGGGTCGATGATGACCCGCGGCAGCCCCTGATACTGACTTATTTGCATGGCTTTTGATAAATGGAAGGTGTGACCATGGATAATTCGGTTTTAATGCTGTGCAATGTTTCAGAATGGCTGATAAAAAAATAGCCGCCCGGCTTTAAAGCGGAAATGACGCGCTGCACTATATCCTGTTTGGTTTCCGTATCAAAATAGATCAGCACATTGCGTAAGAAGATAACATCGAATTGTCCGAGGCTTTTGGGCAGCGGGGTTTTAAGATTAATCTGGCCGAAACTGATGCGGTTTCTTATTTTTTCATCAACGCGGAAATAGCCATCCTGAGAACGTACGCCTTTCAGGCAATATTTATCCAGATAACGCTTGTCCATATTGTCCAGCCTGTCCATCAAATAAGCGCCTCTTCGCGCGGTTTCCAGTACCTCGGTGTTGACATCGGAGCCGAAAACCCCCCATTTTTTCATGCCTAAGCTTTCAGCCAAGGTCATGCCGATGGAGTAACTTTCTTCGCCGGTGGAGCTTGCAGCGCTCCATAGACGGAAATTGTCGCCCCGCCAGGATTTAAGTATATGGTCTTGAAGGAAACTGAAATGCTTGGGTTCACGAAAAAAATACGTTTCGTTGGTGGTCAAGATATTAACCATCAACTGGAATTCGTGGGGGTGCTGCCCTGACTTGAGCAGTTGGTAGTATTGTCCGTAAGAGTTTAAACCGTAATGCAATAGGCGCTTGGCTAATCGGCTGGCCACCATGATTTTTTTTTCCGGTGCCAACGCGATTCCGGCGTGATCGTAAATTGTGCGCCTGAAATGGGCGAACTCTTCGGTGCTGATAGGTTCAAGACTGATAACAAACTCCCTGCGTTGTAATAAAAGCGGATAGCACTAAGTATAAATACATATTAGACTGTATTTTTTACACGAGCATTACACGTCTGAAGTGGGAAAACTCGCTTGCACTAGCGGCTTGAGGCTGATAACAAACTCCCGGCTCTGAATGAAATTGAAATAGCACTAAGTATAAATACATACTAGACTATGTGCTTTACAAGAACAACGGGGATTTTAATGCCGCACGTCCAAAACAGCAGCGACAGTAAGTTTTTGTACGCATCACTGCCTACATTGCCGGTAATCTTGGGCGGGGTGATTGTTAGCTGGCAATACGGTGCTACTTTATATAACGTGTTGTTCGGTGTACTGCTGGTGTTTTTGGGGGTAGGAAGCGGTTTGTTTTTGTGGCATCGCCATGTTAACGACTTGGCGCACACCAATTCCCTTTGGCAGCAGGACGAAAGCAGCAAGATAGACGCGGTTTCTACCTATACCGCCGAGTTGGAACGGCTGTTGCTGACCATCAGCCCGATACTTTCCCAGCATGTCATGGTTTCGCGGGAGCATACCGAGCAGGAAATTACCTCGCTCTCAAGTCGTTTTGCCGGTATGGTCAACGAACTCCAGCAAATCGTCGACAGTACCGGTAATGCCTTGGGTGGGCAGCAAAGTTTTCACCTGGACGGCGTACTTGATGCCAGCCGGGATTTGTTGCAACCGGTTCTGGACTTACTCAGACAGATTCATCAAGCAGAACACAAGGTCGTTGATGACGCGATCTTGTCCCAGGCCGAAGCCAATATCGACCAGACCTTATCCCTTTTAAGCATAGCTCTAACCCATTACCGCGATGATGTCGACGCGCTTAGAAACAACGCTGAGCAAATTCGCGGCGAAATCAATAATGTGCTGGTGGCCTTGCAATTTCAGGATCGTGTCAGTCAGATATTGACGCAAGTCGAAAACAATTTGCTGAATCTGCAAAAAACCATTGAAAAAATTCAACAGCAAGGCAGTAGGCGTGATGGCAATATGCTTCAAGTCGATGAAGCCGTTGAGCATATAGAAGAAAACTATAAGTCGGTCAGCTCAAGGCCGGATCGCGGATCGGACAGCTCGGACGACTTAACCTTTTTTTAATTCAACAGTAGATCTTAGTTATGGCGAAAACAATTTTGATCGTGGACGACTCCGCTTCTATGCGACAGGTGGTCGGTATTGCCTTAAAAGGCGCAGGTTATGAAGTGATCGAAGCCTGTGATGGCAAAGACGCGTTAAGCAAGCTGACCGGCGTTAAAATCCATTTGATCGTCAGCGATATTAATATGCCGGTTATGGACGGCATTACCTTTGTTACAGAGGTTAAACAACTCGACAATTACAAGTTTACCCCGATCATTATGCTGACCACCGAAATGGAGGAGGATAAAAAGCGGGCGGCCAAAGAGGCTGGCGCTAAGGCTTGGGTGACCAAACCGTTTCAACCGCCTATCCTGCTCGCGGCCATCGCCAAATTAGTGCTGCCTTAAACCTTATCCGGGAGCTGTTATGACCGCAAAAGCCAAGAAAAACGACGGGGTAATGTGTCTGTCTATTATGGATGACATGACTATCTACAACGCACATTCGCTCAAGGAAACCCTGTTGGGATATTGCGTTCCGAGTACTCAGGAGTTGCAACTTGATTTATCGGCGGTTGCTGAAATAGACAGCGCGGGCTTGCAGTTGCTGCTGTCACTGAAGGCCGAGGCTCTAAAGCGTGGATTTACCCTGCGCTTGTTGCGGCACAGCGAGGCCGTGATCGAGGTTTTTGAACTGCTCAAACTCGGCACCTATTTTGGTGACCCCATCGTTTTCCCCGCTAATTGGAAAAAATCATGAGCGAAATAAATCCCGCCTTAGAAACCTTTTCCCAGGAAGTTGACGAATTACTGACGGCCATGGAAGACGCCTTGTTGGTTTTGGAAGCAACGCCCGATGACGCCGATTGCATCAACAGTATTTTCCGAGCCATGCACACTATCAAAGGCTCTTCGGGGCTGTTCGGTTTTGACGACGTGGTTGCTTTCACCCACGAAGCTGAAACCGTATTAGATCGGGTTAGAAATGGTGAACGCGCGATTGACGCCGAACTTGTCGCTGTTTTACTCGCCTGTAAGGATCATACGGCACAGATTATTCAGCATTTCCTATTCAACGAGGGAGAACCGTTGCCGGAGGAGCTGCAACAGCAAAGTCAGGCGCTGATTGCTCAGTTAACAGGTCAATCGGCTACTGCCGGTGGCATGCCCTCGACGCAAGAGGAAAAAACCGATCATGTCGAAGTTGACCCCAATACCTCGGACAGCAGCGACAATTGGGTTATCAGCCTAGCTTTTAAGTCCGACGCGTTACGTAACGGCATGGATCCGTTGTCATTTATTCGTTATCTGCAAACCCTGGGTAAAATCACTGAAGTGATTGTTACCATGCCGACGATTCCCCGTATTGAGGATATGGAGCCCGAGGATTGTTTTCTTAATTTTAAAATAGCTTTTAACAGTAATGCGGATAAAAAAACCATAGAAGACGTGTTTGAGTTTGCCGAGGACGATTGCGATATTTGTATTCTGCCGCCAAATTCCAGACAGGAACACTATTTGCAGTTGCTGGCTAATATGCCCGAAGACAACCTTAAACGCTTGGGCGAAATGCTGATTGAGATTGGTGCCTTAACTGAAAAAGAAGTCGCTAACATACTCCACGAACAACGCGAAGAGGAGAATGAAGAGCCCAAACCTATCGGCGAAATGCTGCTGGAAAAAAATATTTTACAGCAGCCGGTCATAGAACAGGCGCTAAAAAAACAAGAATCAGTCAAGCAAAAAATCAACAAGGAATCCAATTACATTCGGGTCGATGCGGCCAAACTGGGTTATCTGATAAATCTGGTCGGCGAGCTGGTGATTTCAGGCGCCGCGATGCGGCTGATGGTCGATAAGCACGGCTTATCCGATGTCGACGATGTCGCCTCGACCATGAGCCATCTGGTGGAAGATATACGCGACACCGCCTTGCAGTTACGCATGGTGCAAATCGGCGAGACCTTTACGCGCTTCCAGCGGGTAGTGCATGATGTAAGCAAGGAGTTGGGCAAGCAAATTCAATTGCAAATTACCGGCGGTGAATCTGAACTGGATAAAACAGTGGTCGAAAAAATCAACGACCCTCTGACCCATCTGGTGCGCAATTCGCTCGATCATGGTATTGAAACCCCTGCAGAGCGAGTGCGGGCGGGCAAGCCTGAAAAAGGCACGATCCAGCTTAATGCCTATCATGACTCAGGACGCATCGTGATCCAGATCAGTGACGATGGACAAGGCCTTGATTCAGACAGAATCCTTGCCAAGGCGGTGGACAAAGGACTGGTTAAGCCGGATCAAGCGCTCAGCCAGAGTGAAATTTACAACCTTATTTTCGAACCGGGATTAAGCACCAAAGAGGAAGCCAGCAACCTGTCGGGACGGGGAGTCGGCATGGATGTGGTCAGGCGCAATATCGAGGCATTGCGCGGCAGCGTCTCCGTCGACAGCGAACTGGGGCAGGGCACCACGGTGACGATACACTTGCCGTTAACATTGGCGATTATTGACGGGTTCATGGTCGAAGCGCAAAAGGAACGTTACATCATCCCGCTGAGTATGGTCGAAGAATGCGTCGAAATGAGCAGCGATGAGTGGCAAATTGATGACGTGCAACATTATGTCAATTTGCGCGGCCATGTCTTGCCTTATTTGCGTTTGGGCGATTTTTTCCACAAAAATAAAAAACACACTCCTACACAGAGGGAAAGTCTGGTTGTTGTGCGTTTTGGCGAGGCAAAAGCGGGGTTTGTGGTGGACGAATTACACGGCGAAAATCAAACTGTGATCAAACCTCTCGGCAAGCTGTTTGAGAATCTTAATGGCATTGGTGGAGCAACCGTGTTGGGTAGTGGCGATGTTGCGTTAATTCTAGATGTACAAGGACTTATTCAACATGCGAAAAAAAGGGTCAATCCCGCTTTAGCATTGTCGGCGGCTGTTTAAGGCCGACACGGCAGCTTTGAATGCAATCCGACACAAATAAAAAGCTAGCTGCCAATATTGTGGCGGCTAAGCACCGACAACCTAATAACGAGCGCAGGTACTCTATGAATATTAACAAGTTAATAATGAAAATAAGAATATCAACGGGAGTCTTGCCATGCTGAAAAACCTCACTATCAAAGCCCGCCTGATCCTGGTTGTGGGGCTTATGTCTTTGCTTGCCATTACACTGGGACTGCTCGGCTTGAACGGGATGAAAAAAACGAATGAAGGCTTGCGTACCGTTTATCTCGATCGCACCGTATGTGTCGGGCAAATGTCCGAAATCAAGGCAAAAATACTCGCTAACCGACTGGCGCTCGCCAATTCTTTGGTGTTCAAGGAAGAAACTCAGAAAAACGTCGAACGCGTCAGACAAAACATTCTCGATATTAACAAGGTATGGGATGAGTACATGGCAACCAGCCTGACCGTGGAAGAGAAGAAACTGGCGGACAAATTTGCAATAGATCGAAAACGCTTTGTTACCGAAGGGTTAATGCCCGCTATGGAATATCTGCTGGCAGGGAATACCGAGGCTGTAGAAAGAACTATCAGGGAGGTTGTCCGTCCATTATATGTGCCTGTCGGAGAAGGCATAGATGCGTTGACGCAGTTGCAATTGGATGTCGCCAAACAGGAATATGAGGCCGCTCAAATTCGTTATGACGAAAGCCGGTTTGTTTCAATAAGCCTTTTGGTGGTGGGTTTGTTATTGTCCTCGTTTATCGGTTTTATGCTGATTCGCGGCATTTCATACTCCCTATTTGCTATGCAACAGTTTGCAGGGGCTTTAGCGAAAGGCGACCTCACGGCCTGCATTGACCTGGATCAAAATGATGAAATAGGCGTCTTGGGGCAATCAATGACAGGAATGCGCGACCAGCTCAGCAGCGTTGTGCAGCAAGTGCGCACTAACTCAGACGCCTTGGGCAGCGCGTCGCAGGAAATCAGTGCGACGGCCCAATCTATCAGCCAAAGCGCGACTGAGCAGGCCTCGGGTGTTGAGCAAACCACAACGTCCATTAAAGAATTGAGTGCATCGGTCAAACAAAATGCCGATAACGCTAAACTAACCAATGGCATGGCGACGACAGCGGCAGAAGAAGCCGCAAACGGCGGGCAGGCGGTGAAACGCACCGTAGAGGCGATGAAGGAAATCGCCGATAAGATCAGCCTGATTGAAGATATTGCCTATAAAACCAATTTGTTGTCACTCAATGCCGCTATTGAAGCCGCCTTGGCGGGCGAACACGGCAAAGGCTTTACCGTAGTTGCGGCCGAAGTCAGAAAGTTGGCGGAAAACAGCCGGGTAACCGCGCAAGAGATCAACAGTTTGGCTAAAAACAGCGTTAAGATTGCCGAAGATGCAGGTAACCTGCTAGAGCAGATGGTGCCCAATATCCAGAAAACCGCAGATTTGGTCGAAGAAATTACCGCGTCTTCCGAAGAGCAGGCACAAGGCATCGGCCAGATCAGCGATGCGGTCGGCCAGTTGGATAAAGCGGCGCAACAAAACGCCTCGGGGTCGGAGCAGCTTGCCGCCACAGCGGAAGAATTGAGCGGCCAAGCCTTGCAGCTGCAACAGGTGATGGCGTTTTTCAAGGTGGATGCAAACCAAAGCCGCACGGCCAAAGCTCAACCGGGCCAATTTAACCAATCTAGCAAGCAGATAGGTGTAAACAAGAAAACTAATAAGAAGACAGTTCCCCAGTTTACCCCGGCCGGATCTTCTCAGATCGCACCTAAGCCGACGCCGATCAGCAAAGCAGGGGGAACCAAGCCTGAATTTAATGAGCATGATTTTGAACGATTTTGACAGGTAGAATGAACCATGAATGAATTAATACATAAAAAAGAAAACAAAACCGAGTTGATGGCTCAGGATCAACTACGCCAGTACCTTACTTTTCAGGCAGGCAATGAAAATCTGGCTATCAGCATTTTAGATGTCAAAGAAATCATCGAAATCAACACAATTACCGACGTGCCGATGACGCCTGACTATATACGCGGCGTAATTAACCTGCGCGGTAATGTCGTGCCGGTAATTGATTTGTCGGCACGCCTGGGACGGGAAAGCAGCGAAATAACCAAACGCAGCTGCATCGTACTTGTCCAGGTTGAATACAACGAAGATGCCCAGTTGCTGGGCATGTTGGTCGATGCCGTTGATGAAATTCTGGAAATCCCCGAGGCGAACATTATGCCGCCACCCGATTTTGGTGCCGATATTAGGACTGATTTTATCCAGTCGATGGGGCGGGTAGGCGACGAGTTTATTATTTTACTGAATATCAACCGCGTACTTTCGATAAAGGAACTATCCCAGCTCAAACAAGTTACCGAATATGACGCGGGCAGTACCAACAAAGAAACTAACTTCGCAGCACTAAACTGATAATCCATACAAGGACTCATTCTTTATGAACATAAACGATTTAAGTATAAAAACCAAGATATTAACCGGTGCGATGCTGTTGGTATTGATTACCTGTGGATTTGGCATGTTGTCAAAAATTTATATAGGCAAAGTATCGGGCTCGCTGTTTGGGATTACCGACAATAACGGTAAAGCGGTTGAGTACGCAACCGGGGTCGAGCGCATGGCGCTGGCGACCATTATGGAAGAGAAAAATTACCTGTTGCAGGAGAAAGATGAAGTTCATCAGCGGGCTGAACAGAATGTCAAAGAGCTGATGGGCTACCTGGACAAAGTGGATGCGCTGGCAAAGCAATACAAGAACACTGAGTTATTGGAACAATCGAAAACGGCAAGGGAAGGCACTACTAAATACGCCGAGAAATACAGGGCGGGGGTTGCGGCGCTAAAAGCGAACAAGCAATCCGTGGCGCAGATGGTGGAAAAGGGCAATATAGTGGCTAATGCCGCCGATAAAATGCTCAAAAGACAGATCACTCTTTTTGGCGAAGCCATAAAAAAAGGCGTGGCTGGGCCGGAGCTTGATCTGTATGTCCAACGATTTAGCCTCGCGTCCAATATCTCCGTTAAAGCAATGGAAATCATGCGCGCAGAAAAGGAGGAAGTGAAATACAAGGATCGCGTCGCTTGGAAAAAAATGGAAGTTTTATTGCCGGAGTTAATGACTTTATACGACGATCTACAAAAGATCGTCCTGAATGAAGTTGGCGCGCAAATAGTTAAAGATATGCGTGGTAGCACTCAAGAGTACACTCAGTCGGCAAAAAGTTGGATAGAAAACGATGATCAGCTGAAGATTATTTTGGCGGATATGGCGAGTTTAGGCAGCAATGTCATCAAGCAGGCGCAAGATGCCGAAGCCGCAGGCTACAGCCAATTGGGCGCTGCGCGTACCGAAGCTGAGACGTTGGTGGGTGAAGCCAACAAAATCATTATCGGCACTATCATTCTTGCGATAGTGCTAGGCGTTATCATCGCGCTATTTTTAGCTTCCATGATAACCAAGCCGATTATTTTGGGTGTCAAATTCGCCGAATCTTTATCAAAAGGGGATCTTACCGCGCGGATTGATATTGACCAGAAAGATGAAATCGGGGTCTTGGCCAGTGCATTGCAAGCTATGCGTGACCAGCTCAGCAGCGTTGTTCAGCAAGTCCGCACCAATTCGGATGCTTTGGGCAATGCCTCGCAGGAAATCAGCGCGACCGCCCAGTCTATCAGTCAAAGTGCGACCGAGCAGGCTTCGGGCGTTGAGCAAACCACGACGTCCATCGAAGAGTTAAGTTCTTCGGTCAAACAAAATGCCGATAATGCCAAAGTGACCAACAGTATGGCTATAACGGCAGCGGAAGAAGCGGCTAATGGCGGGGAAGCTGTGAAGCGCACAGTAGAAGCGATGAAGGAAATCGCCGATAAAATCGGTTTGATTGAAGATATTGCTTATAAAACCAATTTACTATCGCTCAATGCGGCGATTGAAGCGGCGCGTGCCGGTGAACACGGCAAAGGCTTTACCGTCGTGGCTGCTGAAGTAAGAAAGTTGGCGGAAAATAGCCGGGTAACCGCGCAAGAAATCAATACTTTGGCAAAAAGTAGCGTCAAGATTGCGGAAGATGCGGGTATCCTGCTGGAAAAAATGGTGCCTAATATTCAGAAAACGGCGGATTTGGTTGAAGAAATTACCGCGTCTTCCGAAGAGCAGGCGCAAGGCATCGGCCAGATCAGCGATGCGGTCGGTCAACTGGATAAAGCGGCGCAACAAAATGCCTCGGGTTCGGAACAGCTTGCCGCCACTGCGGAAGAACTGAGCGGTCAGGCTATGCAATTGCAACAGGTTATGTCATTCTTTAAAGTGGATGCTCGTTAATTTGATGATGATTTTGCCGGTTGGCTTGCAACCCAACCGGAAAGCTTAAGCAAAGCGTTTGTATATTCAATCAATAAGATTGAACTAGATTGATTAATAAACCACAAAGAACACCAAGTTCACGATTTTTTTGTGTACGGGGTGTTCTTTGTGGTTTTATGCTTTAAACTGATACTTATAGCGTTTCAAACTCAGCTCCGCGCCAAGTTTTTTTAAATTATTTGTTTCATTCTCAAATAAAAAATCCCATGAAAATTAACATGCCAATCACCAATGTTGAACATGCTCTTACCGAGAGTGATTCCATTGTTACCAAGACCGATCTAAAGGGGATGATTACCTATGCTAATGAGGATTTTGTCCAAATTTGTGGGTTTACCAGAGAAGAGCTGATTGGCGCATCGCACAATATAATACGCCACCCAGACATGCCGACAGAAGCTTTTGAGGATTTGTGGAAGTCGATGAAGGCGGGTCGCCCATGGACCGGGGTGGTGAAAAATCGCTGCAAAAATGGCGATTTTTACTGGGTGCTGGCCAATGTCACACCTTTTTATGAAAACGATAAGCTGGTCGGCTATATGTCGGTGCGCACTAAGCCCAGCCAAGAGCAAGTTGCCGATGCGGCCAGTGCCTACCAGAAATTTCGCGAAGGCAAAGCGGGCAATTTAAAAATTCAGAACGGGAAAATCGTCAAAAAAACACTGCTGGGGAGGTTTCCGACATTAGAAAACATCAGTATCAAAGCCCGTTTGTTGATGGTCATCTCTATCATGTCGGTTTTGCTGCTGGCTGTTGGCGGCATAGGGCTTTTGGGTATGAGCAAGGATAGCGAGGGTTTGCGCACCGTTCATAATGATCGCATGCTACCTTCGAACCAGATTTTTCAGATTCAGAAACTGCTGCTGACTAACCGGCTGCGTATTACTGAGAGCCTGCTAAATCCAACTCCCGAGCTTATCCAGAAAAACCTGGCTGAAGTGGAACAGAATATCGCAACCATCACCAAAATCTGGAATACGTACATTGAGAACTCATTGAGCCCGGATGAAAAGATGCTGGCGGACAAGGTTGCAGACGATAGACATCGTTTTGTAATGGAAGGCTTGCAACCCGCCATTTCAGCATTGCGCAGCAATAATACCGCGTTTGCCGACAAGATTATTGAGGACAAGGTTAACCCTCTTTACGAACCGGTCAGCGATGGAATCCAGAAGTTATTGCAATTGCAGGTCGGCATCGCCAGACAGGAATTCGAGGCAGGCCAATCGCGTTACTACAGCACCCGCGAGATTGCCAGCGTGTTGATCGTATCGGGAATTTTACTGGCTTTGTGGTTGAGTTTCTCTTTGCTGAGATCCATCGCGCGTCCGCTTAATGCCACTATTAGCCATTTCGGACAAATTGCTCAGGGCAATTACAATAACGTCATAGAAATAAAATGCATGGACGAAGTTGGCAAGGTAATGGCGGCTCTCAAGGCGATGCAGATTAAATTAGGTTTTGATGTTGCAGAAGCTAAACGCATTGCCGATGAACACTTACGCATTAAGATTGCACTGGACGACGTCAGCACCGGCGTGATGATTGCGGATAATGACCGCAACATTATTTACGCCAATAAGTCGGTGGTCAATATGTTCAGCAGGGCCGAAGTCGATATCCGCAAACTGTTGCCGGATTTCTCCGTTGATAACCTAGTGGGCACCAATATTGATAGCTTCCACAAGGATCCCTCGCATCAGGCACAGCTACTTGCCGATGCAACTAGTTGCTTAAGCCCCATCAGTATTAACTGGAGTGACCGTTATATGATGGTCACTGCCAGCCCGGTGATCAACTCCAAAGGTAAGCGCATGGGTTCGGTAGCCGAATGGGTGGATCGCACTTCTGAGGTCATGGTGGAAAAAGAAGTGGCCGTTATTTTGGTCGCCGCAGTTATGGGGGATTTTACCCAGCGTATCGTGATGCAGGGCAAGACAGGTTTTTACCGTGAGCTGAGCGAATCGATCAATCAGCTGATGCAAACCAGCGAGAGCGGTCTAAATGAAACGGTGCGCGTATTCAATGCCTTGTCCCACGGTGATCTGACCGAGAAAATTATTAATCATTATTCGGGTACTTTCGGACAGCTTAAAGAGGATGCTAATTCTACGGTGGATGAGCTCAAAAGTACTATCGGTCAAATCAAGGATGTCGCTGAATCAATCCACACTGCGGCTAAAGAAATTGCGCATGGCAACACGTCGCTGTCGCACCGAACCGAAGTGCAGGCAGCGAGTTTGGATCAGACCACTGCCAGCATGCAAAAGCTGACCTCAACCGTGCATCAAAATAGCGATAACGCCAAACATGCCAGTGAACTTGCCGTTAGTGCCTCGAACACCGCTGGTAAGGGTGTCACAGTGATTGGCCAAGTTGTAAAAATGATGGAAGCGATCAATGAATCCTCGCGCAAGGTGGTCGAGATTATTACGGTGATAGATGGCATCGCTTTTCAGACCAACATACTTGCTCTGAATGCCGCAGTAGAAGCGGCCCGTGCCGGAGAGCAGGGTCGTGGTTTTGCCGTGGTGGCTGGAGAAGTGCGCAATCTTGCGCAACGCGCTGCCTCTGCCGCAGGGGAAATCAAGAATCTGATTGGTGACTCGGTAGAGAAGGTTGAAGACGGCAGCAAGTTAGTCACGCAAGCCGGAAAAACCATGGAAGACATTGTTAATTCTATTCGTGGCGTTACTGCCATCATGTCCGATATTAGCGCGGCATCCGCAGAGCAAACTGCCGGTATTGAACAAGTGAATATGGCCATTTGCCAGATGGATGACGTAACTCAGCAGAATGCCGCGTTGGTGGGGCAAGCCTCAGCAGCAGCTCAGTCGTTGGAAGAACAGACGCAACATCTGACCGTTACGGTAAAGCACTTTAAAATGGACGGTGATACTGATGGTGCGGACAGTTCGTTTGCTACAGAACCTGTTGCTAAGGAAGAAGCAGAAACCGATCATGATCCTGTGGGGCATATAGTTAAACTCGATCCGCAGTCTGGAGACAGCGGCGGTTGGGAAGAATTTTAAGGATGGGAAAGAATTAAGCGCAATTGACAATCAGCGAAGAGTCAATAGTTAGCTGATACTGCCCTTTGAAGGTTAAAAAACCTGTCCTGCTTAAAGCAAATAATCGTTCATTTGGCGCATAGCGATTCGGCCCGGCTGCTAACCGGAGTGATGCTGCCGTCAGCATTAACATGCCAGCGGAACCGAAGCTGCATGCTTTTATTCATCAAAAAGGCTCTTTCCACATCGAATTGGTCTTCTTCCTTGAAAACCTGCCAGCCTAAGTCCCGCTGGGATCTGATCTTGATTTTATCTTTTAAAGCGGTTTCAATGGTTAAACCGTCAAGACAGGGCGAGTTTTTTACCAGTTCTTCCACGGTGGTCTCATCTATTTGCGCATAAGCGGTATTGATAGCAATCAGTAAGTTCAAAACAATAAAAAGCAATTTCATAGACTTTTTCCAGTGGGTCAAAAATTTCATATCATTCAAATCGTAAGATCGTCAATCAATTAAAAATTGTAACCCTGCTGGTCATGCTGATTAATATCCAGCCCGTTGGTTTCCTCTTCTTGACTTACGCGTATGCCGATGAATTTTTCAATCAGTTTAAATAATAAATAACTGATCAATCCGCTCCAGATGATGGTTACGGCGATGCCGAACAACTGGATTAAAAGCTGGTTAAGAATGCCTTGTTCGCTGACGATGCCTATGCCGCCGAAGCTGACATCGGCAAAAATGCCGGTTAAGAATGCGCCTAAAATTCCGCTGACGCCATGCACCGGAAATACATCCAGCGCATCATCGATCACCAGACGTTGCTTGATTAAATGAATGGAATAAAAACAGGCGACACCGGCAACAACGCCAATGATCAATGCGCCAAGAGGGGACACGAAACCTGCGCCGGACGCTATCATGCCCAGTCCTGCCACCATGCCGGTCATCGCGCCAAGAACGGTGGGCTTGCCGAACTTAAGCCAGTCCATAACTATCCAGGTGATAGAGGCGGATGATGCACAAAGATGAGTTGACAGCATTGCCATGCCGGCAGAGCCGTTAGCCATCAGCGCACTGCCTGCGCTGAAACCATGCCAGCCCACCCAAAGAATTCCTGCGCCCATAGCGGTCATGGTCAGGTTATGAGGCATCAACGGGGATTTTGGAAAACCTTTCCGGGGGCCTATGATGATGGCTCCGACCAGTGCGCCAATGCCTGCGCTGCCATGCACGACGATGCCGCCAGCAAAATCCATAACGCCTTGATCCGCGAGCCAGCCGTTCCTCCAGATCCAGTGGCAAATGGGGACATAAACCAGCAATTCCCAAAGTGCACAAAACAGCAGCAGCGGGAAAAACCTAACTCTTTCGACCAATGCACCGACGATCAACGCCGGGGCGAAAATAGCAAAGGTCATGTGGTACATCGCAAATACCGATTCCGGCAGGTTGCCTACCAGTTTGTCGGCATTCATGTTAATCAGGAACAATTGCGAAACCCCGCCGATCATCGATTGCCAGTGGCCGCCATCGGTCAAGGCCAAGCTATAACCGGCGACAGCCCAAACCAGTGAAATTAATGAGGTGATCGAAAAGCAAGCCATGATTACGGAAAGTACGTTTTTGCTGCGTACCAAGCCGCCGTAAAACAGAGCCAGTCCGGGTAAGGTCATGAATAATACCAAACCCGCTGAAGTCAATATCCAGGCGGTGTCTGCCGAGTTCAAGCCGTCATCGGCAAAAGCCAGGACGGGGATTCCAAGGAGTGTTGTTAGCATCAGTATTTTTCGCATAATCTTCCCCGCATGTAATTATAATTATTGATGTAAATATCGATTTATCGAAATACGGATTTTAAGATTGCGATGCGGCTTAACGGTAAAAGCAAAATATGGTATCGAATCCCTATCATTAAATGATAACCCGATTGCAACCGGATTGCTATGAGGAATACGGTTCATTTGTTGCTAAAAATTGTTTGCGCTTAAAGTCGAAGCTTAAAACTGGATGACCATGTCCATAGCAACTCCCAACTGCTGATTTTGGCTTCGATTATTAAATGTTAATGCCGTTGATCCAGCCCAGTCATAACGGACTTCAGGACGGAAAGTGAGCCAGCCTTGCGGTTTCCAGTTGACACCGGCGGTCAGGACATAATAATTCCCGGCATTGCCGATATTGAGCAGCGTGCCGTTACTGTCCCGGAACCATTCCCCCCTTAAACCCGCAGAAAAAGTATCGGTAAAATCATAAAACAGGTTTTGATTAATGCCATACCAATAAGCCTCTTTGAGGGCAGCCGTGGCTTGTTGCTGATAGCCGAAATCATGCTGGAAAACATATTGCAGCTTATCGGTAAAGCTGTGCGAAACCACTAAACTGGACACGGTTCTGTTTTTTGAGCTGGCAGCATCCACATCGCCGCTGATCACGGATCAAGAGGCGGCGCTGGTCGCTGCATCGTTAGTCCAGGACAAACCGCCCAGAAAATTCATGTTGGAAGGTTGTTTGTCGAAATTATTCCAGCCGGTAATTACTTAGAGGGAAGAAATATATGTTTAGATTAACTACTTTTAAATTAAATCGTGACATTCTGATCAATGGCTTAGCGGCTATTTTTCTGCTACTTAGCATTCCCGCTGTTTCTCTAGCGCAGCCCCAAGAGGTAGCCGCCTCCAATGTACAAAATTGCCAGTTTGTGGATATAGTTGAAGGCTCATCAGGTTATGGAAAGAAACCTGAATGGCAAAGCTTGGCTAAATATTCAGCCTTAACGCAGGCTGAAAAATTAGGCGCGAGTCATGTTGTTTGGGAGCGGTTTACCTCTATTGGCGCGTTCAATGGAACTGCGACCGGCAAAGCTTATAATTGCCATTCATAGCTAAAATACTGAAGACTATTGTTAGAATAAATACTTGCGAGGTTTTAATCTGCTTCGTTTAAGGCAGAAATAATTGCGCCGCAGCAGTGGGGTTTGAAGCAAAATAACAATGCAGATAACTGGCTGTTAATCGATTTAGCCGATAGATGGCTTCTCCTGCTGACGTGTTATGCAGGCACTCGCCAAAGGCGACAGGTGCCAGCGGTGTTTCGATCAGGGAATGGTGGAAGGTATGTCCGCGCAACATGCCGCCGGGCATAGGAGCGGATTGATAGCCCAAGCCCTTTAACCGGTTTTGCATGATAGCGTGTCCTGGCAACAGGCCGACCATGTCACCGCGATTTCCTGCTTTATCCTGAATCGACTCCAGCAAGCACAGCATGCCACCGCATTCGGCGTAAATGGGTTTGCCTTGGCTGAAATGCGTTTGTAATGCTGCTTTCATCGCCTGATTATCCTGTAGCGATTGCAAGTGCAGCTCGGGATAACCGCCCGGCAGATAAATGCTGTTAACTTCAGGTAGAGCAGCATCTGCAAGCGGTGAAAAGAAAATCAGCGTAGCGCCCATTGCCCGTAGTAAATCCAGGTTGGCGGCGTAAATAAACGAAAACGCGGTGTCCTTAGCAATACCGATGCGGATGCCCGATAACAGTTGTGGTAGCGTTTCTGGTTCGGGGGATGAAAACTCCACTGCTTCCGGCAAGTCTGCCAGCGCGGTCGAGGCTATTGCTGTTGCCGCCGCTTGCATTCGCGATTCGAGATCAAGCACTTCATCAGCCTGAACCAAGCCCAAATGTCGTTCCGGCAATGCATATCGGCTGTCTCGGGGTATCCCGCCAAAATAGCGCAGACCGGACGGCATGCCTTGCAGAATCATTTCGGTATGACGCGGGCTGGCGACGTTATTGGCTAAAACACCGGCAAATCTTAACTTAGGCCGGTAGTTGGCAAGTCCGTAGGCAATGGCACCCAGCGTTTGCGCAGTGCCTGTTGCATTAATCACCGCCAGTACCGGTACCGAGAATAGTTCGGCGAGGTCGGCGCAGCAAGGTTCGCCATCGAACAAGCCCATCACGCCTTCAATCAATATCAAATCCGCTTCCAGCGAGGCTTCGTATAATAACCGCCGACATTCAGCTTCACCCATCATCCAAAGATCGAGTTGATGCACCGGCAGACCGCAGGCGCGTTTGAGTATCATCGGGTCGAGAAAGTCGGGGCCGGATTTAAACACCCGGACTTTGCGGCCTTGCTCGACATGGTAACGGGCAAGCGCAGCGGTGATGGTAGTCTTGCCGTGATTGGAGCCGGGTGCGGTGATAAACAGGGCAGGGCAGCGGGTTTTAGAATGGTTCATTAGCTAGAAATAACGCATGTAGGGGCGACCGGCCGGTCGCCCCTACGGTAGCTCGGAAATATAAAGTTTATTAGGATTGGCATGAAGGAGCCATTGCTCATTTCCAGACAGTCCCGGTCAATTGAGACAACAGCGCTGCTACCGGATTACGGTTCAGGTGATAACCGATAAAAACCAGCTCCGACCCCTTTGATGATTGTTTGGTTGTGTCGGCGCTTACTGCCACCCGCGTGCGCACGCCTTG
>JANYKK010000365.1 GCA_025361585.1 Methylobacter sp. | reverse complement strand
GCTGTTCAAATGAGCGAAGAAATTTTAATCAACGTTACCCCGCCTGAGACGCGCGTTGCGGTTATTGAAAACGGCGTGTTGCAGGAATTGATTATTGAACGAACCCGGCAGCGGGGTTTGGTCGGTAACATTTATAAAGGTGAAGTATGCCGGGTTCTGCCCGGCATGCAGGCGGCTTTTGTCGATATTGGCCTGCCCAGGGCGGCGTTTTTGCATCTTTCCGATTTGTGCGCTAAGGATCTGGAGAAGAAAGGGTCGGAAAATATCGAGCATTATCTGCACGAAGGCCAGCACATTATCGTGCAGGTGGTCAAAGATCCGTTGGGCAGCAAGGGCGCGCGGTTGACCACGGAAATATCGATACCGTCGCGGTTCCAGGTCTTCATGCCGTACGCACAAAATTCCGGCGTGTCCCAACGGATTGAATGCGAGACCGAACGAGTCCGGTTAAAAGCCTGTCTTGAGGCGTTCAGGTTGGAGCATAAATGCGGCGGCTTTATCGCAAGAACTGCCGCAGAATGCGTGAATGAGACGGTATTGATCGCCGATATGACGTTTTTGCTGAAACTGTGGGAGTCGATAGCAGCCAAAATCGCCGACGCCAAGCCCAAACAGTTTATCCATAAGGATTTACCGTTGAGCATCAGAACCTTGCGGGATTTATACCGGGAGGGCATAGAAAGGGTGCGGGTCGATTCACGGGAAACTTATCATCGCTTGGTTGAATTCGCGGAGATTTTCGTACCGGAAATCGTGCCGGTTATTGAGCATTACACCGGAGAGTGTCCGGTGTTCGACATTTACAGCGTCGAAGATGAAATTCAAAAAGCGCTGGATCGAAAAGTCAACCTTAAGTCGGGCGGGCATTTGGTGTTCGATCAGACCGAATCGATGACCACCGTCGATGTGAATACCGGCGGTTATGTCGGCGGTCGCAACCTGGAAGAGACGATATTCAAGACCAATCTTGAAGCGGCGCAGACCATTTCCAGGCAGTTGAGGTTAAGGAACCTCGGCGGCATCATTATTATCGATTTCATCGATATGCAGAGCGCCGATCATAAAAAGCAGGTGTTGCAGGCCTTCGAGCGGCATTTGGAAAAAGACCACGCGAAAACCAACATCACCGAAGTATCGGCGCTGGGCTTGGTGGAAATGACCCGCAAAAGGACGAGGGAAAGTCTGGAGCATATCCTTTGCGAACCATGCAGCGCCTGTGGCGGACGGGGCGTGTTGAAGACCCCAGAATCCATGTGCCTGGAAATATTCCGGGAGATTATTCGTGAAGTCAGGCAGTACAAGGTCAAGAAGATATTGGTGCTGGCATCGAATGAAGTGGTGGAAATGCTGCTCGATGAGGAAGCCGATATGCTGGCCGAATTGGAGGTTTTTCTGGGTGTGCGCATCAAGTTCAGGGCCGAGGCTCAATACAATCAGGAGCAGTACGATGTGGTTTTGCTTTGAACCTTGAACCTTTAGCCTTGCGTCTTTAACCTTTTTTAATGATCCATCATATCAAGCGTGCCACGCGGCACCTCATCTTCTGGTCTTTGATCGCGGCGGCTATAGCCTTGACTGGCGTACGTCTGTTATTGTCAGGGATTGAGCATTATAAAGCTGATTTGGCGACCAGTATCAGCGCACTGGTCGGTACGCCGGTAACCATCGGCCGTCTGGGTGCAAATATGCGCGGTTTTAATCCGCAGTTGGTGTTATCAGACATCGCCATTGCAGCCGTCGCCTCGGCCGGTAGCGAAAAACCCGCTATTGAGTTTAATCAAATCCGTCTGGGCATTGATTTACTGAAACTGTTGGTCAGTCGGGATGTCTTGTCATCGTCCAGGGTCACTTTGGTGGGTGCCAAGCTGGCCATTAAGCGGCAACAGGATGGCAGCATTGTTGTGGTTGGCTTAAAAGCCAGTGACGGGCAGCCGCAATGGCTGATGCAGGGCGGAAAATACGAAGTCTTGCAAAGCGAAGTTAGCTGGCAGGATGAAACCAGCCATAGTCGACCGCTGTTGTTTAATGGGGTTGATCTGGCGATCCGCAATGACGGTGATCGTCACCGGCTTAATATGCAGATCAAATTACCGAAAAAAGTCGGCGATAGCTTAAGGCTGTCGATGGATTTTGAGGGCAATGTTTTTGAGCCTGCAACCATTCAGGGCCGAGTTTATATCGATGGAAAAGCCGTCAACCTGCCTGAATTGGCAGCATTAGCCTCAGTCCCGTCCGGGGATCGAATTAATATCAATACCGGTACCGGCGATGTTCAAATCTGGGCCGACTGGCGGCAATCGCAACTGGTGGCTATGGATGTAGCGGCGCAGCTGCATCAGCTGATGTTTGTCAGGCAGGATAAACATGAGTTTTTGGTCAATCAGCTAAAAACCCGCTTGCACTGGGGGCTACAACAGGCCGACAGCGGCGCAAACCATCAGTGGCAACTCGATGTAAACGAATTTTCCTTGGAAACGCAGGTTGGCGCCAAAGGCGTGGTTAAGAAATGGCCTGCCGCCGAGTTTAGCGTTTCCGTTCAAGGCAGAGACGATAATGCCTTGCCCAAAATAGCATTGTTTGTCGAACAGCTGGACTTGCAGGAAGCGTCGGGACTGGCGCAGTTTTTCGCGCCGTTGCCCGATGATCGGCTTAAATTACTGGCACAGGCTCAGTTAAAAGGCGTGCTAGGGAATTTCTCCTTGTTTGCCGACCTGGAGGCAAAGTCGCTTGCCTTGAACGGCAGCTTTGCCCGCATCGGTGTCGCGTCGATGTCGTCGGTTCCCGGCATTGAAAATTTGACTGGTCGAATCAAGGGCAGCGAAAAACAGGGCGCTATTACCCTCGCGACCCAATATGCTTGGTTGATAGCGCCGGATTTGTTCCGTGAAGCGTTGCCGGTCAAGCGACTTTCCGGAACCTTAGCTTGGCAGCAAACGGCAGAACAGGCTTGGTCTGTGTCCAGTCCGATGGTCGAGCTGGATTCTTTAAGCTTTCAGAGCAATACCAAGTTTCGTATCGATATTCCCGAAGCAGGCAAACCGGTGTTTATGGATCTGCAAAGCGCATTTGTTGGTGAAGATGCACGCGATGTTAAGCATTATTTACCGGTGGGCATTATGGATGAAGAAGTCGTCGCCTGGCTGGATCGGGCCTTCGTCAGCGGGCGCATGACCAACGGCGGCTTGCTGGTTTACGGTAACCTGGTCGATTTCCCGTTCACCACGGCGCCGGGCATTTTTGAGGCGGTGTTTACCGGAGAAGACTTTGATTTGTCATACGATTCCGAATGGCCCGATATAACCGGCATGAATGCCGAGGTCATGTTTAGCCAAGGCGGCCTGAAGGTGAATGTCCTGCAAGGGCAATCCGATAACGTGATCATTAAACAAGCCGAAGTCACTATTCCTTCGCTGAATACCAGCAAGCAGTTGCTGATTCAGGGCGAGGCCGACGCGGGAATAGATCAGGTGCTGGCCTTTATGCAGCATACCACGCTCAGTTCGCGGGTGGATTCGGTGGTGGACGCCATTTCTCCGCAAGGGGATACCCATGTGGCGCTGGATCTTAAGATTCCCTTGATTGACGGAGCGCCCACTAAGGTCGATGGAACGGCATCCTTGAAAGACGCCAGATTGACAGTCAAATCGCTGGCCCTGCCGGTCAGCAAAATTAACGGCGAACTCAAGTTTAATGAGCAGGGCATTTTTAGCGATACCATTCATGCGCTGGCTTTGGGTCATCCGATAGCTATCGATATTAAAAGTTCGGATAGCCAAACTACCGTCAATGTGGCGGGGCGTGCCGGAGTTAACGACCTAAAGGCGCAATTTGAACTGCCCTGGTGGAGCATCGCCAAAGGCGCGACAGACTATCAGTTAACGCTGGCATTGCCTTATGGGGATGTCGTTCCAACGCTGGTTGTGGATTCTATGTTGTCAGGAGTATCGCTGGATTTGCCGGAATCGTTGGCCAAGACTCAGGAGCAAAGCGCGCCTTTGACGCTGACGTTTAGCCTGGATGATAAGCTATTATTGCCGCTGCTGCTAAATTACGATAACAAACTGAAAGCGGCTGTTTTGTTGGACACTGCACAAAAGGCCCTCTATTCAGGGCATGTCCTGATGGGGGCGGGCGAGGTCGCCCAGCGCCAGGATGCAGGATTAAAGCTGGAGATCAACCTCGACCGGCTTGTGTTGCAGGATTGGTTGGGACTGGCTGCGGCAAAAGGCGCGGGAGACGGCATCAATGAACTGAAGATTCATAGCGCTCATGCATTGTGGAAGAAAACCGATGTAGGCATTTTCGATCTGGCCTTAAAACATATCGGCAACAATTGGGTCGGGGCGATAGACAGCCCAATCGCCAAGGGCAAGGTTCAGATTCCTGCCAACTTCGCTAGCACTGACAGAATCAACCTGGACATGGCATTACTGGATCTTTCGGCATTAAAGCAAGCAGGATCGAAAGATGATTCGGCCCCGCAGACCGTATCGCCGGAGCTTATGCCGTTGCTGACCGTCGCCAGTGATAAAACGCTGTGGCAGTCGGTTGACCTGGGTCGGTTGTCATTGAAAACCGAGCGAATACTTGGCGGCATGAGCTTTAAGAATGTAGAACTGGCCGGTGAAAATCAAAAGCTGGTTTTTTCTGGCGACTGGCAAGCCAGCGGCGGACAATCGGTCACGCATACTGAAGGCCATTTGGACGTGCCTCGCGCCGGGCAGCTGCTAACCCAGCTCGGCATTACTAAGGATTTGACCGAAACCGACGCAGCTGTTGATTTTACGGTCAACTGGAAGGCGGCGCCTTATCAATTCTCGCTGGCGGGATTGAAAGGCAAGGTGGACGTTAATTTTAAAAACGGACGTATTTTAAGCATAGAGCCAGGATTCGGCAGGATATTGGGCATGCTGGCGCTGGCCCAGTGGATAAAGCGGGCGCAGCTTGATTTTAGCGATATTTATCAGGAGGGCTTGACCTTCAACAGCATCAAAGGGCATTTTAATTTGGCAGGCGGAATCGCATCGACTCAGGATCTGGTCGTCGATGCCGTTCCTGCAAAAATCGCCATCAGCGGTGATACTGACCTTGTTAAACAAACCGTTGACCACATTATCAATGTCACGCCTAAAAGTGCCGACGCCGTGCCTATTGCTGGTACAATTATGGGTAAAGTCGCGGTCTTGGTTGGGCGGTCTTTGACGGGCAAAAGTCAGGAAGGATTTTTCTTCGGTTCCCAGTATCTGGTCAAAGGCGCCTGGGGGAATGCCCAGATTATCCCGATGCATAAAAACGATGGATTGTTACAAAAAACCTGGGACGGGATTACTAACTTTCCATGGCTACAGCAACAAGAAGAAAAGTAAAGAGAGATAAAAATGAGTAGATGTGCGGCCATACAAATGGCATCAAGCCCCAATGTTAGCGCCAACTTGCTGGAAGCGGAAAAGCTGATAGCGGAAGCGGTTAAAGCGGGCGCAAAACTGGTGGCGTTGCCGGAAAATTTTGCCTTGATGGGCGACCATGAGTTGGACAAAATCAAAGCGAAAGAAGTCGACGGTTCCGGGCCTATCCAGAGTTTTTTGGCGGCGGTTGCTAAAAAATACGGAGTCTGGGTGGTCGGAGGCACCATTCCGATAGCGGGCGACGCCAGCAATAAAGTGCGTGCTGCTTGTCTTATTTATAATGATCAGGGCGAACGGGTTGCCCGCTACGATAAAGTGCATTTATTCGATGTCAGCGTGCCGGGCAGTAATGACGTTTATCGCGAATCCGACTCTATTGAACCGGGCGCAGACATGCAGGTGATTGACACGCCTTTTGGCAGAGTAGGTATCGCAGTTTGTTACGATCTGCGCTTCCCCGAGTTTTTCCGTAAGATGGGCATGGATATATTGATTATCCCGTCCGCATTTACCGCAGAAACAGGAGCCGCCCACTGGGAATTGCTGCTGCGTGCCCGTGCCGTGGAAAATCTGTGTTATGTGATTGCGCCGAATCAGGGCGGCTTTCATCTTAATGGGCGTAAAACCTTCGGACATAGCATGGTTATCGATCCGTGGGGCGTGGTGTTGGATTGCTACAAAACCGGCGGCGGCTTTGTCTCCGCTGAAATAGATCTGGAGCGTCTGGAAAAAGTGCGCAGCGCATTTCCGGCGCTGAATCATCGTCGTTTTTTTTGTGAATAATATGCAAATAGTTAAAAGTTTATTGCTGATTGTTTTTCTGGCTTCCTGCTCAAGCGCCGAAGAAAAAAGCCGTTACCGCGACACCGAGAATCTGGAGCGCCCGCCAATCGTGGTCGTCAGCCCGACTAAGGAACAGCGTACTGTCGACAACAGTTCGATTCCGAAGAAAAAAGACAAAACGGGCTTAGGTTCGGACGTTTACCAGAATGCGCCGACGCAACTGACGATCAAGCAACCTTTTGGCGACGCCTGGAATACCTTGGCTCGGGCATTGAAGCAAAGCGGCATCAAAGTAACCGATCATGAGCGCGATAAGGGTCTGTATTACGTGACCCAGGATACAGCCGATAGAACTGGTTTTTTTGCCAAAGCGACGTCCTTTTTAAGCGATGATCCGGCTATTTATCTGCTGACCGTCAAGGGCGACGGCGAAGAAACAACGGTGACCGCGGCTATCGCCAATGCGACCGAACAAAGCAACGCGACTCAGAGCGGTACGCCGCATCCGTCTGCCGAAGGCGCGGAAGAGCTGTTGCAGGTATTGTTTAAGACGCTACGCGATAAGCTGGAAGAAGAGTAACTACTCAGCAACAAAGAATAGAACGCGGATGACGCGGATTGCTTATGATTTAATAAGATTTTTTTAGTGGCTAGTTAGCTTATATTTGAATTGGGACACCCGTGACACGGATTAAACTGATAAACACTGATTTAAAAATTCGCGTTCTATTAATTACGCTGAGTAGTTACGAAGATGGAAGGCGAGATACATCATTCTACTTATTTAGCCTTTAGCCTGGCACCCTTTACCCCAAACCTTTATTTTTGATGAATTGATGGAAATACTAAACCTTGCAAGACAAGCAATCCTGATACCTGCCGGTATACAGGATGGCGATATTGAAAAGATTATGGGCCGGTTGCTCAGTTCGCCGATCGATGCGGCGGATATTTATTTTCAATCCAGCCATTTCGAGTCGTGGGTTATGGAGGCGGGCATCATTAAAGAAGGCAGCCATAGCATCGAGCAGGGTGCCGGAGTGCGTGCGGTATTTGGCGAAAAAACCGGCTTTGCCTACAGCGATCGGATTGAACTGCCGGTGCTGCTGGAAGCGGCTAATAACGTTAAAGCCATCGTCCGGCAAGGCCAGGATGCCGACCCTTTGCATTGCAAGGTCAGCACCAAAGCCTCTGCTTGGCCGAAGTATTACGCGACGCAAAACCCGCTAAAATCGCTGGAAGACCGGCAGAAAATCGATTTGTTGCATCGGGTGGACAGCGAGACGCGCAAACTGGACAACCGGATCGAAGAAGTCATCGTCAGCATGGTCGGCGTTCATGAGCATATCCTGGTGGCGCGGCAAGACGGCTCCTTGGTTGCCGATGTGCGGCCTTTGGTGCGGATGAATGTGACCGTCATCGTCGAACAAAACGGCCAGCGCGAACAGGGCAGCATGGGCGGCGGCGGGCGTAGCGATTACAGCTATTTTATCGATCAGGATACCGCATTGGCATACGGTCGCGAAGCAGTCAGGCAAGCGCTGGTCAACCTGGAAGCCGTCGAAGCTCCGGCCGGTAACATGACTGTCGTGCTGGGCTCGGGTTGGCCGGGCATTTTGCTGCACGAGGCCATCGGCCACGGCTTGGAAGGCGACTTTAACCGCAAAGGCACCTCGGCATTCAGCGGCCGCGTCGGCGAGCGGGTCGCATCCGATTTATGTACCGTAGTCGATGACGGCACCTTGCCGGGACGACGCGGCTCGTTAAGCATCGATGATGAAGGCACGCCAACGGGAAAAACCGTATTGATCGAAAACGGCATACTCAAAGGCTATATGCAGGATCAGCTCAATGCCCGGTTAATGGGCGTCAAGCCTACCGGTAATGGTCGGCGCGAATCCTACGCCCATCTGCCGATGCCGCGCATGACCAACACCTATATGCTGCCGGGTCAGCATGATCCCGAAGAAATCATCAAATCGGTCAAAAACGGTTTGTATGCCAAAAATTTCGGCGGCGGGCAGGTCGATATTACTTCCGGCAAATTCGTATTTTCCGCCAGCGAAGCTTATTTGATCGAAAACGGCAAAATCACCCGTGCAGTTAAAGGCGCGACCTTGATAGGCAACGGCCCGGATGTATTGACCAAGGTGTCGATGGTTGGCACCGACCTGGCGCTGGATAGCGGCGTCGGCACCTGCGGCAAGGACGGGCAAAGCGTGCCGGTCGGCGTCGGCCAGCCGACGTTGAAGATTGACGGCTTGACGGTTGG
>JANYKK010000320.1 GCA_025361585.1 Methylobacter sp. | reverse complement strand
TGTGCTGACGCCCGCCTTGTTTCGAAGCCAGTTGTCAAAGATCCATGGCGAAAATCCTTAAATTTGCGACAAAGATCACATAAGCTGAGATTTGGTCTTAGGCTTACACAAAGCTCAGCTTTGACCGACATACTTTGGCGGATCTTTGGTTCACAATGGCTTCGTCTCTTAATCCGTTCAATCAAGTTTTATTTCCTTGTCCGACATCCAGCGGGCGAGTGCTCGTTTGGGGCGCTTGAAGTGGCTGGCAACGTGACGACCGAGAATGTCCGGCCGTAGTTTGAGTGTCCTAGATTGGAAAGCCGATAGAATTATCGAAAGATAGCCTGAATCGGAATGGCTTGGACACACTGACAGCTGTTTTTATAAAACCGGCAATTTATAAGCATGACACTACGTCTTTATATAGGGTGATTTTATGATCGTTTATTTTCTTTTGCTGCTATCCGGCATGTCATGCGCTTACGCCATAATCAAGGGTTTTTCCCATGCGTAAATTAATAACTGCGGCTTTTCTTTTGCTGTTTTCTTCGGTTTCTTTTGCTGATACCTATCCAGCATCATCAAATACTAAATCGTATATGCACGGTACCTGGTGTATTTACGCCAATGTATACAGCAGTGCCGCTGCTGCCGCTGCCGCTTGTTTGGCTAATCTACGGGTTTTGGATAGTTGTAGTTCGACTGTTAATTGGGGCTGCCCCGATACAGTTGCAGGCACTTCGGAAACATCGCTTGGATTTTTTTTCACATTGACTGGTGCAGGCTATACTCATTATGGTTCGGGATCTGTCTACAAATATACCTGTCCATACGGTGGTACCGTTTCAGGCACGAATTGTATTAATGCGCCCGCTTGCCCAGTCCCCCAAAAAAGAAATGCCACAACCGGCGCTTGTGAGTCAGCGAATAAAACCATCCCCCTCAGAAATACCGGAAAGCCTCCACTTGATTCCTGCGTCGGCAACCCCATCAACATCGGCACCGGCAACAAATACCAGCCCGAAACCGACTACCAGGGCGTCGGCGATTTTCCGCTGGTATTCCAACGCACCTACAACAGCGATGCCGCAACCGTTAGCGAACGGCTCGGAACCGGCAGCGGCTGGCGGCATAGCTACGAACGCTCGATCACCAGCACCGCCAACAGTAGCGTGGCGACAGCCTACCGCGCCGACGGCAGCGCTTACGATTTTACCTTAACCGGTAATAACTGGTCGTCGCCTGCCGATGTCAACCTGAAACTCAGCCGTAGCGCCTCGCCCGATACTTGGCTGTTAACCACCGAAGATGGCAGCGTCGAAACCTATAACGCCTCAGGCAAACTGCAATCGATCAAAAGCCGCTCGGGCGCCACCCAAACCCTGACCTACGATGCCAATGGACTGCTGACCGCCGTCACCCACTCCAACGGACGCAGCCTGACCTTCAGTTACGACAGCAACCTTCGGGTTGCAACCCTGCAAGACCCGGCGGGCGGCCTTTACCGTTACGGCTACAACAACGCCACCGGCAACCTTGAGACCGCGACTTACCCGGATCAAACTACACGCACCTACCTGTATAACGAACCGGCCAACGTCAGCGTCGCCATGCCGCACGCCTTGACCGGCATTATCGACGAGAACAATCACCGCTATGCAACCTTCCAATACGATGCCCAAAAACGAGTCCTCTTGACCCAACACGCAGGCGGAGCCGAACGGGTCAGCGTCGCCTACGGTAGCAACAGCAATACCGTCACCGATGCGCTGGGTACTGCGCGTACCCATCGCTTTCAAACCATCCAAGGCGTGGTCAAAAGCATCGGCAGTGATCAACCGGCGGGCGCAGGTTGTAGCGCCGCCGCCAGCGCGATCAGCTACGACGCCAACGGCAACATCGCCAGCCGCACCGACTTCAACGGCAACCGAAGCTGCTATGCCTACGACCCAAGCCGCAACCTTGAAACCACCCGCCTGGAAGGTCTCGTCCCCGGTTCAAGCTGTCCCGCCGATCTGGCGAGCTATACCCCCGCCGTCAACAGCAGCGAGCGCAAAACCAGCAGCCAATGGCATGCCAGTTACCGCCTGCCGACCCAAATCGACCAAGCCGGACGGCGCACCGCTTTTAGCTACGATGCCCAAGGCAACCTGATGCAAAAGACCGTCAGCGCAGACGCCCAAACAAAAACCTGGACCCTGACCTACAACAGTAACGGCCAACCGTTAACCATCGACGGGCCGCGCCGCGACGTTAACGATGTCACACACTTTAGCTACGACGCCAAAGGCGACCTCAACACCGTTACCGATGCGCTGGGCCATGTCACCACCATCACCAGCTACAATGCCAACGGCCAACCGTTAGCCCTGAAAGACCCCAACGGCCTGGTCACAACCTTCCAATACGACCTGCGCGGCAAACCGGTTGCCTCAAACATAGGCACAGAAGTTACCCGTTACAGCTACGATGCCGCAGAGCAGCTGATCAAAGTCACCCTGCCGGACGCCTCCACCCTTACCTACAACTACGACAACGCCCACCGGCTGGTGAGCATTGCCGATACACTGGGCAACCATATCGACTACACCCTGGATAACATGGGCAACCGGCTTACCAGCCAAGTCATCGATCCCGCCAACAACCTGACCCGTACCCGCGCCCAGGTTTTTGACGGCCTCAGCCGACTGGCGAAAACCATAGACGCACAAAACCAGACCGCCAACTACGGCTACGACGCCAACGGCAATGCCACCCGCATCACCGACCCGCTAGGCAACAAAACAACGCTCGCTTACGATCCGCTGAACCGCTTAATAAAAAGCATCGACCCGACCGGCAAAACCACCCAAAGCAGCTACGACAGCCATGACCACCCGCTATCCATCACCGACCCCTTGGCGCACAGCACCGACTACAGCTATGACGGCTTCGGCAACCGGCTGAGCACCGACAGCCCCGATACCGGATCAAGCCAAGCCGACTACGACGATGCCGGAAATCTGCTAAACACAACCGATGCACGGGGACAAACCGTTAACTACAGCTACGACGCCTTAAACCGCGTCAGCCAAATCATTTATGCCGACAAACCGCCCATTACCTTCAGTTACGACCAGGGCAGCAATGGAACCGGCCACCTGACCCAAATGACCGATGAGTCAGGCACCACGCGCTGGACTTATAACCTACAGGGTAAAGTGACCAGCAAAAGCTTCAGCACCGGTTCTCTAACCCTGGTAACCAAGTACGGCTACAATGCCAACGGCCAACTCACCGCGCTCACCTACCCATCCGGCAAAGTCGTACAGCTGAGCTACAGCAACGGCCAAATAAGCGCCGTGGACGCCAACCGTTCGCCGCTGCTCAGCAACATCCATTACCAGCCATTTGGCCCCGCCAAAGACTGGATGTTTGGCAACGGCGTACAAACCAGCCGCAGCTTCGACCTGGACGGCCGCCTCATCGATTACGACCTGGGCGACCGCTCGCGGCAATTGAGCTACGATGCCGCAGGCCGCATCACCGGCTACCGGGATTCCGACCTAAACTACGACCAGAGTTTTGCTTACGACCCACTGGGGAGATTGACAGACTACACCGACCCTACCAGCCAAACCCGCTACAGCTACGATGCCAACGGCAACCGCACCGAACAGC
>JANYKK010000308.1 GCA_025361585.1 Methylobacter sp. | reverse complement strand
AGAATAAGCAAAATAAATGACAGCTTAATGACAGTTTTATTACAGTTTCATGACAGCGCAACAAAACAACACACCGTTGCTAACCTACAAAAAATTAATTTATTGCTAGGATTTATCGACATTACTGTCAAGAAAATCAGCACCTTAGTCATTCTTATTTTAACAACAAAGAGATGGAGAATAGGCCAAAAGCGGGGCTTACCTACATGGATGCAGGTAAAGGGCGTGAGTACGACTGCACATGCGCACAAAAAATAGAATCGCACTTGAAACTATGATTGAACATGATGCAGGAGCCGCACATGCTCTAAAATCAACAGTATTGAGGGGTTATGCCAAATCCATGTTAGATTGGCATTTGCTTGCCGTTAATAATCTAACAAAACTTAGCAGATAGGAGGATTGTAATGAACGTAGGTGCATTAGCCATTATTGTTATTGGGATTTTAATCATTGGATTATTGTTTTACGGTGTTTCCAGACTGTCTGAAGAATAAGGCCATCCCAGGCTCTCCTGAGCGAAGCCGAAGGACGGCGTTTCCGGCCTACGCCTGCTGTAGGTTAGGAAAGCGATTTAAAAGGGGGTTAATCTTGACTCCGTTGTGGCATACAAATTACTTTGCCTATCGGTCTCAAGGGATTTGCCAGGGGTTGATCAAGATAAGCCCGGCGATTTCCACAAAGTCTTTCACATTCCTTGTCGCCAGTCTAAATCCATGATTCAAAGCAATAGCAGCGATATACGCATCTTCGGTGCTGATAGGTAAACCAACACGGGTTCGATGCGCAACCAACTTGGAGTAATGGCTAGTAGCGCCTTGGTCAAACGGAAGACTCGGATCGGCAAAATCTTCGGCAAACATGGCGGCGGCGGCCAATGACAAGGCATCCTGACGTTTACCAGTGGGCAACAGAGCAATACCAAGAGCGATTTCAGCTTGGCTGATTGCACTGATAAATAGACCGTCACGGGTATTGTTGTCCAGCCAGCTCAGAACCCCCAGGTCGGGAGAAGCTTTCATCAGCTCCGAAATAACGTTGGTATCCAGCAGGATCATGTGCCATCCGATAAATCTGGAGACTGTCTGGAAGGCATCCGTTCCGGCAAGATTAATTCAACTCCGCCCAGTGCGGCAAAGCGTCGATGGATACGACTTCCCAAACCTTCGCTGCTGTTAGATGATGGAAGTACGACTTGACGGAGGATTTGTAGAGCTTCTTCTTCCATCGATTGTCCGTGTTTAGATGCAAGCAGATGTAAACCCGTCTTAACGGATTCGTCGATATTTCGAATAGTTAGGCTGGTCATGGTTTACTCCGCATGAGTCATATTAGACTGCATCATAGTCCCGACCAGTGCAAGCGTCAATAATCCCAGCCAGTACAGCTGGGTTAGCACTAACCTAACCCTATGGTGAGCTTTGGACTTCTAAAATCGGGACTTAAAAATTGATAAACATCGATCCCATAATCAAATGATGCATGGTGCCGTTAGTGTGGGTAGCGTCATCCAGATACTGGTTGAGATAACCCGCTTCAGCCCGAAAACTTTTATTGAAAGTCCAGCCAAGGCCTGCAAACGCGCGGTTCTGGTCAAAACCGGCTTGGCCGCCGAATGGGGTGGTGTTGACTCGGACGAAAAACTCATCCCAGGTAATCAGACTTAAACGCGGCTCGAACTCCAGAGGATGCATAAAGCGCAGCATCTGGCGCGGCCGGAAACGAACGTCATTGCCGTTTATAAAATTGCTTTCGAACATGGTTCTAAAAGTAAAAGTCCCGATGTCAGTGGGTAAAATATAGCGAAACGCCGGCCAGACATCTTGTTGGGAGACATAGCTCCTTCCGACATTTTGGGTAGGCAACCAAGTGTAGCCTGCCCAGATAGTTGCCCGGTCGCTGAGCGAATAGCCCACCGCCGTGCGTACCATGCCTTGATACCAATGATTCCAGTTGTCGTCGAAGCGGGACTGGCCTTCCAACCAGATACGGCCTTTTTCCAATTTGGGATCTATGACTTTCAGGCTGCCTTCACCTACGACCTGCATCCAGCTACCGGCGTCCTGAAGCAAGTCATCTGCCATGGAAATCGTGCTGACAGAACTCAGCATCACGGCGGTGATGCCCCATAGCTTCATTTTTTTCTTAATCATTTCGTTTACCTAATGTAGTTTTGACGGATTCCCAAATACGCTTAAAGAGCGACCGGCCGGTCGCCCCTACAATGCGTTTCATTTCTTAACGCCCATCAAGCCCAACAATCCCTTCATCAACGCCAACGGCGTGGGCGGGCAACCGGGAATCACCGCATCGACCGGAATGACATTGGACACCGCGCCGCAACTGGCATAAGACTCGCCGAATTCGCCGCCGCAGGCAGCGCAATCTCCGGCCGCAACCACCCATTTCGGATTCGGTGTCGCTTCATAAGTGCGTAGTAACGCGGTTTGCATGTGCCTGGACACCGGCCCGGTAACCAGCAGCACGTCGGCGTGTCTTGGCGAGGCGACAAAATGAACGCCAAAACGTTCAATATCGTAAAAGGGATTATTCAGCGCGTGAATTTCCAGTTCGCAGCCGTTACAGGAACCTGCATCGACTTGGCGTACCGCAATGCTGCCGGAAAACTGCTTGTCTATGTGTCGCTTGATTTCGATGCCCAACTGTTCCAGCTCGTCCTCGTTCCCACGCGCTACGTGGGAACGCATGCTAAATCGTTCGGTGACAACGCCCGTGGTCAGGATTTTTTTTAAAATTTTCAGCATGTCCCGTTCCTATAAATCATTGCCTGAATAAGAGCCGCTCAAGGATTTGTTGCACACAGGAAAATCCGGCACGATATTATTCAGCACCAGTTTTTCCAGTGCAGGCCAATTTAATTGACTGGGGTCGCGCGGATAAAAACGGACGATTTTGTTATCGGCATCAAAGCGAATGTGGCTGATAATCTCGCCGCGCCAGCCTTCAACAATACCAAGACCTTCACTACCCGCCGCCGGCATTTGCCATTCGCTGCGTAGTTCTCCGGCAACAAGCTGGTCGATAAATTCTTCTATCAAACGCAAAGCCGTCCTGATTTCCTTGTAGCGCACCCATACTCTGGAGGCAATATCGCCCTGATTTTCCAACGCGACTTTAACCGTTACCCGATCATAAGGCGCGTAAGGGGCATCGCGGCGCACATCGAAATCCTGTCCGCTGGCGCGCCCGACATAGCCTACGGTTCCAAACGCGGCAGCGGTTTGTTCGGACAAGAAACCCGCCGTATACAGCCGGTCTTCCAGTGATGTATTAAGATCCAGCGCAAGTATGACGTCCGCCAGCTCCGTTCTTAATTCGGCTATCTCCTTCTTGATCAAGGCACAGGACGCCTCCGACAGATCACAGGCAACACCGCCGGGAACAATCCGATCCATCAACAAACGATGGCCGAACACCATTGCATTGGTGCGCAGCCAAAGTTCACGCAAACGGGTAAACTGCATTTGCGCGAACACAAAAGCGACGTCGTTACAAATTGCGCCTATATCGCCCATGTGGTTGGCGATGCGTTCCCGCTCGGCCAAAATGCCGCGTATCAATGCGGCGCGAGGCGGGATTTCAAGGCCCGCTGCCTGCTCCATCGCCATGCAGG
Source organism: Methylobacter sp. (assembly GCA_025361585.1). GTDB lineage: Bacteria > Pseudomonadota > Gammaproteobacteria > Methylococcales > Methylomonadaceae > Methylobacter_A. The sequence continues at coordinate 2,978 of JANYKK010000308.1, read as the reverse complement.
CCGCCCAGCAATGTCCGACGGTGGTATCGCCGGAAACGCGCCCCGCCAGCTTGGCTAAAGATTCGGGCGTCCTACCCTCGGCAATTTTCTCGATGCCTTTATGCACATAGCCCAAACGTTCTTCCAGATTGAGGATCAATTCGCCGACAGCCTGAAACCTGAAATGCCCAGGCTCGATGATACCGGCATGCACCGGGCCGACCGGAATTTCATAAACGCCCGCGCCGTGGGATTTAATAAACGGGTAATGCATATCGGGCGCTGTAATACCAACCGGCGTACCCTGAACCGGGAAGTCTTTTCGTAACGGATAGCTGTTTTCAGTCCAGGCTTGATGCCGCGTCCAACGCCTGTTATCGGGATGGCCGACAAACTTAATACCGAACATGTCTTGCGTATGACGTTCGCTACGGTTAGCGGCTGGATAAACGGTGGCTTGACTAGTCAGTTCCGGGCTTGAATCATCAATAATCGTGCGTAGCAGAAAATACTCACCTTGCTTTTCAAAACAGGCGTTGATCAAGAACCGGTTCTGCACCTGTTCCGCCCATCCGGCAGCCCAACGCAAATTTTGCTGTAGCGCTAATTCTGCAAATCGTTGCCATGCGTGGCTTTCGATTTGCCATAGCGTAATTGAAGGTATATCGATTTCTGCAACAGTAATATCGGTACTTAGTTGGCTTAAAAAATCCGCAGCCCATTTTGAAACACTCATAACGGCGTACTCCCGGAAATTAACAGTGTCGCTTGTGAAAACCAGTGCGCCAAAAAGCCGGGAATAGCCAGACCCAACCAAAGCACCAAGGCCAGATGTATCGTGACCGGCCAAAGGTTAGCTGTAATCGGATTTTGGCCTTCGGGCCTGTCACCGTAAACCATCGGTTGGATATGTCTGAACAGTCCGGCAAAGGCGATGCCGATACCCAGTAACAGCAACGGCGCCAGCCAAGGATAACTGTGCATGGTCGCCAACAACACCAGAAACTCACTGGTAAACACGCCGAATGGCGGAAATCCGGCAATGGAAATAGTGCCTATTAATAAGCCCCAGCCAATCTTGGGCTGGGTTTTAATCAGGCCGCGTATCTGGTCTATCCTTTGGGTTCCGGCAAGCTGTGCCGCATGGCCTACCGTTACGAAAATGGCAGACTTGGTCAGCGAATGCACGGTCATGTGCAGCAAGGCCGCAAAAGTTGCCAAGGGGCCGCCGATGCCGAATGAGAAAGTCATCAGCCCCATATGCTCGATGGACGAATAGCTGAACAGCCTTTTTATATCTTTCTGCCGATGCAACAGTATCGCGGCGACCAGAAATGACAGCATGCCGAAGCCCATCATTAAATAGCCTGCCATATTGGAATGCGTCGCGCCATCCACCAGCATTTTATTACGCACCACGGCATATAAAGCATCGTTTAACAGTAAGCCGGACAACACCGCCGACATCGGCGTCGGGCCTTCGGAGTGAGCATCGGGCAACCAGTTATGCAATGGTACTAAGCCGATTTTTGTGCCGTAACCAATCAGTAAAAAAACAAAGGCGATTTCAAGAATTTCCGGATTTAATTTGACGGCATTTTCGTAAAGCACTGACCACAACAACGCATTTTCCCCATCGCCGATCTGCACCGCCGCGTAATACAACAAAATGGTGCCGAACAGGGCTTGGGCAATGCCCACGCCGCACAAAATAAAATACTTCCACGCCGCCTCAATAGACTCCGGCGTACGATACAAACTGACCAGCAACACCGTTGCCAGCGTCGCCCCTTCCATCGCCACCCACATGATGCCCATATTATTGGTGGTCAGCACCAGATACATGGCCAGCATAAAGCCCTGAAACATTGAGTGATACAGTTTCAAGCGATTATCGCTGAGTTTGCCGATTTCCTTTTCATGCTCCATATAGGGCGAGGAAAATATCGACGTGGTGAAGCCGACAAAAGCAGTCAACACAATCAAATACACATTGAACGGGTCGATTAGAAAAGCCCTGCCCGATGAAATAATCGTACCCTGATTGAGTACGTTGATCGCCAGCCAGATGGTTGCCAGTAGGCAAACTCCGTTAAACCGGACATTAATTTTTCCCGTGTCTTCTCTGTGACCCGCCAGCGCAAAATAGAGTATGCCGACCAAGGGTATTAATAAGACCAAATAAGCGGCGATCATTTATCCACCTCGTGTAACTTGTTTAACAGATCGACATCCAGCGAATCGATACTGGTGCGGATGTGCAGGAAAAAGATGCCGAACAGCACAGCAGCCACCAGTACGTCGAACGCAACACCCAACTCAACCACCATCGGCATGCCGTTGGTGGCAACAATGGCCGCGAAAAATAAACCGTTTTCTATCGACATAAAGCCGACCACATGGGCGATAGCCTGACGATGCGAAATCATCAGCAACATGCCCAGCAGTACCACAGAAAGGCTGACCGCCAACGCATTCAGCATAACCACCGAGGAGGATTGCACAATAGGATGCAATACGTAATAACTGAATACCATCAGGCTGGCGCCTCCCAGCATCACGGCGGTTTTATTGTTTAAGGCTTCGATGTCGCGATGCATATTCATTTTCAGAACCTCCCGTCTTAACATCCACGGGATAAGAATCACTTTAAGCGCCAATGTCAGCACCGCAGAAATATACAGATGATGATTATCCAGACTGTATGCCGCCAAGGCGGTGGTCAAGGTCAATAAAAAGCCCTGCATTGCAAACACAAAAATCAACCGTAGCAACCGCCCCTGCCCTAACATAAGAAACGAGGTCAGTCCCACCAATGCGGCCATCGATAAAATGGCCTGGGTATAAAAATCCAGTTGTTCGATGTTCATAGCTTATTGCCTATGTTTAAAAAAAATGGAACGCGGATGTTGATAAACAACGATTAAAAATCTTTTATTCACCACGAAGGCACGAAGAACACGAAGATATAAAACTTCGTGTTCTTCGTGCCTTCGTGG
>JANYKK010000287.1 GCA_025361585.1 Methylobacter sp. | reverse complement strand
TTCTTAATCCGCTCCATAGCCTTTTGCAGATTCGCCATGCTGGTGGCTATCGAAATCCTGATATGCCCTGGCGTGCCGAACGCTGAACCCGGCACTAACGCAACGCCCGCTTCTTCGATCAGGTATTCGGAAAACTCAAGGTCATCGTTGATGTTGTCCAACCGGGCAATCAGCTTTTCTACATTAGGAAACACGTAAAACGTGCCGTCGGTTTCAGTGCAGTCAACGCCGTCGATGCTGTTGAGTTCGGCAACGACATAATCGTGGCGTTTCTTGAACTCGGCGCACATGCCGTCGATAAAGCTTTGGTCGCCGGTCAGCGCGGCTTCGGCGGCATGCTGTGAAATCGAGGTCGGGTTCGATGTGCTTTGCGACTGGATCGTGGTCATCGCCTCGATCAAATCCGCAGGGCCTGCCGCATAACCGATACGCCAGCCGGTCATCGAATAGGCTTTGGACACGCCGTTCATGACCACGGTGCGGTCATAAAGATCGGGATGCGCATTCAGGATATTCACGAAAGTGCCTTTTTTCCAAAGCGTATGCTCGTACATATCGTCGGTAGCGATGATGATGTTCGGGAAATCCTTCAGTACGTCGCCCAACGCTTTCAGCTCTTCCAGACTATAGGCAACGCCCGATGGGTTGGACGGGCTGTTGATAAAGATCAAGCGGGTTTTATCAGTGATCGCCGCGCGCAACTGTTCCGGCGTAATTTTGAAACGCTGCGCCTGGGTGGTTTCGATAATCACCGGCACGCCATCGGCCAACAGCACCATGTCGGGGTACGATACCCAAAACGGCGCCGGGATAATCACTTCATCGCCGGGATTCAGCAGGGCCTGACACAAGTTGTACGAGCTTTGCTTGCCACCGCAGGAAACCAGAATTTGCTTGGCGTCATAATCAAGGCCGTTATCGTTCTTGTACTTGGCGATGATCGCTTTTTTCAGGCTGGCGATGCCGTCCACCGCAGTGTATTTGGTTTGACCGATTTCAATCGCCTTAATGCCCGCCGCCTTAATATGATCTGGGGTATCAAAATCGGGTTCACCGGCACCCAGGCCGACAATGTCTTTGCCCGCAGCACGCATTTGCGCAGCTCTGGCGGTAATCGCCAACGTAGGTGATGGTTTAACTGCCTGGACTCTGTTAGAAAGTTTGATGCTCATGTTTCCCCGTGTAAAATCAATGTCAAAGATGGAGGGGATTATACATTATGTATAATGGCTTACTAACATTCAGGTGTTAAATTATTGGTATTGTTGCCATGCTCCGGTGCTCGTTGTTATGCGCAAATACTCAAAAGCACGTCATCCCGGCAGGGATTGCCGGGATCCAGAACACAGGGATGTGAATACTTGATTCAACGGATCAATCCCTTGTGGTGAGACTTATTACCAGTTTTGACATTGCCTTCCATGGCTTCTGGATCCCGGCAATCCCTGCCGGGATGACGGATCGTAGCGTCTCCCATACACTACTGTATACCGATACCCGCTCCAGCAAGGGCAAAATAAAGCAGTTAATTAATTGAGAAATCCAAGTGAAAAAGAAGTTCAAACTCCACAGCCGTTTCCAGCCAGCAGGCGACCAGCCTACCGCGATACAAGCCTTGGTCGAGGGCCTGAATGACGGCGAAGTGCACCAGACTTTGCTGGGCGTGACCGGTTCCGGCAAAACCTTCACGATAGCCAATGTGATCAACCAGGTGCAGCGCCCGGCGATGATCATGGCGCCCAACAAAACCCTGGCCGCGCAACTCTACGGCGAAATGAAAGAATTCTTCCCGGAAAACAGCGTCGAATATTTCGTCTCGTATTACGACTATTACCAGCCGGAGGCTTATGTCCCGGCATCCGACACCTTTATCGACAAGGATGCGGCCATCAACGAGCATATCGAACAGATGCGCTTATCGGCAACCAAGGCGCTGATCGAACGGGACGATACCATCGTCGTCGCCACGGTTTCGGCGATTTACGGCTTGGGCGAGCCGGAATCGTATTTCAAGATGGTGCTGCATCTGGTCAAGGGCGACATGATCAACCAGCGCGACATCCTGCGGCGGCTGGCGGAAATGCAATACACCCGCAACGACATCGACCTGCGCCGGGCGACCTACCGGGTGCGCGGCGAAGTGATCGACGTGTTCCCGGCCGAATCGGACAGCGAGGCATTACGGATAGAGTTGTTCGATGACGAGGTGGAACGCCTGTCGCTGTTCGACCCGCTGACCGGCGAAATCATCCGGCGGCTGGCGCGCTATACGATTTATCCGAAAAGTCATTACGTCACGCCGCGCGAACAGCTGTTGCAGGCGGTTGAAGCCATCAAAATAGAGCTCAAGGAGCGCCTGGAGCAACTGCGCTCACTGGACAAGCTGGTCGAAGCCCAGCGGCTGGAACAACGGACGCTGTTCGATATTGAGATGATCTTGGAAGTCGGCTATTGCTCCGGCATCGAAAACTATTCCCGCTACCTGTCCGGCAGGGCTGCGGGCGAGTCGCCGCCGACCATGTTCGATTACTTGCGCGACAATGCGCTGGTGATTATCGACGAAAGCCATGTCGCCGTGCCGCAGATCGGCGCGATGTACAAAGGTGACAGGTCGCGCAAGGAAACGCTGGTCGAATATGGTTTCAGGCTGCCTTCCGCGCTGGATAACCGTCCGTTAATGTTCGATGAGTTTGAGTTGAAAGCGCCGCAGCGGATTTATGTGTCGGCAACGCCGGGATCCTACGAACGGGAGCATTCCGGCGTTTTTGCCGAGCAGGTGGTCAGGCCGACCGGCTTGCTTGATCCGGTCGTCGAAGTGCGCCCGGCCACCACCCAGGTCGATGATCTGCTGTCGGAAATCAACAAGCGCGTTGAGGTAAAAGAGCGGGTGCTGGTGACCACGCTGACCAAACGGATGTCGGAAGACCTGACCGAATACCTGATGGAACATGGCGTGCGGGTGCGTTACCTGCATTCCGACATCGACACCGTGGAGCGGGTCGAGATCATCCGCGATTTGCGGCTCGGTCAGTTCGATGTGCTGGTCGGCATCAACCTGTTGCGCGAAGGGCTGGACATACCGGAAGTGTCGCTGGTGGCGATACTCGATGCCGACAAGGAAGGCTTCCTGCGTTCGGTGGTGTCGCTGGTGCAAACCATCGGCCGGGCGGCGCGGAATGCCAACGGCAAGGCGATTTTATACGGCGACAAAATCACCAAATCGATGCAGCAGGCGATAGACGAAACCGAACGCCGCCGCGAAAAACAGCATAAATTCAATATCGAGCACCATATCGAACCGAAGACCATTTTCAAGTCGGTCACCGATATTCTACAGGTCTCGATTCCCGGCGCAGGCATGGCTAACGCCAACACGGTGCTAAGCAAAGTGGCCGAATTTCCGGCCGACTATAAAGCTGCCATGTCACCCAAACAGGCGGGCAAGAAATTGAAACAACTGGAAGACGCGATGTATCAGCATGCGAAAAATCTTGAATTCGAGCAGGCGGCTAAGATCAGGGATGAGATTAAGGTTTTGCAGGAGTTGATGTTGGTGTAGGCTAATTTAACCACTTCGCCAAAAACGAGGGTCTAAATAAATTCGTGCAACCGCTTATTTTCAGTGCCGTACAATACGGCCATATAAGGAGAGAAAATGAGCCATGTAGGGGTCGCATCGCGCCCCTTTTCGATACTGCTGACATTTCTGAAATCCGAAAATGGTGCGTTAGACATTGAGGTACGCCCAGCGTCCCCTCCGGCTTACGAACATTTTAATGAGTTCGTGGATTTGGACGTATCCCCTTATTGCTTAAATTTTTGGTGTTGCTGGTATAGATTTGGCAGAAAAAGGGAGGGAATAATTTAAAATTTAAAAACACTTAACTAATTCTGTAAATTAAATGAAAGTTAAATTGACAACGCTAATACTAACAATATCTCTTTTTACTCCAATTACATCATATTCTGATAGTAATGGCGACACCCAAGACGGTCGCGGATTAAAAAAACAGGCTGATGCTTATGACTTAGTTAGAGGTGGAGATAAAAACACTAACGTCAATAATGCCGCAATATACCATATTGGATATATAAGTGGTGCTTATGACACTCTTATTAACGCAAGATTGATTTGTCGTGTCGGTACGGTAAATAAAGGACAAGCAGTACAAATTGTTAACGATTATGTTCGAGCAAATTCAGATAAATTAAATATGCAAGCTAGTGACATTGTATATCTAGCACTCTTACCTGTTTTTCCTTGTAAGCAATAAAACATTTTATTTGAGCATACATACCCCCGCTCTACCGAATTAAACTCTATAGAATTTTAGTGTCATTTTTTTAAACTTACCCTTATAAAGACGAAATTTGATTTTTTCGACAAAGTTTCAGAAGCTTTTTAAAAGAAATTTGGAATGTAAATGAATAGTAAATTATTGTTTGTTTTTTATTTTTTATGATTTTTAACGCATCTGTGTATGCTGATGATTTTTATAAAACATGCCTTAAGACTGCATCAAAAATAAACGCTAACCTACCAATGGCAGTAGATGTGGAAACAACCTTTATTAGCGTTGGTTGCGCACAAAATGGCATAAGAACTAGCTTCATTTATACATACCGTTTAAAACATTTAAAGGATTATTACCCTGCATCTATTCAAACCTTAAAACAAGAAAAAATTAACCATTTTTGCACAAATCCAAATATGGCACCAATAAGAAGTGATTTTGATATTGATATTGATATTGATTATGTATATTATGATTCAAAATTATTATATGGACACAATAAAAGTAATAAAAAAAGACTACGAATAATTAAGGAGTAAAAATGATAGGCGGAATTATAAGCGCATTAATAATAATGACAACATATCATATGTTTTCTTCTATAGCTTCGAAGACTAGTGTCTAATTGCATTAATACACGCCTGTATTATACTTACTCTAATCTTGTTGAGATTGGAGTGGACCATGTCACGAAAAGCGCTATCAGTTAGTAGCACAGCGAAAGAGATGCAGGAGCTTAAGCGACTGAGCAATAG
>JANYKK010000205.1 GCA_025361585.1 Methylobacter sp. | reverse complement strand
GTATTGCCGGTATCGACCAAGTCGACAATACAATCGGAAAGGCCGACCAATGGAGCCAGTTCCATCGATCCATACAACTTAATGATTTCCGCCTGTATGCCAAGGCTTGCAAAATAACGCTGGGTAATTTTGACGTATTTGGTCGCAACGCGAACCCGCCCGGCAATTGGTGGCGCATCTTTGTGTGCCGCAGTCATTAACCGGCAACAGGCGATGTTCAGATCCAGCGGTTCATACAGGCTTTCAGCGCCATGCTCCAGCAGGATGTCTTTTCCGGCAATACCCATATCGGCAGCGCCATATTCGACAAACGTAGGCACGTCGGTGGCGCGGATGATGACCAGCTGAACATCATCGCGGGTGGTTCGTAAAATCAGCTTGCGGCAGGTCTTCGGATTGTCAATTGGCGTGATGCCTGCCTCTGCCAACAAGGGCAGGGCGTCTTCATAAATCCGGCCTTTGGATACGGCGATAGTAATCATTGTCAAACCTTATCTTGGGACGCGGCGTATCGTCGCACCCAACTGAGCGAGTTTTTCTTCGATGTGATCGTAACCCCGGTCGATATGGTAAATGCGGTCGACCAAGGTATCGCCTTCGGCCACCAATCCGGCTATCACCAGACTTGCCGAAGCCCTTAAATCGGTCGCCATCACCGGTGCGCCGGTCAGCTTTTTAACGCCGCTACAGATGGCGGTGTTGGACTCCAGCTTGATGTCGGCGCCCATACGCTGCAATTCCTGGACATGCATGAAGCGGTTTTCGAAAACCGTTTCAGTGATAATGCCCATGCCTTCGGCAATTGCATTCATGGCCGTGAACTGCGCCTGCATATCGGTTGGGAAGGCAGGGTAGGGTGCGGTACGCACCGAAACAGCCTTGGGTTTTTTGCCGTGCATGTCCAGCTTGATCCAGTCTTCGCCGGTGGTGATTTCAGCCCCGGCTTCGACCAGTTTTTCCAGGACGGCGTCCAGAATATCCGGGCGGGTGTTTTTAACTTTGATGCTGCCGCCGGTAATGGCTGCGGCAATCAGGTAGGTGCCGGTTTCGATTCGGTCGGGGAGGATGTCATAGTGGATGCTATCAACACCCAGTTTTTCAACGCCTTCAATAACCAGCACATCCGAGCCTATGCCGGTGATTTTGGCGCCCATTTTGTTAAGAAAGTGTGCCAAGTCGGTGACTTCAGGTTCCTTGGCCGCATTTTCAATAATCGTGGTACCTTCGGCCAAGGCGGCCGCCATCAGCAGGTTCTCGGTGCCGGTCACGGTGATCTGTTCCAGAACCAAACGGCAGCCTTTAAGCCGGGTCGCTTTGGCATGGATGAAACCGTTTTCGACGGTAATATCGGCACCCATTTTCATCAGGCCGTTAAGGTGTATGTCCACAGGGCGCGAGCCGATAGCGCAGCCGCCGGGCAATGACACGTGGGTTTCGCCGAATCGGGCCAATAACGGCCCTAATACCAGTATCGAGGCACGCATGGTTCTGACCAGCTCGTAGGGCGCTACAAAGCTGTTGATTGTGCTGGAGTCGACTTCGATATTCATTTTCTCGTCAACGGTCAGGTAAACACCCATGCGCCCCAGCAATTCCATGGTGGTGGTGATATCATGGAGATGCGGAATATTGCCGACGCTGACTGGTGATTCGGACAGCAATGTGGCCGCCAGAATCGGTAATGCGGCGTTTTTGGCACCGGAAATGCGCAGCTCTCCAGAGAGTCGTGTACCGCCGGTAATAATTAGTTTGTCCATAGGATTAAGGTCAAAGATTCAAGGTCAAAGGTTCAAGATTGATCGGCTTGAACGACAAAATGGCTCGATTGGTCGAAGCCGCTGAGTTTGGCAAGGTTGAGCAGTTGCTCGGGGATATTTTTGAATGTTAGCTGTGTTCTATTGTGCCGGGAATATTTTATCCATTCGATCATTAGCGCAAGTCCCGCGCTGTCGGTACTGGACACGCCGCTTAAATCGATGGTGACTTCTTTAGTGCCGTTTAAGAAAGAAAATGATTTAAGAGTCTGTTTGTCGATGGTGGCAAAGGTTAGATCGCCATCAATAACAAAGTGCTGAGGACTCTGTTTAATGATATTCAGTGAGCTCACTTTTTTTCTTCCGCAGACTTAAACAGGAATTGACCAAGCGCTTTTTCCAGGATAATGGCGGATTGGGTGATTTCGATTTTACCGCCATTTTTTAAATAATCATCCGAACCGCCCGGCTCCAGATTGACATATTGCTCGCCTAACAGTCCGGCGGTAAAAACGCTGGCGGTAGTGTCGTCAGGCAGCGTGTTGTATTGCGAATCAATGTTCAGTTGTACAACAGACTCATAAGTTTTAGGGTCAAAACTAATGGCGCTGACCCGGCCGATTTTAACGCCGGCCGCTGAAACGGGGGACTTAACCTTCAAGCCGCCGGAGTTCTGAAAACGGGCGGTAATCGTATAACTGTCATGCTCGGTAAAAGAACTTAAATTACTCACTTGCAAGGCAAGAAAAAACAACCCGACAATGCCGGATGCGACAAAGAGTCCGACAAATGTGTCCTGAGTACTGGTGTGTTGCATGTTAATTATCTCCAAACATGAATACGGTCAGGATAAAATCCAAACCTAGAATACTAAAAGCTGAGTTGACTACGGTACGCGTGGTGGCCCGGCTAACCCCTTCCGAAGTCGGGATTGCATCATAGCCTTCGAATAACGCTATCCAGGAAGTGACAAAACCGAACACGATGCTTTTGATAACGCCATTGAGAATGTCATCCCGAAAATCCATGTTTGCTTGCATTTGCGACCAGTAAGCGCCGTCATCAACGCCTAACAAGCCGGAACCGACCATTTGCCCACCGATAACGCCTATCGCGCTGAACAGGGCGGCAAGCAATGGCATGGACAGGAACCCGGCCAAAAAGCGCGGGGTGATAATCCTCTTGATCGGGTCGACGGCCATCATTTCCATGCCTGACAGCTGCTCTGTCGCTTTCATCAGACCGATTTCCGCTGTTAACGCGGAACCGGCCCGGCCTGCAAATAAAAGCGCCGAAACCACGGGGCCGAGTTCCCTGACCAAAGAGGCCGCAACCATGACGCCCAGCGTTTCTTCCGCGCCAAAATCAGAGAGAACATAATAGCCTTGCAGCCCCAGAACCATGCCGACAAACAGTCCCGAAATAGTAATAATCAGGAAAGATAATACGCCGACCGAATACATCTGGTTAAGCAGCAGCCTAGGACGAATCAATACGCTGAGTGTACCGGAAAGAGTCTGTAACAGGAAAAACGAGCCGCGACCCAGCTTGGTAAAGCTGGTACGGGTGTTTTGGCCTAATTGCTGTAGAAATTCAGTCATAAGTTTAAGATTTAAGGTGCAAGGTAAAAGGCGCAAGGCAAAAACCTTGAGCTTTAATAACGTTTTCCTGTTGATAGCAAATCATCAACATAATCTTTTGCCGGATAATGAAAATGCGCGGGGCCGTCGGCCGCGCCGGTCATAAACTGTTGCACCCATTCGGATTCGGATTGTTCGATTTCTTTAGGCGTACCCTGGCCGACAACCTTGCCTTCTGAAATAACATAAATATAATCTGCTATCGCCGCCGTTTCATGGACATCGTGGGAGACAACGATGCTGGTCAAACCCAAAATCGTATTCAACGACTTGATAAGATGAACCAATGCCCCCTTGGAAATGGGATCCTGGCCGGTAAAAGGTTCATCGTACATAATCATCATCGGATCCAGCGCAATGGCTCTGGCCAACGCAATGCGCCTGGCCATGCCGCCGGACAGCTCGTTAGGCATCAGCTTGCGTGCGCCCCGCAAACCGACCGCCTGCAATTTCATCAGCACCAACGTGCGGATCATCGATTCTGGAAGATGGGTATGCTCGCGTAGCGGGAAAGCGACATTATCAAAAACGCTCATATCCGTTAATAACGCGCCGCTTTGGAATAACATGCCCATGCGTTTGCGCAGATTGTACAGTTCTGTCCGGCGCAAGCGGTGGACATTGTTGCCGTCGACGGTAATGGTGCCTTGCGCGGGAAACAATTGTCCGCCGATCAGTTTTAACAGCGTTGTTTTGCCTGTGCCGCTAGGCCCCATGATGGCAGTGATTTTACCTCGCTCAAATTCCAGAGAAATATCGTCAAATATTTTCTTGTTGCCGCGAGAAAACGACAAATTTTGAACAGAAACCAGGCTGTTTTGCGGGATGGCGCTGTTATCCATGCGTAATTAGAGTTATTAATTTAGAAATTAAACGGGCTATTTTCTATGACTAGCCCCTGTTAAGTCAATCTATTGTGCCGCCGGTTTGAAAGGCGGTTGGTATATAGGGTTGAATTTAACTGAGCCGAGCGACTATTTTACTGCTATGTCATATTAGATTGTCGCTGTATTTGAATTCGCCGATTTATATTCCACTGACTTGGCAAGGATGTAAATCCAAGGTGTTTCGTGTATGCTTTTTCAGGTAATTTATTTGCCTTACTTCTTCGCTTTTCCTGAACGAAGCTCAAGGATGAACAAAAAGAATGACTGGATTTAGTCATTCTTTAACATAGCCCCATACAAGACAACCGTGCAAAATTCCAAAGTAAATTTTTTCGTCGGCATCGATCTCGGCACAACCCATACCGTGGTCGCTTACGCTAAAGCCGATAACAAAAGCCAAGACATACAACTCTTTCAAATCGAGCAGCTGATTGCGCCCGGTCAGGTTGCCGCAAGGCCGCTATTGCCGTCGGTGCGTTATCATCCGGCAGTTGGCGAATTGTCCGAGGCCGATCTTTTGTTTCCTAACGGTGTGCCTTCAACGGATCAACCCGCTGTTATTGGTGAGGCCGCACGTTTTTTGGGTGCCAAATCCAAGGGGCGATTCGTCACTAGTGCCAAGAGCTGGCTATCGCATCCGTCGGTTGACCCAAATGCAGACATTCTGCCGTGGGGCAGCGGTGATGACATCGACAAGGTTTCGCCTATCGTCGCCAGCGCCAGTTATTTGTCGCACATTCGTACCGTTTGGGAGCATCAATTTCCCGATGCGCCGCTGGAAAAACAGGATATTGTGATTACTGTCCCTGCCTCGTTCGATGAGGCGGCGAGATCGCTGACGCTGGAGGCGGCAAGGCTTGCAGGATTGCCTAATGTCCGCCTGCTGGAAGAGCCACAGGCGGTTTGCTACGACTGGTTACGGCGCCACACCGGCACGGTTAAACAGGCGCTGGCTTATGTGCATCTTCTGCTGGTTTGCGATGTCGGCGGCGGCACTACCGATTTGACGCTGATTAAAGTAGAGCAGGGCGGGGATGAGCCAAAATTGACCCGTATCGGCGTCGGCGACCATTTAATGCTGGGCGGCGATAACATCGATCTGGCCTTGGCGCATCTTGCCGAAAGCCGCCTGGGTAGTAACAGCGGTAACGGTGAAAAACGTCTGTCGGCGGCGGATTTATCGCAGCTGATCGAACAATGCCGGATTGCCAAAGAACGTCTGCTGGCGGACGATGCGCCGGAGCAAGTTAACGTCACTCTGCTGGGCGGCGGCGCTAAGCTGATCGGCGGCTCCCGTTCTGTTGCGCTGTCTAAGGAAGAAGTCAGGCGTATTGCGCTGGACGGTTTTTTTCCGTTGTCTGGTTCTGATGATTTGCCAGACAGGAAGCGTAGCGGCGTGGTCGAATTCGGCTTGCCGTATGCGGCGGAACCGGCGATCAGCAAACATATCGCGGCGTTTTTAAAGCTGCACACTGCTGCATCTCGTGGAGCCTTGCTAGGCGAGGGCAGCGTACCCGATGCCTTGCTGCTTAACGGAGGCGTGTTCCGCAGTCAGGCGATTACCCAGCGTATGATCGATTTAATCGGATCATGGCGCTCCGCTCCGCCGGCGTTGCTGGAAAATCAGCATCCTGAGCTGTCCGTCGCTTTCGGTGCGGTCAGCTATGCGATTGCCCGAAAGGACAAAAAGCTTAAGATCGGCGGCGGCTCGGCGCGCAGTTATTTCCTACTGGTCGATACCGAAGATTTCACAGGGCAACAAAACCCTTCGACTTTACTCAGGACAGGCATTTGCATCTTGCCCAAAGGCAGCGAGGAAGGCGATGAGGTTATCTTGAAGGATCGGCGTTTCGCGTTGCGTTTAGGTATGCCGGTACGATTCCATCTGGTTTCATTATCAGGGGATGGCGATTTCAAGCCGGGCGATGTAACCGAAATTACCGATCTTTTTTATTCCCTGCCCCCGCTGGCCGTGGCGTTTGAAGGCGACGGCAGCAAACTGAATGCCGAGGTTATTGTTGAGTTGGCGGTCACCCAAACCGAAGTGGGTACGCTTAAAATCCAATGTATTGGTGTTGAAGACAGTAACCAGCGTTGGAATGTGGAGTTTCAAATCAGAAAAAAAGCGGCCGGTTTGCAAACCGATGCCGCATTGCCTGCTAATTTTAACCAGATCGCTGAACGGATACAGGCGGTTTTCGGCGCCAAATCCAAACAGATTGATCCCAAAGCGGTCAAAAATTTGCGCGCCGATTTAGAAAAACTCATTGGTATAGAGCGTACCGAATGGACGACGCCGTTGCTTAGAGCCATGTTTGCGTCATTGCTAGACGGGGCGAAATACCAACGCCGCTCCGAAAATCACGAGCGCGTCTGGCTGAGCCTGGCCGGTTTTTGTTTGCGGCCCGGTTTCGGTTATCCGTTGGATGACTGGCGAGTCGAGCAGTTGTGGAAAAGCTATCCGCAAGGCATCCAGTTTGTTAACGAAACCCAGAATTGGACGGAATGGTGGACACTGTGGCGGCGGGTTGCGGGTGGCCTGGATGAGGCGGCGCAAGAGAAGATTTTTGCCGATATTGCAAAATTCCTGAATCCCGCGGCAGCAAGACAACCTGGCGTCGCCAAGCAAATCAAAACCCGCAGTTACGACGATATGGTGAGGCTGGCCGCAGTCTTGGAACGCCTGCCGGTCGCTAAGAAAATACAATTGGGCGAATGGCTGTTAAAACGTCTGGAAAAAGCAGGAGAACCCAGTCAGACTTGGTGGGCGGTTGGACGTATCGGGGCAAGAATGCCGTTTCACGGCAGCAGCCACAATGTCATTCCTGCCGACATTGTTTGTTTGTGGTTAAAACAGATGTTGGCGGTAGACTGGAAGAAAGCCCCGCAGGTCGGTTTTGCTGCTACACTGATCTCCCGGATGAGCGGCGACAGGGCAAGGGATATTGATCAAACAATGCGCCAGCAAATCGTCGAAAAGCTAAAACAGAGTAAAGCTCCCGCATCCTGGATAGACATGGTCGAGCAGTTAAAAGAGCTGGACGAAAAAGAAGAGAAACAGATTTTTGGCGAGGCATTGCCGCCTGGATTAAAACTTATCAATGAAGCTTAGCGCTCAAAGAAGGATATTATGAAATTGGTCGGTATCGTTGTTATTGCTGGGCTTATTCTGCTGTATTTTATAGATATGGCATTTAAGCTTAACCCGTTTAATGTGGAGATGGTCATTCACAGCGGGCTGAGGTTTTTGACCGGTTTCCTGGTTCTCGGCATCGGAGTCTTTTATACGGGTAAGATCAAGCTTAAATTTGCGCTTGCTCTGGTATTAGCTCTGGTTTTGGCTGATGACATCTGGGATTACACTAGGGATGTGAATAGTTTTAGTTTTGAAGTCATGCTGCACAGCATCTATATGTTGTTATGGGGTTCTTTGACGGGATATGTGCTGCTGAAGCAGTGGCTGAATGGACGTAGGCCGGAATAAGGCGGCCTGCTGCCTTCGTTCCACCATAACAATGTCGCGTGAAAAACATGACTGAGACAGATGTCATCATTATCGGCGCAGGCGCATCCGGCCTGATGTGCGCAATCGAGGCGGGCAAGCGCGGTCGTAAAACGCTGGTTCTGGATCATGCCAACAAGGCCGGGAAGAAAATCCTGATGTCCGGCGGCGGCCGCTGCAATTTCACCAATTATTCCATCGAGCCGGGCAACTATATTTCGCACAATCCGCATTTTTGCAAGTCGGCGCTGAGCCGCTATACCCAGTGGGATTTTCTTGCGTTAATCGGGCTATACCAAATCTCTTTTCATGAACGGGATCATGGGCAGTTGTTCTGCGATGAAAGCGCCAAGGATATTCTGGATATGTTGCTGGCAGAATGCGACAAAGCTGGAGTGGTTGTGCAGTTGAATACCTGCATCGATACCGTTGAACGGCTGGATGACCAGTTCCACTTTAAAACCGGCAACGGCAGTTTTACCGGCCAGTCATTAGTGGTCGCGACAGGGGGCTTGTCGATACCCAAGATGGGCGCGACGCCTTTGGGCTATAAAATCGCCGAGCAATTCGGCATTAAGGTGTTGCCTACTTGTGCCGCCCTGGTTCCGTTTACCTTGCAGCTGGAAGATAAAGAGAAATTCTCGGCATTATCGGGCATTGCTGTGCCTTGCGTAGTCAGCAATAACAGACAGAGTTTCAGCGAGAATGTGTTGTTTACGCATCGGGGCTTGAGCGGCCCGGCGATTTTGCAGATTTCATCCTATTGGCTCGCTGGAGAGGAGATCTTGATTAATCTGTTACCGCAGATAAGTCTTGAGGCAGAACTGAAAGCCAAGCGCCAGCAAAAGGTCAAAAACAAGTTAAAAACGATTCTGGAAGGCTATCTGCCCAAGCGGCTGATCAGCGTTTTTCTGCCTGAGGCGTTGCTGGAGTTGTCGATACAGGATGTGTCCGACAAACAGATTCGACAGGTCGCAAACCAGCTTAATAATTGGACGATTAAGCCCAACGGCACAGAAGGCTACCGCACCGCAGAAGTGACTTCCGGCGGAGTCGATTGCGATGCGGTTTCTTCCAAAACCATGGAAAGCAAGCAGGTACCGGGGCTTTATTTTGTCGGCGAAGTGCTGGATGTAACCGGCTGGCTGGGCGGCTATAATTTCCAGTGGGCGTGGTCGTCAGCCTGGTGTGCAGGACAATACTGTTGATTTGTATAGGCGTAATAATCCGTTTACACAAAATCGGGATATTTAGCGTTCCGTTGTTCCTACAACTCCATGTGCAGCTAATGTGGCTTTAGCATGCTGAGTTAGTCTTGAGTACATGCCCCCTGGTTCAATGAATTTTGCATCAATAAGTTCTATTAATAATTTCGTGGCGATATTGAGTTTGCTATGGTGAATCCATCCTCCCTTCCTTGATTCCTCTATCTTATTAATTACCGACAGTATTTCTTGTATTTCTTGCTGTTTCATCGTTTATCCATATAAAAGACAGTCTGTGGTCAATTCACTGTCAAAAAGCCCGTTAAAGTAGTCCGCAGTCGCTAGGACAATCGAACCGTTACATTGAGTGTAATGCTCCAACCGCTCATTAACGATTGGCAAGCGGCGATAATTCCCCGTCGTCGAATGACCGCTTACACAAAAACTCTTACACTCTCAGTTCGCTAAGCACATCAAGCAGTGGTTCCAGGAATTTCTCATAAGGCCGCCAGCGCTCTACCGCCGTTTTATACATAGGCTGTCGCACCTGCGCCATGCTGGCAGTGTTTATCGGACGTTTATTCTTGTAGAAGTCAAGGTAAGCGTCATTCCACTCCAACCCGCAATACTCCATGATGCGACTTGATTGCGCCTTCTGATCCGCCACAATATCCTCATACTGCACATCGAGAAAAGCGCCACTCGGCAATAGCTTGCGCCAATGCTCCATCAAATGTGCGTAGTCAACATAATACCGACCCAATTCCGCCAGGTCATAAGCATATTCATGTCCATGTTTGAACAATGTAAACAAGCACGACAGGCAAGTATCAATGGGATTACGGTTAATGTGGATAATCTTGGCATTGGGCAACATCAGATGAATTAGGCCGATAGCAGCAAAATTTGTCGGCATCTTGTCGGTAATTTGTCGTGCATTTGGTGCGTACCGTTGCAATCTAGTTGCATATTCCGCACCCCATGTTGTGAGTTGCGTCTGATCGGCCAAAAGAAGATTATCTGGAAAGGTAGTACCCATAATATCGCTCTGCGCAATTGCCATCAGGTCGGGCAACTCCCCTGCACCATGAACTTCTGGGTGACGGGAGATGATCTGTTCAATCAACGTGGTGCCAGAACGTGGTGTCCCCAGCACAAAAATCGGCCGATACGAAGGATCGCCAGCGCCGCGCAGTTTCTCAATCGTTGCTTGATTGAAAACTCGCATGATCGAGGCAAAGTATCGCGTGGTCTGTTCTGGGTCGTAGTCGAATGTGGCGCGCTTGAGTTTGCAGCCTTCAAGAAAATGCGGAAAGGCTTTTTCATAATCACAGATGTCGTCATAGCATTTGCCCAGTGCAAAATGCACAAGCATTGCTTTTTCATTAGATAGCGGTGCAGTAGCGTTGTTTGCCGCTTCCTCAATCGCGATCAATGCGGACATGCTTTTATCATCAGTGGACATCTTCTTGATTTGTGTAAGACCGAAACACGTCTCAACAAAATCCGGTTTAATCTCCAGCGCTTGCTGATAGCTGGCCTCTGCCTCCTTTAGGCGACCAAATTGCGCAAGGACGTCAGCCAGATTACAGTGCGTATTTGCGATATTCGGGTTGATTTTCAAGGCCCGGCGGTAGCTGATCTCAGCCTCATCTAACTGGTTCTGCCTATAAAGGGAGACTCCCAGATTAACATGTGCATCGCTAGACTCCGGGTTGATTTCCAGCGCTCGCTGACAAATGGCCTCGGCCTCATCGAAGCGGCCCAGTTTCACAAGGATGTGGCCCAAGTTGCTATGGGCATTTACAAAATTAGGATTGATTTCCAACGCCCGGCGATAACTGACTTCAGCCTCGTCAAGGCGGTTCTGAATATAGAGTGCGGTGCCCAAGTTACAATGCGCCTCCGCATTATTCGGCAACAATTCGACAGTTTTTTGCATAACTACCAGTGCTTCTGCACTCCTTCCCATCTCCATGAGCACCACCCCTAATGTGATCCAGCCAAACTTGTTTCTAGGGTAATGTACTGTCATTGTTTTAGCGAGGGCAGCTGCTTCTGAATATCGCCTCTTGGTATGCAGAGCCTCCAGTGTATTAATCACTTGCTGGCTAGGAAATTTTGAATCTTTTTTAGGCTTAATAGGTTTCATTTAAATATGGATGTAGTCAGTTTATTGACTTATTTTTTGCAAAAAAAAGCAAGTTATATGCCATGATTAACAATGCCGGTAATTCAAGGTCGTGATGATTTTTTCCAATAAAACAACTCATTAAAAAGGGGGTATTCAACCAGATACAATCAGTTTTACGGTGCAAATCAACCAATAGCCCAGCAACCAAGTAGAGTTGACTTAAAAAATACATGCGCTAAATAGAATTTCCATGAGTTTATAAAAGCTTGGGAGATATACTATTGAGATTCGAGTAAAAAACATCATGGTTCAAATTACGGACTCGCTGATTAAAGTTTACACATATTTCATTATTAAAAATATGGGGTGTCCCGAATTTTGCGAACTCTATTACTCCAGTATTTATTTGGGTACATGATTTTGATTATGCCTACAGATGATTTGAATATAGCATATTGTGTCGAACGATTAGCCTAAAGAGCATAATACAACCATTCCCCGGTTGCAATAGCTCAGAACTGTCGATAAAGTTCTGTATCCGATTCCATGAATTCACCAGGAGGTATACACATGAAAATCCGCTTTTACGGTCTGGGCTTGTTAGTCGCATTGTTTTGTCTGTCGGCATCGGCGGCTGATCTTGATCGATCCGCAGTGCAAAATCTGCTTGCCAAGGCCGATAACAGCCGCCCCGCACAGCTGCGCCGAAAAGATCTTAAAGGGGTTGATTTATCCGGGCTGGATTTCAGGCATGCCGATCTGTGGGGAACCGATTTACGTAACGCCAATTTAAGCAATAGCGACTTATCCGGGTTGAACCTGGATTTAACGGTGATGTCCAAAATCAACCTGTCCGGCGCTAACCTGTCCAACACCAGCATTTTCGGCGTACATATGGGGGGCGCTAATTTGAGCAACGCCAATCTGACCGGTAGCCGGTTCATTGCCAACCTGGATCGCTCCAATTTGAGCCACGCCAATCTGTCTCATGCCAATTGGGGTGTGGATATGAAAAATCAGCCTATGGGCTTGATGCGGGTCAGTTTGAATAATGTCGATTTATCGGGTGCGAATTTGTCCGATGCCAACCTCAACCGTGCGCTGATGCGCCATGCGAACCTAAGCAGGGCTGTGCTGAAAAATACGGTGTTATACGGCGTCGACCTTTCCGGGGCTAATTTGACCGATGCCGATTTGTCGGGGGCGGATTTATCCGAAAGCAAACTGGAGGATGCCGATTTTACCGGCGCAAATGTAGCAGGTACCCGGTTTGGCGGCATTAAGGATAAATCGGTTTTGAAGGGGCTGATTTCCAGCAAGAATCTTGAGGCGGCTATTTTCGATTGACCTAAAAAATAGTGGAACCTTTGTAGGGGCGACCGGCCGGTCGCCCGGAAATATCAAATTCAATTTGCGCTATTACGGCTTTGCGCTTGCTGCTGTTTGCCCGCTAACAGAATGCGCGCCAGTCTGCGCAGACCATCGGATGAAACATCCAGGCCGAACGGAGCGCCCAGCCGCTCAAGCTCGTAAATCGCATCGGTCGCAGCTATAAAAGTTATATAGCGCAAGCCCTGTATGCCGGGCAATTCTTCGGCGATGGTTTTTAATGCCGGAGCCAGACGCCCCCAGGTATCGGTAAAAAATACCCGAACCGGATCGTCATCCGCATCATGTTCTTTTAAGCCTGCCTGAAAAGCCTTGCGGGAATCGGCCAGGATTTCCTTTAGGGTTTCGCGCAGTTCCGGGGATTTTGTATCATGGGCAGCTTGATCAATGGATGAACTCAAAAACGTCTCCCATTCTTGCCAAGCGGCCTGCCATTGTTGTTGTTCGGCCTCGCTGAAGGCTGGGGCAGGCTGGATAACAGTCCTTTTGGCCGGGGCATTAAACTCAAGCTTAACGCCGATGCCTTTATCTTTTGCATCAATGCTGCTGAACTTGAGAGACTGGAGTATTTCCTTCACTTCCGCCGCATTATCCTTGGGTAAAAAATGCGCCAGAGTTTGTTCAATATCGCCGCGTGTTTCGTTTAAATCAATTTTCACGGCGGCAAGCTTGGGTTCGGCAAAGCGTTTGATCAAATCCTGGAGTTTATTGATGGTCAGATGATGGCCTTCACGATCATAAGCGGTTGCGCTGGTGACAGGAAAGCTCAGTACCGAATGCGCAGAATCGAGCGTCGGCTGTTGCATGGTTTCCAATGTCCCGGCCCACTCCAGAACCGTTAGGCATTGTCCGCCCAGACCGGTTCCGATTCGCGCTTGAACCTCGTTCAACAGCTGGATTTGACCGTTTTTGCCGTTCACATCAGGGTTGGACAGTCGTAAATAACTGCATCCCTGGCGGTCATTCCACAGCTCGGCGCTAGTGCCTTTGCCTGTATACAGCTGGGAGATCAGAACTTTTTTGATAAGGCTGTAATCAATTTGCAACGGAACGCTGAGTTGCTCGGCGCTGCTGCTTCCGGCAAACAGCAACAGGCCAAAAACGGTCGCTATAAAACTTTTATGCATGAGTTTCCTCCAGTAGGGGCGGGTCTTGTGCCTGCCCACATTACGTCAATTTCCAACAGGGCAACCACAAGAGTTGCCCCTACATTACGCCAATAATTAACATCAAGCTATTTTTCCCAAACAATGACCGACGTGATAACACGGCTATCTATATAGGCTCCGGCGGTTTTTCGGGCGTATATTTGGGGCGGGTAAACTGCCGTCCCATGAATAGGTCATTGCTGACCACCGATATGTTTTCCAGCCAGCGGGAAGACAGCTGGCACGCTTCCGAATAAGGCGGTTCCGTGCACATATCGACCGCCCCGTCAGCCAGTCTATTAAAATGCAGCCCCGGCAATGTCCGCACGCGCATATTTGCCAGGGGCGCGGCGTAATCCATGATGCTCGGCTCATTGAAATTGAGCAGGTCGAGCAACAGTTTGGGTACTTGATAAAGCGGCAGGCTGCCGACCTTAAGCGGCCCGCGCTTTCCGTCGATAATCAGCATCGGCGTACTCACATAGGTTTTGAACATGGTCGGCGAAAAGTCGCTGCGATTGGCCGTCAGCAGCCCCGATTCGACATAGCCGGCAAAATTCTCGCCCAGAAAAGGCAGGTGGTCGCCGAACACTACGATAATGCCTTCCGGGTCGCGTTTGCGCAGATCATTGATAAAATTCATCAATTCCCGCGACTTATAATACATGGTGTTGGCGTAGGTCGATATTTCCTCGATTTTGGATGGTGAGCTGATTTTATCGGGGCGGCTTTCATTTAATGGATAATTCCAGTGCCCGAAATAAGTCACGATATAATCCAGCACCGGTTGCTTGGCTTCCATCGAGCCTGATATTTTCTCCAATACCTGACGATATAAGGTGCTGTCGGACATAAACTCCCGGTTCATGTCGTCCTGGACAAAATCCTGCAACGACCAGTAAGTTTGGAAGCCCATGCGCTGATACGCATTAACACGGTTCCAGAATACCGGCACATTCGGGTGCGAGGCGATGGTGCGATAGCCTTTTTCGGCAAGAATGTGCGGTAAGCAAGGCACGTCATTAAGCATCTGACGCTCAAACTTGACCGAATGCTTTACCACAGGGAAACCGCATAGCACCTCAAACTCGGAATTGGCGGTAAAGCCGCCGAACACCGGAACCAGCGCATGAGAGTATTCCGCGCTCTTCCACAGTTCGCGGAACTCGGGCGACAGAGGATTCTGCTTGTATTTTGCCTTCTTCAGCGTATTGGGATCCCAGAACGATTCCAGCAACACGATATGAATATTGCGCGGCGCAAACGTATTGGCGACGAGGTCTTTTTTCGGCGTAGCGGCCAATAATTTATCGGCTGCTTCCTCGGCCCTATCGGCATCAGGAATTATCTCGGCGGCTGCAAAATAGCGCGCGCTTTCTAATAGCGAGTACAGTGTTGCGCCGCGCCACACATAATTGGAGCGTTGATCCCATACCGAGTTGCCAAAATAACTATCCAGCGGATCGAGCAGGGTATCTGGTTTATAAACCACGGTGAGGCCGAGCAAAATGACAGCCATGCTGGCCAGATAGGCGCTCCAATGGCGCATGCTGAAATTGAACAACACCAGGCTGGCAATGGCGGCCAGCGGTATAGCGAGAGTAAAAAACTGCCAGCCGTTAAGTATCAACAGCAGCGATTGCAGCGCGAAAATGTCGTCCGGCATAATCGGCCCGCCGAAAAACGATATTTTTACCGCGTTACCGATATACAGCAATCCCATCAGCAGCGCATGAATCACCAGGAAAATCCACACCCGCTTCGATAAAGCATAAAGCACGTAAGCGACCACCAGTTGCAGCAGGTAATCGTAAGGCACCGATGCGGTCAATATCTGCACATCGAATTTAAAGGTGCTGATCAGGTAATACAACGCATAAAACAGCGTCGTGGAAAGCAGCGGCAGAAATTTCAGAAACATTTAAGAGGGGGACGCGGATCAGTTTTGGTAAGTGGGATTATTTTATCATAGAAACTATACGATCCTGCTGCACAGCGGCCTTGCGCCTCGCGCTTCATCCGGCATAGAATGCTGGCTTTCTTGTTTTTTGAGGGTAGGGCAATGGCAGATACAATTTGGTTCAGAACCGGCGAAGCGACGGTTTTTTCCAGCGACGGACAAGGCACGGACGCGATGCCGGAAATATTGATAGGCAGCGTGAAAGGCCCGGCAGGCAACGCGTTTGCCAACCTGATGGGGCAAACCGCAGGCCATACCCGGATGTTTGCGATTCGGGCCTGCAATCAGCAAGTGAAGCCCGCGACGATCATGGTTCCCAAGGTCACCATCAAGTCTACAGAGTATGTCAATTTGTTTGGCGGCCCGGTGCAGTCGGCGGTTGCGGATGCGGTTCTGGACAGCGTGATTGACGGCGTTATTCCTGCCGATCAGGCCAATGAGCTGTGCATCATTGCGATGTTGTGGATCGCTCCCGAATGCGCCACCAACCCCGACCTGGATCGTAAGGACTTGTATCGCACCAACTATGAAGCGATGAAGCTGGCTATTTCCCGCGCGATGAACAATTCGCCCAGCATTGAAGAGCTAATCGCCAACCGGCACAAAATCGTCCATGAGATGTACGATCCTGAAACCGGCGAGTCCCAGTGGTAAAAATCAGAGCTCCCGCCATCCGGCATCCGCAAAGATGAGGCGATACTGTTTTGCCGTGATAATGGTTAACTTTTGATTAATCATTTCTTGTCTAACAAATTTTCTAACAAAAACGGATCATCGAAATGGCGTCTGCCGATGAAAGCGATTGCGTGAGTACCCCATTGCCGCATAGCGCCGGGACTTGCGATTCCGTAAGGCCAAAGTAGAAATCGTTCGGCGCGTTCGCTGGCATCAATAATGCCGTCCTGATCGTACAGACTGCGTTTGCTGCCGTTCGGCATCGGCAACGAGCGTAGCTGTTCTAAATTTTGGAACATATAGCCACGGGCAGTATCGTCCACGGACGATACTTGTTGCAGGTAATGCGTGCGGCTTTGTAAACGCAACAACAAATGCTGGCCGGGCGAAATGCTTGCGATGGATTTAGGACTTAACACCGGTTCCGCGCCATCTTTCGGCGGTATCGCCCGGTATCCCTGGCTGGGGAAAAGTAGATAGTAGCAACCGCAAGCATGAATGCTGTCGAAAGCGATAGGCACACCTTCGGGGTCTAGGGTAACGCGCCAAATCAGGCTATCCAACGGCCCGCCATATAAATCCAGCATGCCGGTTTTTTCCCGCGCGGGCAGCCAGATTTGATAGATCAATTGCAACACCACCCTGCCGTGCCAGCGGGCATATCCATGTGCGACATAAGTCGTAGGCTGATTGATGTCAATTCGTGGTTGCTTATCGCTGCCCAGACCGACAGCGCCTATTTTATCGGTATCGTTGCGGGTATCGATTTCCCAAACAGGCGCGAAATGCTCCAGCAACTGTTGTAATTGCAAGGGGCTAAGGAGTGGAATCCCTAAGGGGGTATCGTAAGCCGACTTCATCATTGCTGTAATGCGTTCGAACGGTAACGGACTGCTGTGTGGCGGACTGTAGCGGATAAGCGTGCCTTGCTGGGGCAGTTTTGCTAACGGTATTTTAAAGCTGGCGTCCAACTCCCGGTGCAGACGCTCGATGCCGATAGAGGCAGCATAACGTGCCAGTGGATATAGACCGACAGCGCGTTTCCAGCTTTGATACGCGTCGGGGATTTGGGCCTGTTCCAAGAGTTTTTGTTTAAGTTCGGGATTATTCAGACTGAGCTGGTTCAGGCGCTTGCCGCAGTGCTCCAAAGCTTGTTCAAAGGATCCGGCTATAGGTATGTTCGAAGCCAGTTGCTGCATAGCCGAGGTCGGCAAGTTGGCGAACTCAAGCTTTTTGCCTGCTGAATCGAGCTGCCGCATTTGTTCCATCCATTCAGCAAAGGCTTCATTTGATGTCGTCCGCTCACCCATCGAAGCCAGGAAACGGTTGACCCTGAGGTGAGGAAAACCGTTGATACGCACGGTTTCCGGGTCGTTTAAATCGTATTCGTCCAGCGTGGCCTCAATGTTTTCAAGCCAGCGTTGACACATTCCGTCTTCGCCTGACAGCGAAGATTCGGGATAAGGTTTTAAGGTCGCACAACCTTGAATAATGAGAACCAGACAACAGGCAATCGCAAAACGCCGCATGCGGATTATTCTAAAAGGGGAGGATATGACAAGCCTCACCGGTTCAGAACAAGGCGTTCGAATCCAACCAGCCAGTCGGCAAAATTGGTCACGTAGTTATAGCCGCAGACTGTTTTTAGCGCTTTGCCGCTGACGATGTCATATATCCGCCGGGCATGCGTTGCGGTTTCTTGCGCCGGTCCGTATGGATTAAAACGCATGCCGGTATCGGTTAAAAACACATAGTCACAGATAAACAACACATCCTGATAGATATACAGAGTAAACCCCCATGTATGCCCGCCAATGTGATAGGCCTCTATGCCGTAGGCGACAAAGTTGTTCGTAAAGCGCCGGTCGACATCGAATAATGCCGCTAGAGGGTGTTTTGCATCCAGGTCATGCAGCCATATTTCCGCATTCCATAGGCGTCGGTATTGATTGGACGCGCCCATGAAATGGTGGTGGGTGAATAAAATGGCGTTAACCGGGGCCAGTTCGCGGTTGAAAGCCGATGGCGAGTCAATCCAGACCGCGCCTGCCTTTGTTTCAATACGATAAGCCGCATGTTCCAGTCCCAGCTTCGGCACGGAAATCAACTGGCCGACAACGTCAGTCACGGCGTTGGTTGTGACGCGATAGGTTTTTTCGGCATCATCCCAGGTCATGAAACGATCATGGTTGGCTCCGCAAAATGGACAAATGTCCGGCATCTGGCCGATCATGTTGTAGCCGCATTGCAGGCAAACCCATTGTGGGGTTTCGATAGGGAGTTTATATGTGGACGGAATATTCATCATTCGCTCTCCTGTGATGGTGAAATCAAACCGATGTGGCTGCTGAACTCTGGTTTGCCGCAGATGACCATTTACGGCGTTTACTCTGCAAGTTTGTAACCGCTTTTGGCTCGGCGCATTGATTATGCCAATGCCGCCAAAATTGCGAAACTGGCTTTGAAAAATCATAGCATGCTTCAAGAAGAGGCAGTTCCGGCGATTTGATTAAAGGATGATTCAATAAACTCATTCGTCCAGAAGCAATGATGATTTCAAAATAAAGCAAAGTATATTGTTTCATTTCAAGCGCCATAGGTACTTGTACGCATTGCTATATAAGAATGGCTAAAAACTCCTTTGTTGTACGCAATTCAAGATATTTAAGGGGAAGGAAGAGGCTGATAATCTTTTCTGTTGAAAGCGCGAAGGATGAGTAGAACGCAGTGAAACCCATCGTAATTGTTACCATTCTGCGTTCTGTCCTCCAATTAATTTGTTATTAAATCCCTTGGCGGAGGTTGGGGTTCGTGCCTCACCTCAACCTCCGCCAAACAACCTACTGATTACAAGCCAAGGCCCCGCCGCTGGAATTGGTTGCGCAGGCGTTATCAGCATGTCTGTTGCAAAAATCGGTCGCCTCTGCGGTGGTTTTGCAATTGCCTATGCCGTTCCAGCTGTAATCCAGCCTTGCCCGAATGCAAAGGGTGACTTGATTGGCCTGTGGCATGGTAGATGAATTCCATGCGGCGGTGCATTGCGCTTTGACGACATTCGGATCGGCGGCGGGGTTGGTCGCCAGTCCTTGTTCAATACACGCCACCATCAGGTCGGTTTGTTCGTCAGGTATCAGTTGGTCGGCAACAGGGTAGCCGTCATGCGCTTGGCAAGCGGGGGATGGGTCGCCGGGGCAGCATTGATAGGAGGTGACGTTGGGATGGTTGCCTGCTATCCAGGTCGTTGTTTTGCCTGCTGAAATAACGGTGGTGGTGCCTACATCGCCGGGATTCACGCTGGCTACACCGATGACTTTTGCCCAGTCCACACCGGCAGGAGCGCCTAACACGGTTACTGGCAGGGTATAGCCCGGCGTAGCTGATTGGGTTAACAGTGAAATCATCGGCGTAACGTAATTATTACCCGCTGAGTTGAAGTAGGTGGTAATGTCCGGTAAGGGTACTTTTAAGTTGCTGCCCGCTGCGGCAATTGGCCGTCCGTCAACAATAGTTTCGTAAAGTACCGGATTTTGGATGCCGACCGCTGCCAGTACGCCAAACCAGCGTTTCATGGTGTTGTTGTCCAGATAGTCTTTCTGTTCCAGGGAAACAGCCGGAGGGTAGTTCATGAAGTTGACCAGCGCCTGATTGGTCATCGCCATGCCCAGAGGAAGGAAAAGTGCCCATGGATATTGTTGTTTGGTATCCTTATCCCAGCAACCGATAGTATTTTGGCAGTTGGTCACGCCCTTTAGTCCTTGTGCCGCATGGTTGGCATCAAAAAAGGTTTGCTGTACTTTGGCAAATGCCTGCATTGCCTCCAAGCTATCCGAACCTTCTAGCACTATGGTGGGGATGCCGCCTTGCGCTATGCTCACGCTGGCTTGGGTGTTGGTTAAATTGCCGCGCGTTAACGATTGTTGGGTATAGGCTTGAATGGTAGTAGCCAAGTCGGGGTAGTACTTTTTATAAGTATCCGGCAACCAAGAGGCATCGGGATAAAGCGATACGCTATTCGACGGCAGGGTATAAGTATAACTAGCGGTTTGTAGCGGCTCTTTTCCAGTACACGAAATAATGGTTAGCAACAAAAAGCTAGCCATAACCAGCCAAACCGGCGGCAGTTTTTTCGAAAAAAATGTTTTGTGGTGCATCTCACTCTCCGTAAAGTTAATGGTAAACGTTTGTTGGGTGTGTAGCCGAGCACATGCTCTGGTTATAGCGAACTTAATAATTGGATACGAAAAATAGCAATATATCAGCGGAGTCTTCTTGGATTAATCGACTCCAGGCTACTCTCAACGATTCAGCTGAATGGCTTACGGCTCCGATTAAGCTACGATGCGGTGCATCTTGATCCACATCGATTACTAAAATGTTGCCCGGCTTACCTGATGTTAACTTGCCGGAAATCAGGGGAAATAAGTCACCATTCGAGGTTTGAAAATTTATCTCGCCAGGGAATTTATTCGGCTTACGTATTAATACCAAGCGTCCGCAAGGTAGCATTATTCCCTTATAAAGACAAAGTTTATCTAACGTCAGTCATGACGTACGTGATGTTTGCTTGTTCTAGCGATAACGCTATGTTGATTCAGGTGCTTAAATTTTGTCTGATATGTTTAAGCCAATGGCTCGTTCGTCTCCCCAGAATGATCATTCCTGACCAACCGCGCATGCCATCGTTCGTAGTAATAATTGTTCCGAAATATTTTGCCATGATGCGGATTGTCGTTTTTATCTGGAAAAGCTTCAGGCAGCTTGTACAAAATATGGCTGTCAGGTACATGCTTATGTGCTGACGCCCGCCTTGTTTCGAAGCCAGTTGTCAAAGATCCATGGCGAAAATCCTTAAATTTGCGACAAAGATCACATAAGCTGAGATTTGGTCTTAGGCTTACACAAAGCTCAGCTTTGACCGACATACTTTGGCGG
>JANYKK010000196.1 GCA_025361585.1 Methylobacter sp. | reverse complement strand
GCCAACAACCGCTGAATATTGCTCTTATGCCGCCACAACAAGAAAATCATCATCACCACGGAAGCGGCAACGATGGCCTTGTCGCCGACTATAAACCAGGCAAAAACCGGCGACAGGGTCGAGGCGACTAACGCGGACAAGGATGAGATCTTGCCCAGTTTGTAAACCAAAAACCAGGTTGCCATGAACGCAAAACCGAGCAGCCAGGAAAATCCGAGCAATACGCCGACCGATGTCGCAACACCCTTGCCGCCCTTAAAGCTGAAAAATACCGGATAAAGGTGACCTATAAATGCAGCCAAGCCGGTAGCTGCAACTAACTCAAGGGGCAGCCCCAACACGTTTGCGACATAGACGGGAATCAACCCTTTCAGCGAATCGCCGAGCAGGGTGATCGCCGCCGCTTTTTTTCCGCCAATCCGCATCACATTGGTTGCGCCGGGATTGCCTGAACCCTGCTCTCTGGGATCAGGCAAGCCCATCAGGCGGCAAATAATAATTGCACTGGAAATTGAGCCTATCAAATAGGCGGCCGGAACAAACAACCATTCAACCATTGAGTAACCTTTTCATCATTCAGAACTTGTAAGCAAAGGGCGTTTCCCTGATACTTACGGCTTTAAAAAAACACGCATCATAACCGGAAATCACAATGGACATCATATTTTTAGGCGGCCTGGAAATTGAAACTATCATCGGCATTTACGACTGGGAAAGAGTGACCAAGCAAACCGTCATTCTTGATATCGAGATGGCTTTTGATATTCAAAAAGCCGCAGAAACCGACGACATTCAATACACGCTTGATTACAAAACTGTTTCTCACCGGATTGTTTCTTTCGTCGAAGCCAGCCAGTTTTTTCTGGTTGAAAAATTAATTTCGGAAATAGCCAATATTATCCGTAATGAATTTAGTGTGCCTTGGGTGAAAGTCACCTTGAATAAGAAAGGCGCGATCCGCGGCGCCAGCGATGTCGGCATTATCATTGAGCGTGGAGAAAGAACGTCGTGACCAAAGGCTACATCAGCATCGGCAGCAACATAAACAAGGATGAACACATCCCTGCCAGCCTGCGAGCGCTTGAACAAGCCTTTGGCGAACTGACGGTCTCAAGCATTTATGAATCCGAGGCCGTCGGCTTTACCGGCGATGTTTTTTACAATCTGGTGGTCGGTTTCGATTCCGACTTGGAGGTAAAAGCGGTTGCCAAACAGCTCAGGCAAATTGAGCTGGATAATGGCCGCACCAAAGACAGCCGAAAATTTGCTGCGCGTACTTTAGACCTGGATTTGATTTTATACGGCGATCTGATTGTCAATGACGGTCGCTTGCAGATACCCCGTGATGAAATCGAGCATTACGCTTTTGTGCTTGAGCCTTTGGCAGAAATTGCCCCGACCTTGAAGCATCCGATCAGCGGACTGAGCTATGCCGAGCTGTGGGACAAGTTCGACAAGACCGAACTGAAGCAAAAGCGCGTCACGCCGTCCTGGGCTTCAACAAAATAGCGTGCGCCCGCCATCAACGGTCAGTATCTGGCCGGTGATGTAGCCGGCATCCTTAATCAAAAAAAGCACTGCCTTGGCTATATCATCCGGCTCACCGTTATGTTTTAAAGCTACCCGTTGCAATATCTCCTGCTTGGTCGATTCGGATAAATCGCTCTCAGGCCAGAGTATCGCACCTGGAGCCACGCCGTTGACCCGGACTTCCGGCCCCAATTCCTTGGCTAAAATCTTGGTCATGGCGGCCAGTCCGGCTTTCGAAATACTGTACACGGGATAACCGCTTAAGCCTCGTTCAGCATGGATGTCGACAATATTGACGATGCAGCCGTTATTGTCGGCTAAAGTCTTCGCTAAGGCTTGCGCCAGGAAAAACGGCGCTTTTAAATTACTGCCCAATAACTCGTCCCACTGCGATTCGGTCACATCAGACATAACCGTCGGATAAAAGGATGAAGCGTTATTGACCAGCACATCGATGCCGCCCCAGGCCATTTCGGCCTCTCTGGCAACCGCTTCCAGTTCGACCATGTTTAATAAATCGGCCTGCATGATTTTTGCCGAACCTAGCCGCTGATGGTTCAGCTCGTCGCAAAGCCGCTGCGCTTCTGCCGATGAAGACCGGTAATGCAGAAAAACATTGCAACCTTCACTATGCAGCAGCCGGGCGCAAGCCGCGCCGATGCGCTTGGCGGCGCCGGTAATCAATACGTTTTTAGCCTGAGTTATCATTAGTTTTGCAGGGACGACCGGCCGGTCGTCCCTACGCCCAGACTTTTACTCGCCACTTCGTAAACATCTTTGGAAATCGCCTCCGTGGTCATGATCCGTTCCAATTGAGCTTTGATCAGCGCCTGCCTGCCTTGGTCATATCTGCGCCACGACGTTAACGCGCCAACCATCCGCGAGGCAATCTGCGGATTCAAGGTGTTCAGCGCGATAATCTGGTCGGCGAGGAATCGATAGCCTTGCCCGTTGGCGGCGTGGAAATGCAGCGGGTTGGACTGGCTGAAGGCGCCTATCAATGACCTGACCCGGTTCGGGTTTTTTAAATCGAACGCCGGGTGCTGCATCAACGCCTGCACGATCGCAAAAGTGTCGGGCATGCTGCCGGAGGCTTGCAGCGCAAACCATTTGTCGATAACCAAGGCTTCCGCTTGCCATTGGTGGTAAAAGCTGTCCAAGCACTGTTGTTTGGCGGGATGCGGGTTATTAACGATAACCGCTAGCGCTGCCATTTGGTCAGTCATGTTTTTGGCGGCATTAAACTGCTGTTGCGACAGTTGATGAATAACGCTGTTTTCCAGCTTGCTTAGATAGCTTAAGCAGGTGTTTTTGATGCGTCTGCGTCCTATTGCGCCGGAGTCGAATTTACCGGATTCATCTTTATGATTGTTTTGATATAAAGCCTGGAACTGCGTTTGCAGCTGCTCGGCCAAAGTCAGCATGACAAATTCG
Source organism: Methylobacter sp. (assembly GCA_025361585.1). Lineage (GTDB taxonomy): Bacteria > Pseudomonadota > Gammaproteobacteria > Methylococcales > Methylomonadaceae > Methylobacter_A. Next base: position 2 of record JANYKK010000196.1, on the reverse strand, counting down.
CG
>JANYKK010000129.1 GCA_025361585.1 Methylobacter sp. | reverse complement strand
AATAGGGGTTGCACTTTGTGTGATAGTGCCGCCACTTAATAAGCCAATGCGAGTGGTTGCAGCATTTCGGTCAGAGAGAAGTGAACTGCCATAGGTGATGCCGGCAACGTAAATGTCCCCTGAAGTAAGGCTACCCGAACTGTCGTAACCGATGCCGATAACAGGGGCCTGTATTCTCCACAGCTCGGTTATACTCAGGCAAGTTCCCGAACCACCGATACAACCCGCGCCGATTGTGATGGGGCGCCAGGCGGTATATTGGTTGATGCTTGCCTCACCGGCTATAACCCTACCATTGCCGGCGCTATCCCAGGCTAGGGTGTCCGTGGTCAGATCAACGCTGGCGGTGTCGGCATTGATAAGGCTATTAATGGTTAGGGCTTTGGAAGTAATGTCTATATTTTTATTATTGGTGGTGATGCCGTCAATTTTGGTGACGCCGTCAGTCGACAGGATGCCGGACACGGTAAGATTGCTGTTGGAGAAAAAGCCAAAACTACCCGTACCCAGGCCGCCCATACTTAAATCAGCAGCAAGGTTGCTTATATTGTTGCCGGAATTTAACAACGAAACCGATCCCAATGTTTTTAATCCCAGTCCGCCGCCAACCAGGTTTGCTCCCGATTGCTGATTGATGCCCACATTGGATTTCAAACGAATATCATAGGCAGAAGGCACGGTAATGCCGCTGACGCCATCCACCGCGGCAACTGTCAGCTGGTTAGCTGAGTCGTACTGGAAATTACCCGCTGTGGCCTTGCCTGAAATTACGCCTGCACCATTCGCTTCGGTTAATTTCACTGAAGTTCCAGATAAACTCAGTCCAGGTAAAGCGGCGATTGTTGCGCCGGCTTGCTGGGTAATGGCGCCGCCGGAAGTCAGGTTCAGCGCACTGGAAATTTTCGTCAATGACAGGGCCGACTTGATGTCAATGGCTCCGCTGTTGGCATCGCCTATACGCAGAATGGGGGTCGTGATGGTATTTAACTCGGCGTTACTTAGTTCAAGTGTGTTCGATAAGTTGTCGGTAGTACCCGTGCTAATGTCAATGGCGTTGTTGCTCAAGAGGCTGACAGAGTTGCTGCCGCTGATCGTACCGCTTTCGAGAGTCATTTTGTCAGCTTTAACACTAACATTGTCGGCGCTTATTGCCCCACTATTGGTGATCTTGCCGGTGTTATTGATCGTAACGTTGCTATTAGCCGCTGAGTTGCTGACGCCAGTGAGCGATAGGTTCGTTGCGGTATTGGTCAGCGCAACGTTTCCGCTGGTGCTGTTGGATGCATGAAAACTACCAACCGTATTTGCGCCATTCAATGTTGTTCCGAGGCTGGAATTCGTCGTCAAAAGCCCCGTCGTATTGATGACGCCGCCTGCTTCGGAGACTGCTCCTGCCGATGATGTTAGCGACACTGATCCGGAGGAAGTGATATTCTGGTTGACACTGATGTTGCCAGCGGTGGTGGTGATGTTGATGGAATTGGTATTGCCGGTAGCCACAATTCCGTTGAAGTAAGTGCCCGCACCAATGGTCAAAGACTTTCCATTGTTAAAGGTCAGACTGCCGGTGGAGCTGTCTATTTGCGCCGCTAGCGTGTTCACCATATTGGTTCCCTGCAAGCTGACGCCGCCTGGTAAACTGCCTCCGTTAGTGTTGCCTATGTTTAGTGTATTGGCGGTAATCGCGGACGTTGTCCCCCCAGTGACAGAATTACCGGCATTGAACCAGACATTGCCGGTGGTAGAAAGGCTGGAGTTGGTGCCAAAAGTGATGTTGCCTGTGCCTGATGTTACAGCCCAGCCTGTATTATTCCACCCGGCGACCAGGTTGAAATCGCGGCTGCCGCTACTACTGACGGAAACTCCGTTGGCAAAGTTGATGTTGCGATTGGCGAGCAGGGTCAGGGTGCTGGGTCCAGTTAGCGTTCCGCTGGCATTGATGTTGATGTCGCCATTGCTGCTTGTGGCGTTGGAAGTTTGTATCGACAAGCTGCCCGATTGGGCATTAATGGTAGCCCAGGTAAGGACGGAGTTGGCCGTAGCGCCGGAGAATATGCCGGTGTTAAAGGAACCGCCGCCAACCGTGGAATTTTCGATAGCGATGTCTGACGGGTCAAGCAGCAGGGTTCCATCCATCCCATGTGGCGCCCGTGTGTCTACCAGCCCCTGGAAGTCGAGATAGTTGTGCCCCGAGGTTTCGACAAATCCGCCGTTGCCGCTGTTGGCTCCACCCTTGGCCGAGATGTTGCCGTAGACTCTCGTCGTCTCATCCGACCAGACAATGACCTTGCCGCCATCGTCATTAGTCTTGGCATCGGCTTTTATGGTTGTGTCTTTGCCGATATAAGTCGCTTTGGCATTGTGGACAGAGGAATTCTTACCCTGATAATCGCCGCCTATTAAAACTTCGCCGCCGCCGTTTTCACCGCTGGCGTTGATACTCGCTTGCTCCAGCACACCGACCTGTTCGCCCAGCAGTTCTATTTTGCCGCCTTTGCCGATTTGAGTGGCCTTGGCTTCTATTGTGCCTTGAGCCAAGAGGGTGCCGCTTTTACTGTCGATATGGATCGTTCCTGCATCGCCTTGGCTGTTATTAGCCGAGATTCTGCTGCCCGCCGTTAGCGTAATATCTTGCCCGGCAACCAATTGGATGTGGCCTTGCTTGTCTACCTGGACGCTGTCGGCATTGATTTCTCCGCTGTGGGTGATGGTGCTGGCAAACACGTTGATCGCGCCGCCTTCCGATAACAGCTTGCCGAGGTTTAGTACGCTATCGGAG
>JANYKK010000118.1 GCA_025361585.1 Methylobacter sp. | reverse complement strand
ACCTAAGCATGGCCAAGATGCATAAAACGTTGAGTCATTAATTTAAAGCAAGAGGCATAGTATGAAACTGATAACTGCTGTTGTTAAACCCTTTAAGCTCGACGATGTGCGCGAAGCGCTTTCGGATATAGGCGTTTCCGGAGTCACCGTCACCGAAGTCAAAGGTTTCGGTCGCCAAAAAGGCCATACCGAGTTGTATCGCGGCGCTGAGTATGTAGTTGATTTTTTACCCAAAACCAAAATTGAAATAGCGGTGGCTGACGCTATGCTGGAACAAGCCGTAGAGGCCATTACCAAAGCGGCCAACACCAGCAAAATAGGCGACGGTAAAATTTTTGTAACCAATTTAGAGCAGGTTGTCCGGATTCGTACCGGAGAAACTGGCGAAGAAGCACTTTAATATTAAGGAGGAACTATGAAACAACTTTTAACTACCTTCATTCTGCTTGCTTTGCTCGGTTTTTCAGGACTTTCTGTTGCGGAAACAGCTGTTCCAGCAGCTAACAAAGGCGATACTGCATGGGTAATTATGGCAACCGTGCTGGTCATCCTAATGGTTATTCCAGGCTTGGCGCTGTTTTACGGCGGCATGGTGCGCGCCAAGAACATGCTGTCCGTGTTGATGCAAGTGTTCGTGATTTTTTCGCTGATCGCCATCTTATGGGCGGTCTACGGTTACAGCATCGCGTTTACCGAGGGCAATGCGTTCTTCGGGGGATTCAGCAAGCTGTTCCTGAAAGGCATCACCGCTGATTCGCTGGCGGCCACTTTCAGCAAGGGCGTTGTCATACCTGAGTATATTTACGTCGCCTTCCAGCTGACCTTTGCCGCGATTACTCCCGCGCTGATCATCGGCGCTTTTGCCGAACGGGTTAAGTTTTCAGCGGTCTTATTCTTTATGGTGCTGTGGTTTACGTTTTCATACTTACCGATGGCGCATATGGTCTGGTATTGGGCAGGTCCCGATGCTTATACCGACGCTACGGCCGGAACAGCAGCTGGCGCTACGGCAGGGTTCATATTCCAAAAAGGCGCGCTGGATTTTGCAGGCGGCACGGTTGTACATATCAACGCCGGTATTGCTGGATTGGTAGGCTGCTTGATGATAGGCAAACGTATCGGTTACCGGAAAGAATCGCTGGCGCCGCATAGCGTCACCATGACCATGATCGGTGCATCCTTGTTATGGGTAGGCTGGTTCGGCTTTAACGTCGGCTCCAACCTGGAAGCCAACGGCCTTGCCGCTTTGGTCTTCGTCAATACCTTGCTGGCCAGTGCGGCGGCGACTCTTGCCTGGATAGGCGCAGAATGGCTGTTGCGCGGCAAACCCAGCATGTTGGGCGGCGCGTCCGGCGCGATAGCTGGTCTGGTTGCGATTACGCCTGCCTGTGGCTGGGCTGGCCCAATGGGTTCTATTTTCTTAGGGCTTGCCGCCGGTGCGATATGTTTCTGGTCGGTGACTATGCTGAAAAGCGCTCTGGGCTATGACGACTCCTTGGATGCTTTCGGCGTCCACGGCGTAGGCGGGGTTCTCGGCGCGTTGGGTACAGGTGTCGTTGCCAGCCCATCGCTAGGCGGCACCGGCGTTTGGGATTATGTCGCCAACGGCGTGGCTGAATACAGCATGATCGGACAACTCACCAGTCAAGCTTGGGGCGTGGGAGTCTGTATCGTCTGGTCAGCTGTGGTCTCTTTTATAGCTTACAAGATCGTCGATATGGTGATTGGGCTTCGGGTCAGCGAAGAAGTCGAGCGTGAAGGACTTGATGTTTCCGAGCACGGCGAGACGGCGTACCACAGCTGATTTAATAGCGAATTTTTCTCAAAGCTAGACTGTTTAGCAAAAACGGGCGCACATTTATTGTGCGCCCGTTTTTGCGTTTGTGAGAAGGCAATAAGCTCGATAAAAATACGGCAGTCTGTGTATTTATCAGGTCTCAATTGTATGTTGATTGATAATTCACTATGATTGCAGCCTATGTTTCCCGCATTTTTACTATCTAACTGAGAGAAAATATGAAATTAATAACCGCGATCATTAAACCGTTCAAATTGGATGATGTCCGAGAAGCATTATCTGAAATTGGCGTTGCAGGCGTTACCGCAACCGAAGTAAAAGGCTTCGGCCGTCAGAAAGGCCACACCGAGTTGTACCGGGGTGCCGAGTATGTAGTTGATTTTCTGCCCAAAGTTAAATTAGAAATCGCCGTCGCCGACGATGTTGTCGATAAAGCCGTTGAAACCATTGTTAATGCGGCCAATACCGGAAAAATCGGCGATGGGAAAATATTTGTCTCCAATTTGGAACAAGTTATTCGTATTAGAACCGGTGAAACCGGAGAAGATGCCATTTAAAGGCACAAGGAAAAATAATGTTGTTAAAAATAATAAATAGAAGGCTGTTTCTAAGCCTCTTGCTGTTACCCAATCTTGCTGTTGCGGATCAATTAAATCAAGCCGATACCGCATGGATTTTAACCTCGACCGCCCTGGTCTTGTTTATGACCATACCGGGTTTGTCGCTGTTTTATGCCGGATTGGTCAGAAGCAAAAACGTGCTGTCGGTATTAATGCAGTGTTTTGCGATTACTTGCCTGGTTTCGATACTTTGGCTGGCCGGGGTTTACAGTTTTATTTTCGCCGATGGCGGAGAGCTGCAAAAGCTGATCGGCGGCGCATCTAAGGTATTCCTGCCGGGCATAGGCGTGGCGTCACTGAAAGGGAGCATTCCTGAATCCGTTTTCTTCATGTTCCAGATGACTTTTGCGATTATCGCACCGGCCCTGATCGTCGGCGCTTTTGCCGAGCGGATGAAGTTCTCGGCGATGCTGTGGTTTAGCGGCTTATGGCTGATCATGGTTTATCTGCCGATCTGCCACTGGATGTGGGGCGGCGGCTGGCTGGCCGATTTGGGCGCGATGGATTTTGCAGGCGGCATCGTCATCCACATTAATGCCGGAGTCGCGGCGTTGGTGGCCGCATTAGTCTTGGGCAAACGAAAAGGCTTTCCCACTACAGCCATGCCGCCGCATAACATGACCATGGTGGTGACCGGCGCAGGCATGTTGTGGGTCGGTTGGTTCGGCTTTAATGCGGGCAGCGCGTTGACCGCAGACGGTCGCGCAGGCATGGCGATGCTGGTGACCCATATCGGTGCAGCTTCCGGGGCTTTAACCTGGATGTTTATCGAATGGAAGCGCTTTAACAAACCCAGCGTATTGGGCATCGTGACCGGCATGGTCGCAGGCTTGGGCACTATCACCCCCGCGTCAGGCTTTGTCGGCCCGTTCGGTGCGCTGGTGATCGGCATTACCGCAGGCTTCGTCTGTTTTTACGCAACCCAATACGTTAAACGCAGCCTGAAAATCGATGATTCCCTGGACGTGTTTTCCGTTCATGGCGTAGGCGGCGTGACCGGCTCATTATTGACCGGCGTATTTGCAGCCAGCAGCCTGGGCGGACTAGGTTTAGCCGAGGGCGTTTCAATTATTGATCAGGTCGAAGTTCAAGCCTTGGCGATAGTGGTAACTGCTGCCTGGAGCGCATTGTTCAGCTACCTGATTTTGAAATGTTTGGACAAATTCATAGGCCTACGGGTGACTTCCGATGAAGAAGTGCAAGGTCTGGATAACGTGCTGCATGAAGAGACCGGTTATCTTGATTTGTAAGCTTTATTAATCAAAATATCATTCGGCAAAAAAAGGCGGCGGCTCAGTAATCCTGAGCAGCCGCCTTTTTTGTTTATTGGGATAAAAGCCTTAGAAGCTGATATTCCCCTGCAACCAGATTTTTTGGGTATCGGTATTAGCAAAGGAAGCGTCTCTCTTGGTATAGGTGTCATCGGCGCTGTAATAAGCATATTTGGCTAACAAGGAATAATGCTTGCCGAATTTCTTGAGTGCTGAAAAATCCCATTCTTTGCCGTAATGAAGTTGTCCGGTATCATCGGAAAAATCATGATAAACCCCGGTCAAGATAATATCGCCACGGTCAAAGGTGGAGATTACCGTGCCGAATACATCACGGATACCTTGGTTAGGCGTATTTGTGACAAATACGTCCGCCCAACCCTGAAATGCGTGATTGGTTCCCAATGGCGTGTCAAAGGTTTTATTGAGGCCTTTACCGTCCAGTTGCTCCATGGCGCCCTGAAAGGTGAAGTTATAGGCCGTAAAGCCGCCCATCAGATTGATGCGCTTGGCTTGATACGCCGTTTTGCCATTGCCGTAATTTTGTTGATAGCCCCATTCGGCCGTATAAACCAGACCGTAGTTATCACTTAGTTTGAGCGAGTCCCCCGGTTTTTGGTAATTATTCATACGCAGACCATAAGTTTGGCTGGATTTTTCAGCATTTTCCCGCTCGGTATAATCCAGCCAGTAGCCGTAACCGACCAGATTGCCGTAATCGCCAACTTTATAATTAATGTTCAAAATCGGCGCATTAATGCTTTCGGTCGTGGAAGTAAAGGTGTTTACGTTCCCGATATAGCCTGCGTTAACGGTCAAACCGAAAATCTGTTGATTGTTGTGGGTAATCAGCACCGAATCAAAGGTCGTTTCCATTTGCCGCCAGCCGACATTACCGATAAACCGGTCGTCATCTAGCTTGATACGTTGCCGCCCGCCTTTAACCAATGTATCGGGAATACCGGCATAGCTGATCCATAATTGGTTGAGTTCACTTTTTTGCGGATCGAGGATCCTTGAGTAAGCGGTGTTGTCGTTGCGGTTACTGTTGAAATCTTCCAGCATGGCAAGATTGCCTTCGTATTCAGCAAAACCTTGCAAACCGTGAAATGTCGGCGAGAGCAAACCTATCCGTAAGCGCGAGGTAACGGCTTCGGCGGTATGCGGTTGTAGTGCGCCTGTTTGAGGCAGGCCGGTTGTTGGATTGCTGACAACCTCCTGGTTGACGTTTTCATACCGCGTGTTCAGGTCAAACTTGATCGCACCGTTTTTGCCGTAATGATAGAAATTAAGCGCATCCTCGACATCCTGAGTAATGCCGGCTAAGGCCGATCCGCTTACCACAGAGAGCGCCAGTAATGATGCGGGCAGTTTGGTTTTTTTCAGCGGCATAAAGCCTCCTTATTGATTTAAAGTAATGACTCAGCGTAACGGATTGATTCACCACGAAGGCACGAAGAAATAAAGTGAGAGATTTAATGTTCGTGTATTTCAAATTCACTGGAGACAAAAACTTCGTGTCCTTCGTGACTTCGTGGTGAACTGTTTTTTCTAGGCTAATGCGTATGGTCGCATTCGGTCAGGAAGCTCAGTATGCTCTCCCGGTATTTGTAGTAATCGGGATGCTCAAGCAGCGCTTTGCGGCTGCGCGGCCTGGGCAAATCGATGTCTTGGATTTTGCCGATTTTGGCGTGCGGGCCGTTGGTCATCATCACCACCCTATCTGCCAACAAGATGGCTTCATCGACATCATGGGTAACCACAATTGCGGTGACGTGGGTTCTTTCCCAGACTTCCATCAGCACTTCCTGTAACTCCCAGCGGGTCAGTGAATCCAACATGCCGAACGGCTCATCCAGCAACAGCAGTTTGGGCGATAAGGCAAAGGCGCGGGCAATACCGACGCGCTGGCGCATGCCGTTAGACATATCACCAGCTTTTTTACGCAGCGAATCGCCCAAACCGACACGGGTCAAATAATATTCTACGATGTCGTCGCGTTCCGATTGGGCGGCATGGGGATAGACCTTCTCGACGCCCAGCATCACGTTTTCAAACGCTGTCAGCCACGGGAACAGGCTGGGTGCTTGAAACACCACGCCGCGATCAGGCCCCGCGCCGTCGATTTCCTTGTTGTCCAGGATAATCACGCCTTCGGATACGCTGTTCAGGCCTGCGGTCATCGACAGCACGGTGGATTTGCCGCAGCCGGAATGGCCGATGATCGAGATGAATTCGCCTTTTTTCATTTTCAGGTCGAAGCCGTCCACGACCTTGACCGAACTATTGCCGTCGGGTGTCGGGTAGATTTTGGACAGCTGCGAAAACTCCAGATAACGGGGGCGGTTTGAATCATCCTGTGTGGTGTCTATGATCGCAGAGACGCGGTTCCAATCGCTGTGGGTGTTAGGTTTGACCTTGGGCAGGACGATTTTATCAACGGCTGAACCCACGTTTTTCTCGATGCCAATATCCATCAAGTAACGGGTGATCTCGGCGCGCAAGCGTTTAAATTCGGAGTTATGATTAAGTCCAGTCCGGTCTCGAGGGCGCTCGATATTGATAGGAAAATCCGGGCCGAAGGTTGCATCGGGGCCGGGGTTAAGCGGGATAACCCGATCCGCCATGTAGATGGCCTCATCGACATCGTTGGTGATCAGGATGACGGTTTTTTTCTCCTGCGACCAGATTTGCAAAATTTCGTCCTGCAAGTTGCCTCGCGTTAACGCATCCAGTGCGCTGAGCGGCTCATCGAGCAGCAAAATATCGGGGCTGGCGGCCAAGGCTCGGGCAACATTGACCCGTTGCCGCATGCCGCCGGACAGTTCGGCGGGCTTTTTGTCCATGGCCGCGCCGAGATTGACCATCCTGACATATTTTTCGGTATGCGCCCGGCGTTGCTCAGGAGGCCAGTGTTTGAAAATCTGATCGACCGCCAGCGCGACGTTTTCAAACACGGTCAGCCACGGCATTAGCGAATAGTTCTGGAACACCACGCCGCGATCCGGCCCAGGCTCGGTAATCGGTTTGCCCTGTTTTAGCACCTCGCCGCTGTCGGCCTGGATGAGTCCGGCAATGGTTGAAATCAGCGTGGTTTTGCCGCTACCGGAAAAGCCGACGATGGCAACGAATTCACCTTCTTTGATGCTCAGGTTGATGTTGTTGAGGATAGAGGTCGCGCCATAGCTTTTGCAGACAGCCTTTAATTCCAGCAACGGCTGGTAAGCATCATTCGATGGCTCTGGTGGTTTATTTAGCATGCGTTTATTCACAATGTTAAGATTTACGACTGACATCGGGACTCCTGATTAAGCATAGAAAAGCGGTTCATCCACGAAAGACACGAAAATATTCAAACAAACCACGCTCCAGCGTCACGGTCATGATTGTGGGGGCGACTTTAGTCGCCAATTGAACAGCAGGTTGTTTATTGGCTGGGCGACTGAAGTCGCCCCCACATCAACTTTTTCGTGCCTTTCGTGGATAAATAATTAAACCCCTCTACCGAAAGAGAACAGGTTTTGCAAAGACTGCATGATGCGATCCAACGCAAAGCCGATCAGTCCGATGGTAAAGACCGCGACCATGATCCGGCCCAACGAGTTGGAACTGCCGTTCTGGAATTCATCCCAGACGAATTTGCCCAACCCCGGATTTTGCGCGAGCATTTCCGCAGCGATCAGCACCATCCAGCCCACGCCCAAGGACAAGCGCATGCCGGTGAAAATATAAGGCAATGCGGACGGCAAAATAATCTTCTTGATTTGGGTGCTCCAGCTAAGCCGCAGCACTTTGCCGACATTGATCAGATCCTTGTCTATCGACGACACGCCGACTGCTGTATTGATCAAAGTCGGCCACAGCGAACACAGCGTGACGGTAATCGCGGAGGTCAGGAAAGACTTTTCAAACCAGGAATCGCTGCCGCCCACATAAACGGCGCTGACCACCAGCGTGACGATAGGCAGCCATGCCAACGGCGATACCGGCTTGAAAATCTGCACCAGCGGATTGATCGCGGTGTTGAAAACCGGATTCATGCCGCACAGCAGGCCAAGCGGCACAGCAATCAAGGTGGCGATTACAAAACCCGCAAACACCGTGTAAAGACTGGTAAAAATCTTGTCCAGATAAGTGGCTTGGCCGTTATAAGGGCGGACTTTGATTTCGGCCGAAGGATCTTCCGCATGTTTTTGCTCGTTGCGGGCTTGCTGGCGTTGGTAATACTCGGCCTCTTTGGCGCGTTCGGCGTAGTGGTCGCCCAGTAATCCGCCTGCCTCGTGCCATACCGCGACCGGGCCGGGAATAGCGCCCAGGCTGGTGTTAACCTTCGATGCGGAAAAACTCCACAGCCCCAGAAAGACCATGAACGCGAGTATAGGCACGCCCATAATCAACCACAGTTGGCGGATTTGCAGCGAGGCATTTTCACCGGCGGCTATTTTTACCAGCGGGACAAACCAGGTGAACCCGGTTATGGTTAAGAATTTGATCAGTCGGTTGTGCATGACTCGGTACCTTTATTAAAAACAGGTGAAAGGGAAAAAAGGTGCGTCCTTGCGCCAAAGCAACGTCCATTGTTTAGATAGGCACTCACACGTTTAATTCAATCGTTCCCGCAAGTAGGGGCATCCCTTGTGGTTGCCCAAAATTCGTGGTGTATAAGGGGCAACCACAAGGGATTGCCCCTACAATTATTCGACCACCTTGCCGCCGACCACTTTTTGCTTACCCTTAAGGCCGATAGCAAACTTGCTTAGATAGTCATTAGGCTTGGCCGCATCAAACGCAATGCCGTCGATAAAGTCCGAGCTAGGCGGCTTGATGCCGGTTTCGCTGTCGCTAGGAAAATCACTTGCTTTCGCTTTGCCTTCGGCAACCAGCGCTTTGGCCGCCGCCATGTAAATATCAGGGCGGTAGACTTTTTTGGCTGTTTCCAGGTACCAGCTATCGGGTTTGTATTCGTTGATTTGCCCCCAGCGGCGCATTTGCGTCAGACTCCAAACCGCATCGCTGTAATAAGGGTAAGAACCGTTATGGCGGAAGAACACGTTGAAATCGGGCAAGTCGCGCTTGTCGCCTTTTTCATACTCGAACGTGCCGTTCATGCTGTTGGCTAGCACCTCGTAGTCGGCGCCGACATATTGTTTTTGCGACAGCATTTCCACGCCTTCATTGCGGTTCTTGTTGTTTTCCGCATCCAGCCACATCGATGCGCGGATCAACGCCTTGATGACCGCTTTATGGGTGTTGGGATTCTTCTCCGCCCATTCCTTGTTCACGCCGAAGATTTTTTCCGCGCTGTTTTTCATCAGCTCGTAATCGCTGATCACCGGTACGCCGATGCCTTTAAACACCGCCTGCTGGTTCCAGGGTTCGCCGACGCAGTAGCCGACAATCGTGCCTGAATCCATCGTTGCGGGCATTTGCGGCGGAGGCGTGACAGACAGCATGGCTTCGGCGTCAATCTGGCCGGACGTATCTTCAGGCGGCGCGTAAAATCCTGGCTTGATGCCGCCAGCCGCCAACCAGTAACGCAGCTTCATATTGTGCGTGCCGACCGGGAAAGTCATCGCCATGTTGAAGGGCTTTCCC
>JANYKK010000079.1 GCA_025361585.1 Methylobacter sp. | reverse complement strand
GCTTAAAGCGAAATTACATAGAGCCACGGTGACCCATTCAGAATTGGGTTATGAGGGTTCTTGTGCGATTGACAGCAATATTCTCGATTTATCGGGTATCAGGGAATACGAGCAGATACAGATTTACAATATCAACAATGGCGCGCGTTTTACGACCTATGCCATTCGCGCCGAAGCAGGGGCAGGATTGTTTTCTGTCAATGGCGCGGCTGCCCGTCTGGCGTGCCCCGGTGACCTGATTATAGTTTGTGCGTTTGCCATATTGGATCAAAAAGAAGCGGAAATCCATAAGCCTACCCTGATTTATTTTAACGAAAAGAATGAGATTCAGCGTTCAGCCAGTTCCATTCCCGTTCAGGCCGCTTGATTTCAATGCGCATAAATTAGAAGCTTGCCAGCCCATAGAATCGTAATAACCTTAACGGCTGATTTTGGGCTGGTTGTGTTCAAGTGAGTTGTATAACTGCCGCTAAAGGTGGCAGCAACAGGATAGTATCTTAAGTCTGCCGCTAAAAACTAAGTAAAGCGTTTTTAGCAGCAGAAATTTCATTAAGCGACTTCGGTCAGCGTTATATTTTGCTCTATTTGAGCAAGCACTTTTTGCAAGCCTATTCTCTTTGCGCTGTTAATCACCAGCGGGGATCTGATGACGCCTTTAATAGCAGGTTGATCGGATGTGGCGCCCAGAAGCGACAGTGCGTGCGTTTTCAATGATTTAATGGCACTAGGCTGATCGGCATCTTTATGCAGGATTATCAGGAGAAGTATGTCAGCGGTATCGTCAATGCCCAGTGTGGCTTCTTCGGCATCGTTTAATACAAAACTGTAATTGATATTGAAAATAGACGGTTGCGCAACTGAGAAGACGAGGGATTCATCATCCAAGGATTGCAGCCAGAAAATAAGGGGGCTGTCGCCTTCCTGATGAAACAGCTTGAAACGGGTTTGATCTTCAAAGCCAGGGATTCCGTTTGGAAAATTGATGATAGTGCTGGGATCGATGGATTGTTCGCCGAAAAAACTTGATTTAATTTCCATAATGAACTCGGGTGAAAGTGGATGTAAATGTAAATATATAGTCTATAGCTGTCTGTATAGCAAGGCTAGGTTGAAATAAGCTGTTTACCAGGATTTTACCCAGTCGCCAACCTTGATGCCCAGTTCGCGGGCAGGCGCTTCCAAACTGCCTACGGCGTAACGAGGCGCGATACTGCGGATAGTTAACACACCAGCCGGTTGTTGATCCTTACCTACAAAGCTGTAACCGCCATCGAGATTTAAGTCATTGCCGCTTGAACTATAAACCACCAGTTGATCGTCGATATTGAGTTTTTCTTGGGCGCCTGCATCAATAACTACCTTATCGCCTTTGATTTCAATAATGCGCGTTGCAAAAGGGTAACAGCTCAAGGATTGGCGAATATCAGTGCTGGCCTGTTCTATGATTTCAGTTATTTTATTTCCGGTCGTGGTGGAATTAAAGCGTTCACTGCCTACAGAATAAGTTGCAGGTACCCACACATCGCCGATGACATCGTCAACATAACGCTGCTGGAACAGTAATGCGCCGGTAAGTCCGTCGTGTACATAAACATCAATGCCAATCCCGCGTCTGGCGACAACATCGCGCGCTAAACTTTTGGCAAATGACCAAGGCCCGGCGCCTCTCATATATTCGGTGGATTCGACCTCTAGATCTCTGATTACGCCGGACAACACTAATTGCACGCCATTTGATGCGGCTATTTGCATGACTTTTGATGGGCGATAGGCGGTGCGGTCTTGTATTTCAGGAGCTTGATCGGCTCTTGGATATAAATTGATATTAGTAGCATTACTGCCGATAAAATCACCGGATTCGATTAACAGATTATTAAGTTCGCGTGGAATGCCAGCATATAAATCCTGGGTTTCGTAAGCGGTCACCTGTTCTTGTTTAACTAAAGGGAAAGCGGTTGCGAGAATGCGTTTGCGGTACCGGGAGGAGCAGGCGCTATCGGCAGACAATTCCACTTGAGCCATAACATGATAGATATTACCGGCAGTCCATTCCTTGATAACGTTTGTTTTGCTTACGGCGGCAGCGGTGCGCATGGACATCGTGTCCAGTGAAATATTGTTTTGGTTGGCAGAAGTCTGGCTGCGAATATCAACGGCCGATTGCATGGATGCTTGGCGGATGGCATCCTGCAAGGCCTGTTTTCTAGCCAGCAACGGCATGTCTTTGTTAATGGCGGCCTGGCCTTCGACAGTCACTATATTAGAGCCAGCGCGGGCTTGTTGTTGAAAATTGGCGCACGATAGACTTAATAAAATCAGCGATACCAATACGCATTTAAAAAATATTTTTGCCATTCATCAAACCGGTTCGTTGCTGAGAATAATCACTGTCTTACATAATAGCCCTTAAATGCCATTTATGATAATTTTCAAAGCGTATATTTGTGGCTTAACCGCTTATAAATTTTGGGGCAAGAATACAAATAAAATGTATGCCGATTAAAATCCCACAGGAATTAGAGCGGACTTAAAGACCAACTGTGATGCGTCCTGAATCGGCCTGCGTATGCTTCCAAAAGAACTACGCTGAGTAAATCCCTTGGTATTGGGATAGCTGTAGCAATCCATCGCATTGCAGCCTGGATTAAGGCTCGATACCTTGGCTGGCTTAGGATCGAAACTGGGAGCCGGAATGTCCTGGTTTTGTTGCAGGCATTGATTAATCAATTCGCTGGAACCATTCATGCATTCATAGAATCTGGGCGTTAAATCAAGTTCTACAACCGTTTCGAACGTATCATCGCCGGCATAGGGATCGCTACCGATAGCCGAGGTTCTTTTTACCCTTGCGCCACGCAAATACGCATTAAGGTAAACCTGATAACTGTCATGAGTGACTTCCATACTTTCGACCGCAGTCTGACCGCGCAACTGAATGCCATTAAGCTGCTCGGCCAGACTTCGGTAAGCATCCATTTTCGATGCCCGCATGGCCATTAATTTAATTTGTGAGCGTGAATATCGGTCGCTTTTTTCCACGGTGCCATAGCCTATAGCGCTGATGGTTTTATGCGGCAAAAGATCATAGGGCGGCACTTTGATCGTTGTGCAGGCTGTTGCCAAGAAGCTTAAGGCTAATGCTGCTAACCCGGGTTTTAAATAGTTAATGTTCACGGTACTCACTCCTGTGTTGGTTTGCTAATGTAGCGGCAGATAAACCCATTACTTAAGTTTTTTTAGCCAGCTATTTTTATTGTCGGATATGACCACTATTAGACTGCATTGCATCACCGGCCTGTTCTCTGTATCCTGCACCGCATGCAAATAAATCTGATTTCAGTTGGAAACCGCATGCCGGGTTGGGTGCAGCAAGGCTATGATGAATATGCCAAACGTTTGCCCCGGGAATGCGAATTAGTGCTTAAGGAGATCGCGCCGGGTAAGCG
>JANYKK010000028.1 GCA_025361585.1 Methylobacter sp. | reverse complement strand
GACAATAAAAAGCGAGGAGACGTTGTTTACGTTTCATTTGGAAGATTGGGTCGCAGACGTACCGCCCGATGAAGGCGATGACGTTAACTTTGACGCAGCAGAAACCATTGCAAGCAATATTAATCTGGTGGGCGCGTATTTAGAGCCGCCCAAGGCCGTTAAATACAAATACCTAGCCGGTGTACTGGCGTTATTTTTGGGCTGGACGGGTGTGCATCGGCTCTATCTGGGGTTTTACCGATTAGCCTTTATGCAAATAATGTTGACGGTGATACTTTACGTAACCGGACTGCCTGGATTTGCGGCGCTCTGGGGCTTTATAGAAGGAATCCTGATCTTTGGCGGGCATATTTTTAAAGATGCCAAAGGCCGCCCGTTAAAATAGCTTTTTTAAAAGCGGCAGGTAAAAAAAAGCCCTTGTGAGTCTTCACAAGGGCTTTTTTTTAAATCCGGTTACCCTTATTTAGGATAAACATTAGCAGCGGTTAAACCTTTTGGACCTGATTCGATGTCAAAAGTAACGGTATCGCCTTCAGTCAGTGTCTTAAAACCTTCGCCCTGAATAACTGAATGATGAACAAAAACATCTTCGCCGCCATCAGCAGGTGCAATAAAACCAAAGCCTTTCGTGTTGTTAAACCACTTTACAGTGCCTGTTGCCATTTTGAAACTCCTAAAATAAAAACCTACGGTTAACACAGAACTACAACATTGATAACCGGACAACCTAACCATTTAGGAATCCCTTAACTCAACATCTGTTTTCTGACGCGGGGTATTGTACTGTCTTTTTTATGATATTGTCACCCGCAGATTTCATAAAAGGTCTTACACTGTCAAAGAGTTGGGACGAAATAGCGATGGCGCGGAAAAAACAAGCATCTGTCCAATCAGTCATTGAAATAAATCATGCCCCCAAACCAAACATAAAACAACAACTGTTAAAAACAGGCCTGCCAGCCTGTTATAATACAAAGCTTTTTAGACGCATTAAAACAAGGGCTAGTTTTTTATGAATTGGGGATACTCTTTTTCGGGTCTTTTGGTAGGACTGTTGGTGGGATTGACCGGCGTAGGCGGCGGCTCGCTGATGACGCCATTGCTGGTTTTCCTGTTCGGATTTAAACCGGCGGTCGCGGTGGGTACTGACCTATTGTTTGCCGCCATCACCAAAACCGGCGGCGTTTGGGTGCACCACAACAAACACAGCTCGGTAGACTGGAAGATCGTCGGCTGGCTGGGACTAGGCAGCATCCCTTTTGCGCTGGCGACCTTGTTTGTACTCAAGCATTTAAGCGCTATCGGCAAAGAAACTTCAGGGGCGATCACCTTTACGCTGGGCATTGCGCTACTGCTGACCGCTTTCTCGCTGATAGTACGCAGTATATTATTAAGCAGAGCTGCAAAGCTTGAGCCTATTGACGACGAACATAGCACTCCCGAGAATACCGGCCGCTTCAAGCATCTGCAAATCCCCGCCACCGTATTGATCGGCGCGGTGCTGGGCGTACTGGTGACACTGTCTTCGGTGGGTGCCGGTGCGTTGGGCACGGTCGCGCTGTTGTTTCTTTATCCCCGAATGACCACGTTGAAAATTGTCGGCACTGACTTGGCTCACGCGATTCCGCTTACGGCAGTGGCAGGGCTGGGACATCTTAGCCTGGGCAACGTGGATCTGGTGTTGTTGGTCAGCCTACTGATCGGCTCTTTGCCCGGCATCTGGATCGGCAGTCATTTGAGCGCCAAGATTCCCGAGAAATTTTTACGGCCGATTTTGGCGGCTATTTTGATGCTGATCGGGCTTAAATTTGTGTTGCAATAAAGACAGGTAGAAACTACATTCTATTTTCCGCCTACATAACGAGGATCAGAACATGACTGAAAATAGCCGCCCGCCGCTCCCCCCCTTCACCGCCGAAACCGCCGCGCAAAAAGTACGCGCCGCTGAAAATGCCTGGAATACCCACGATCCGGAAAAAATAGCGCTGGCTTATACCGTCGATAGCCAATGGCGCAATCGGGCGCAGTTCATTACTGGTCGCGAACAGATTGTGCGATTCTTGCAGCAAAAATGGGCTAAGGAACTGGACTACCGCCTAATCAAAGAACTATGGGCTTTTCATGAGGCGCGGATTGCGGTGCGTTTTGCCTATGAATGGCATGATGACTCGGGTAACTGGTTCCGCTCTTACGGCAATGAAAATTGGGAGTTTGATTCAAACGGCTTGATGAAGCGCCGCTTAGCCAGCATCAACGACTTACCGATAACCGAAGCGGAACGTAAATTCCATTGGCCATTAGGAATCCGTCCCGACAACCACCCAGGCTTGTCAGAACTGGGATTTTGAAGTTTTTTTAAGCATTAAATGAGTTTAACTCCGGTTGATTTGTCTGTAATAAAGCTTATAATTAGACAGAGGGATGACGCATTCTTTTAGCGTTTGTCGTACCAGAAAAAATCAACCGGAGGTGCGTTATGAGTGAAGTCTCGACGAGTCAAACTAATGGCGACAGATTACAGTCGCTAAAAAAACTGACCGTGGCAGTGTATCTCTGTCAGGTACTGGCTTTCGCGTTTGCCGGGGTACCGTTGCTGGTCGGCGTGGCGATCAATTTCATGAAGCGCGACGAAGTCCAGGGAACTTGGTTGGAATCCCATTTTGACTGGCAGATCAAGACCGTGTGGATAGCACTGGCCGGTCTGGCTTTATCGGGATTGACCTTTGAGTTCGGCATCGGTTTTTTTATCCTGATTGCAACCGTTGTGCTGATGGTTTACAGAATCGTAGTCGGATGGACTGCGCTGAACTCCGACAAACCGGTTAGGGAATGATTAGCCAGACCTTAAAACCACGAAGACTAAGCTTCGTTTAGCCTTCGAAGCGGTTCAGCGCCATGCATGAGGACGAAAATAAGTCCCTTCAAAACGGTTTCTAAGTTCCCCATACTTAATCATTTCTTAATGTTTCCTTCGGACTATCTTAATGTTGCCTCGTTACACTTAGCGTTTGCAACCTTACTCGCAGCGTATAGACATGACCCGCAAAAAAAACTTCGCCCTAAAAAAATCAGCCCTTCCATTCATTTTGGCTTTTGGATTCATTTCGCTTAGCGGCTGCCAGACTTTATCGTCGCTCTTTCCTGATGAACCGACGGCAAGCCTTGAGCCTTTCGAAGCTCAACCTGAAACCGTCGCCACCCACGAGTTTAACCTGACTGACGGCGACAACATGGTCGGCAGCCTTGCCGCGATCAACACCCGCGAGAATGACGTGCTGCCGGATATTGCCCGACATTTCGGCCTGGGCTATAACGACATCAGCATAGCCAATTCCGCAGTCTCCCCTTGGACGCCCAAATCGGGCAGCCGCATCTTATTGCCTATGCAATTTATCCTGCCCGACTCGCCGCATAAGGGCATCGCCCTGAATCTGGCGAATATGCGGCTGTTTTACTATCCCAAAAAGCAGCCGGACAAGGTTTACACCTATCCGGTCGGCATTGGTCGCCAGGGCTGGAATACGCCGATGGGGCTAACCAGCATCGTCGCCAAAGACGCCAATCCAAGCTGGTACGTACCCGAGTCCATTCACCGCGAACATGCCGAAAAAGGCGATGCCCTGCCCAAAGTGGTTACCTCCGGGCCCGATAATCCGCTGGGGCTTTTTGCGATGCGCCTGGGATTTCCCAGCTATTTAATCCACGGCACCAATAAACCCTACGGCATCGGCATGCAGATCAGCCACGGCTGTGTGCAGATGTACCCGGAGGACATTGAAGTGCTGTTCAAAAAAGCCACGGTCGGCATGCCGGTACGCATCATCCATCAACCTTATCTGACCGCTTGGCATCAGGACATGCTCTACCTTGAAGCGCATGAGCCATTGCCAAAATGGGCCAAAGAAAAAGCTAAACTGAAAAAACAGGTCTTAAAGCAATTGCATGACATCAGCGCCAAAAAGAGCGTTGACGTTGACTGGGACAAAGTCGAGCGCATACTCCAGCGTTCAGACGGCATCCCCACGCCGATACTTGCGCAAAGCCCTGATGTCGCGGAAATATCAGCAAACGCTACGCAGCTGAAGCATCCTGGACAGTTCTACGACCAACCCGTCGCAGGGGAATTAAAAGACAGCGACTGGGCCATTTTGGTAGCCAGCTTTAATGACGAAACCAAGGCGCAACAACTGGCTACCATGTTGAACCATCAAGGGCCGATCATACCCGCCCGCAAAATCCAAAAGGACGATGCCTATCAGGTTATCGCCGGGCCTTTCAAGAACAAAACGGAAATGAAAGCCGCCGCCAAGCGTATCAAAATGGATTTTGAGATTGTTGGCGAACCGTTAAAGCCGCGTTTAACTTCCGTGAATTAGACTTTTGACAAGAGTGCAAGCTTCGCCTCGGCAATTGCTCCTGCATTGCTCTACCTCCTGCATCCATGCAGTCGTAAAGCGCCTACTTTTGGTGATTGCCCGCAGGCGAAGCCTGCACTCCATCTTTAACATGCATCGACTCATAGTAGATCAACTTTTCTCTATAGGCAGCGTGAAATAAAAAGTAGTGCCTTTCCCCACTATGCTATTGAAACGCAAAGTACCTTTATGGGCTTCGATAAGTGATCGACTGATCGACAAGCCCATACCCATGCCGTCATCTTTAGTGGTGTAAAAAGGCATCACTATTTTTTGTTTTTGGTTGTCATCAAGTCCGGGGCCATTGTCCTTTATCCTAACCTGAATGTTGTTATTGGAAGTCAATTGGCTATGTATGGCTATCTGACGTTGCTGTTTTACGGGTAAGTTTTGTAAGGCATCAACGCTATTTCGGATCAGGTTGATGATGACCTGTTCAATTTGTACATGATCGACATAGATAGGCGGCAAATTGTTTTTCTGTTCAAATTTCAACTTTATGCCGCTGTGTTTAAGTTCAGCAATACACAGGCTGACAGCTTCATAAATCAATGTATTAACGTCGGCAGCTGAACGATGTTTCGCATGAGATTTGATAAATTCCCTCATGCGATGAATTATCAGCCCCGCTCTTAAAGCCTGTTGCTGTGTTTTGGTTAAGATTTCGGCGAGCTTTACCAGATCAGGATTTTCAGTGTTAATAAGGTTTAAACTGACTTGCGCATAGCCGGAAATCGCAGCCAGAGGTTGATTAACTTCATGAGCAATACCTGATGCCATTTCTCCCATCAAACCAAGCCGAGTAACATGGGCGAGTTCGTCCAGATGTTCCTTGTCTTGCTGTTCCCGATATTTGCGCAAACTCACATCGCGCACAATATTGGTAAAATAGCGCTCATTATCAATTGAAAACTCTGCTATAGACAGATCCAGAGGCACTAAAGACCCATTCTTGTGAACGCCTTCAATCTCCTGAATTTGACCGACATCTTCCGCTGCTTTGGGAGGAAAACTACAGCTTGGCGATGACGGCATGAGCTTGCAGATATTGTAACCAACCAGCTCTTCCGGTTTGTAGCCGAAAATCGTTTCTACTGCGGCATTAGCCGATACGATGATGTCGGACGTGTCATAAGTGATAATTCCCTCCACTGATGCATTAAAAATAGCGTTAAGTTTGGCTTCAATTTGTTTGCGTTGGGTAATGTCGTACAGTATTACCAAATGTTCACCCGCAAAATCGTGATTAATTGAGGCAGCAGTCACTAATGCGGTTTTAATGCTATTGTTCTTACAGCGAATAGCTACCTCCAAAGGCGGAAAATCGGCTTGTTCCTGGCTGGCTTTTTTCAGCATTGTTTGCCAGGTAGTCTCAACCCGGCTCCTATAGTCCTGATCAGGGTAAGCTTTCAGTCGCCAGTCTGCCACAGTGGGAATATCGCTTACACTGTAACCGAAGGTTTGCACAAACGCCGGATTCAGGAAGGTAATGTTCAACTGCTCATCGTTCAACGCCATTGGTACGGGGGAAGCCTCGATAATAGAACGAAACTTTGCCTCACTGGCTTTTAGCTCATCCTCCATTAGTTTGCGCTCAGTGATGTCTAATGCCACACCATGCATTCCGACAATGGCGCCACTGTCGTCCCGTATTGCTTCTCCGCGTATCAGCAACCATCCGTGTGTGTCGTCTGCCTTAACCATCTCAAGCTCCAGTTCGCAGGAAATCCCTGTTTCCTGTGTGCGAGGGAGAGAGGAAATCAACCGTTCCCAGCTCTCAGGAGTAAACAACCGGAAATGCTCGGTACAATCAGGCGGCGGCAACTTTGGGTTAAAACCCAATATACGGTAAAGCTCCTCCGACCAAACGACATGATTGGTCGTCATATCCAGCTGCCAACTGCCCACATGCGCGATTCGTTGCGCTTCTTGCAGTTTCTTCTGACTTTGTTGTAATGCCTCTTCCGCTTGTTTACGCGCCGAAATATCTGTGTGCGTACCTATCATGCGCAAGGGCTCGCCGTCTTCGCTACGGCTAACCGCCATGCCTCGGGCTAAAATCCATTTGTAGCTCCCATCCTTGCAGCGCAAGCGGTATTCAACGACATAAGCTGCCGTCTTTCCAGTCATGTATGCTTGCAGCACTCCCGCAACATACAACTGGTCATCAGGATGGATACGCTTTGCCCATTCTTGCTCGGTCGGCAAAATGTCGTTTTCGGCATACCCTAACATCTCCTTCCAGCGCCTGGAATACTTGACTTCATCGGTCTGAATGTCCCAGTCCCATACGCCGTCACCGGAACCCTCAATGGCAAATTTCCAG
This sequence comes from Methylobacter sp., assembly GCA_025361585.1. Classification (GTDB taxonomy): domain Bacteria; phylum Pseudomonadota; class Gammaproteobacteria; order Methylococcales; family Methylomonadaceae; genus Methylobacter_A. Next base: position 16,513 of record JANYKK010000028.1, on the reverse strand, counting down.
AGATATTCACTTTCCCGCAACGCTTCTTCGACTGTTTTTCTATGTTGTATCTCAGCTTGCAGCTGTACAGTACTGGGTAACGACAAGGCGCGGGGAATAACCCATAACATCAGCACAGCCGTGGCAACCGAAATAATAGCCGTAAAGGCTTTAAGCAAGCCGTCCAGCCAATATAATGGTATCCAGATCGTGATAGCCGACAGTAAATGCGTGGTGCCGCAAGCGATAATAAATCCGGCAAACATGGCAGCCAGCAACGGATAGGGAAAATCTTTACGCTGCCGGATAAAATAAAGGAGAATCAGTGGAATAGAATAATAGGCGAGAGTGATCAGCAGATCGGAAATGACGTGCAGCCAAAGCAATATCGGGCTCCACAATAGGCAATAACCATGAGGAATGAAGTCTTTAATACCCAAAAGGCTAATCTGTAATTGCATTTATAAGCTGTAAGATCAAAGGTGAAGTTCAGGATGGCTTAGAACGCCCTCCGCCTCGTGCGTCGCCAGAAAGACGGGATATACAAACCAATGCAGCCTCTTTAAATTCCAAGCTGCTAATTGCCGACTTTAACGAAGAACATTGCCCAAAAACTGACAACCATGCTTAATCATCAAAGGCCGATTAACCTAAAAATCCGGTTGGTGCTGATAAGTATCTGAAGCATAGAGCGTTCAACTTCCGCAATCAATTAGTACGGTTACTTAGCTAATTAAAGTTGCCGCAAAAGCACCCAATCGAACATTATTTAACACTATGACCTGTCCTGCGGGTTGAGCAAAAATAAACGCCGCATAATCCCGTATGGGATAATGATCTTTTTTCAACTCACGCCAACGCCATGCAACTCCCCATTTACCGCCTGCTCAACCGGTCAACTTGGATTAAGGTTCATCTGTATCTGGCATTAATCGCCGGATTCTTTTTTGCGCTGATGGGTCTGACCGGCAGCGTCAGCGTTTACCGCGAAGAGCTGGACGGATTATTGAACCCAAGACTGGTTATCGAGCAGCCATCGGGCAGGCGTCAGTCACTGGATAAAATCATGTCCGCAGTACAGACGGCACACCCCACCCGCTACGGTTCCTGGACATTGGAAATGCCCAGATCTCCGCATGGCATGATGACCGTCTGGTACGACAAGCCCAGGGAAACTTTCTTCGAGCTGTACGCGCCGCTGATGGTCTCGGTCAACCCGTACACCGCCGAGGTTGTTGCCAGCCGGTTCTGGGGGCAAACGGCAACCACTTGGCTGCTTAATCTGCATACCCAGCTTAACCTTGGACGTTTCGGCTGGAATGCGGTGGGCGTGTTGGGCTTACTGTTGATGGTTTCTATCGGCACCGGTGTTTATCTGTGGTGGCCGGGTTGGCGCGGCATTCTGGACGCACTAAAGGTTCGTCATCGTGACGGCATGATACGGCTGGCGTTCGACCTGCACCGCCTGACCGGGCTGTTGACTGCATCGGCTTTGTTGTTGCTGGCGTTCACCGGTTTTCACCTGAGTTATCCGTCAATACTGGAAACGCTGACTGGCTCATCCGGCATGGAACACGGCGAAACGGGGCGCACTATTATCAGCACAGCAACACCCAACAACCACCCGGTCGGCCTGGAATCGGCGGAGTTTGTCGCACGCGGCCCGTTTCCCAAGGCCGAACTCCGGCGGGTCACCACGCCCGCCGGTGACAGCGGTATTTATCGGATCAATTTACGCCAAGGCAGTGAAATCAACCAACGTCATCCCTACACCACGGTCTGGGTGGATCGCTGGAGCGGCCAGGTCAAGGAGGTGCGCGACCCGAACGGATTTACCCAGGGGGAAATTTTTACCAGCTGGATATGGCCGATGCACACCGGCGAAGCGTTGGGTGCGACAGGCCGGTTACTCTGGTTTGTTACCGGCATAGGGCTGTTCGTTCTCTACGTCAGCGGTCTACTGCACTGGCTGCACCGGCGCGGCATGGTCAAGGATCGGGACGTAGATTTTTCGGCACTGCGACCGCTGCTTCACCGAGCGCAACAATCGGCCTTCCGCACCGGTTTGATGTTGTTCCGGCAAGCCGGTTTACTGCTGCAACGGGCGAAAATCTATGCACCACATGTCATCAAAGGCTGTGCCGAGCTATGGCTGCGGCTACGCGCGATGATAAGCCAGCAAAAACGACTGGGCAAAAAATAACTGGGAGTGACGTCAAAAACATCAACTTAAAGCATGTCACCACGAAGGCACGAAGGACACGAAGTCTTTTATCTCGATTTTTTCTTCGTGCTCTTCGTGCCTTCGTGGTGAATTAATCTTGTTTATGGACAAAAGTAGGAGCTACCTGACATATTTTGCAATTTGATCCCAACACTGCGGAAACTGATTTTTTATGCTGTTTGGTTCCGCCAGCTCCATATCCTCATAGTCAAATCCGGGCGATACCGCTTCGCTGATTAAGCCGAATTCGCCCGAAACCAATTCGGTTGCCTTCCAGCATCCCCCGTGGACAATCAACTGCAACTGCTGCCCGTCATCAAGATCGGCGCCAAGCACCTGCCTTTCAAGATTGCCGTCAGGATGGAGGATTAAATAGCTTAACGGGGAACCGCCATGAAAATAATGGATAATGTCCGATTTATTCTTATGCAAGTAACCAATCGGACTGTCGTCGGTCAGCATGTAAAAGATAGAGGACAGTAAACGTCTGGGCTTCGAATTGGAGTGTATGGAGATTTTCAGCTCGGAACTATAGGTTCTGGAAAAATAGCCGCCCTCAATATGGGGCTCCAATGATAGCTTCTCGATGAGCTGCCATTTGTTCATGTCATTTTATTTTGATGAGACACGGGAGGGGATAACATAAAGGCGACCGACTGGCCGCCTTTTGATAGGGCTTGATATCCGACAGCCTCAAAGACTGACGGTAAAGATCGATTAGTTAGGCAGTGCTGACAATTTTTGTTGAACTTGAGCCGTGACATCAATCTGTTCGCTGGCATAAATAACGCCATCGGTAAGTAACAAGTCAAAGTTTTGCTCTTTAGCTATGCCGCGAATAACTTCAACGATACGGCTTTGCAATTTACCCAGTTCTTCATTACGACGAACATTGAAGTCTTCGCTGAATTCCTGTTGAGCTCTTTTGGCGTCTCTTTTCTTGTTCAGAATATCTTTTTCCATGCTAGATCGAGCCGACTCGCCCATAACGGCCGCGTCTTTGGCCATTTTGTCATCCATGCTTTGGATTTCTTTTTGTTGGGCGACTAATTGCTTATCGCGCGGTGAAAATTCTTGTTCCAGACGTTTTTTAGCTTTTTCAGCTTGAGGTGCTTTTTCAAGAACGGCAGGTATATTGACAAAACCAATCTTTAATTCGGCAAAACTTACATTGGTAATCAGCAACAGTCCTAAAAACAGGGCGATTTTCATTTTCATTGTTAAACAGGTCTCTGGTTGGAGTAGTAGGGGAATAAAAAACTTGGGAGTTTTGCAAATTATAAGGCGGCTACGCTTTTTAAACAAAAAGATTTGCACAAAACTGCGAAATATCCTTATTTTTTATCGGTTAGCAACCTGCCTGACTGGCGCACTTTATACACATACTGGAATAAGGGATGGCTTTTAACCGCTCCTTGCTGATCGGTTGACCGCAAACTTGGCACAGCCCGTACTGGCCTTTATCCAGTCTATTAAGAGCCTGCTTGACCATTTCTATTTCTGTTCTGGCCGCATTACCCAAGCCGTCCAGGACTTCATCATTTTCCGCTTGGGTCGCCTGCTCTTCAAAATCCTTGTCTAAAGGTTCTTTGACATCATGGGTGATTTTAGCCAACTTATCGTCAAGGTCTTCCAGCATGTCAATCAGGCTGTGGCGTATCTCTTCATATTCTTTCATAACAAATCCCTCTTATTGTCCTGCCTTAGTGGCGATTGAATCTTACTCTATAATAGAGTCCAATTTCATTGATAACTCAAACATCCTATCATTCCCCATGCAAAATGCAATCGATCAACTTTTAGATGCCGCCAACCAAGTCATACTCGGCAAACCCCGGCAGGTTCGACTTAGCGTCTGCTGCCTGCTGGCGCGCGGCCATTTGCTGATAGAAGATATTCCCGGCGTTGGTAAAACCACACTGGCGCACACCCTGGCAAAACTGCTGGGCTTACATTACCAGCGGATTCAGTTTACCAGCGATATTCTGCCTGCCGACATCATCGGCGCTTCGGTTTTCGATGCTAAAAATCACGAGTTCAAATTTCATCCCGGCCCGGTGTTTAACCAGATGATATTGGCCGATGAAATTAATCGCGCCACGCCCAAGGCGCAAAGCGCACTACTGGAAGCGATGGAAGAGCATCAGGTGACGGTGGAAGGAAAAACCTACCCGCTGCCCCAGCCTTTTTTCGTGATTGCCACGCAAAATCCGTCCCATCAAATCGGCACGTTTCCGTTACCCGAGTCTCAACTGGATCGTTTCTTAATGCGGATCGAACTGGGCTATCCCGATCATCAGGCAGAAAGGCAATTGCTGACAGGGCAAAGCCGCCACAGCCTCTGCGAGTCGCTGCCGGTGCAACTGCCGCCGGAGCAATTGCAGCAGATACAGCAGGCTGTTGCCCAGGTTCATACATCCAGTGCCTTGCTGGATTATTGCCAAGCCATCATTAACTTTACCCGCGAGTCATCCGAGTACCACTGCGGTTTGTCGCCCAGAGCCGGTCTGGCGCTGCTGGCTGCGGCCAAAGCCTGGGCATTTATGGATCAGCGTGATGCGGTAATCCCCGAAGATCTGCAAGCTGTGCTGGCGGCGGTCGCTGGACATAGGTTACGGGCAGGCAATACCCAATCGGAAGCCATCGTCGCGCCAATCTTAGCTAACGTCGCCGTCCATTGAAGTTAAAAGAACGTTTTAGGCTCAGCCGGTTTGTTTCAGGCGAAAAAGCTGTTGATGCGCCGCTCGCATTAAACCACCGGCGGATTTTTATTTTACCGACGCAACAGGGTTTGGGCTTTGTGCTACTGATAGTCCTGCTGTTGCTGATTGCCTTTGTCTATCACAATAACTTGGCCTACATGCTGGCTTTTTTACTGGCGAGTGTTTTCTTCGTCACCATTTTGCACAGCTATAAAGCATTAGCCGGCCTAGTCGTGCAAAAAGGCCGCAGCACAGCCGCGTTTGCCGGTGAGGCGGCAGGCTTCGACATCCATATCGACAACCCGACCGATGTGGAGCGCCGCCAGATACACATTAAACTGCAAGATTCTCAAAGCCTGGCCCTGGCAGCACAGAGCGCGGCGCATGTTACGCTGTACTCGATCGCTCTCAAAAGAGGTTGGCACGAAGCGGGGACAGTCACGTTGTCCAGCACTTATCCGCTGGGCTTGTTTCGCGCCTGGTCGCCGATCCGCTTTGACTTTAAGGCCTTGGTTTATCCAAAGCCTGCGCATCATGAAAGTCCTTTCCCCCAAACGCCATCGGCAGAAGCCAAGCAGGGATTTAGCCGCAAAAAAGGCGATGATTATTACGGCTTGCAGGAATACCAGTCCGGCGATTCGATCAAACACATACACTGGAAAGCCTTTGCCAAAGGCTTGGGCGTGTTCAGCAAACAATACGGAGGGGAAAACTCATCCGAGGAAATCCGGCTGGATTACGATTTGACCCCTGGACACAATGTTGAAGAGCGTTTAAGCCAATTGTGCCGCTGGCTGATTGATGCGGAACAAGCCGGAATCAGCTACGGCTTTGCCTTGCCGGGATTAACGCTGCCGCCTGATAACGGCTTGGCGCATTATCGTAAATGCCTGGAAGCGCTGGCGTTGTTTAGCTAATGTAATGGCAAAAATTCACCACGAAGGCACGAAGGACACGAAGTTTTATATTTTTTCTTCGTGCCCTTCGTGCCTTCGTGGTTAAAATCGTTCAGATGATAGCACCTTAACTCGACACAAACACCCTCTCACAACAACCCATGCTCGGCAAACGAATAAGGCTGGCCGTCACCGATAATAAAATGATCCAGCACCCGTATATCGAACAAGGCGAGTGCCTGCTTAAGTTTTTCAGTGATCTGTTTATCGGCTTGGCTGGGTTCGGAAATGCCGGATGGGTGATTATGGGCAAAGATCACCGCCGCCGCATTATGCCGTAACGCTTGCTTGGCAACTTCCCGTGGATAAACGCTGGCGCCGTCTATGGTACCCCTGAATAACTCATCCAGCTGTATGACCCGGTGTTGGTTATCGAGAAATAAACAGGCGAATACTTCGTAGCTGTAGCTCCGGAGTTGTGCGCTGAGATAAGACCGGGTAATTTCAGGGCTAGTCAAAACATTCCCACGTTGCAGGGATTCCTTGAAATGTCGTCGAGCCATTTCCAGTACGGCCTGGAGCTGGACATAAGTGGCATCGCCCAAGCCTTTACCCTGGCAAAAGCGTTTCTGGTCGGCTCCCAGCAAGGCGTTCAGCGAGCCGAAATCGACCAGCAGCTCACGCGCCAGATCAACCGCTGATTTGCCGGGCGATCCGGTGCGCAGAAAAATAGCCAGCAGTTCCGCGTCGGTCAAAGCAACCGAACCGCGCTGCAACAGTTTTTCCCGGGGCCGATCTTCTGCCGCCCAATCCTTAATGGACATAGGAATCTCCTTATCTGATTGATAATTTAAGCATAGAAGAATTTCTTTATCCTTGCCATAATACCGCTTTTGTTCAAGTTTCGGGGCATTCTTATTAACAAGCATATTTTATTGGGCATCAGCGGCGGTATTGCTGCATACAAGTCGGCCGAACTGGTCAGGCTGTTGCGTAAACAAGGCGCAGAGGTGCGCGTGGTGATGACCCATTCCGCCATGCAGTTTGTCAGCCCGCTGACCTTTCAGGCGCTTTCAGGTCATCCAGTGCATAGCGAGTTGCTGGATACTGATACGGAACATGCGATGGGCCATATCAGTCTGGCACGCTGGGCCAATGCGCTGGTTATCGCTCCGGCAACGGCCAACACCCTTGCAAAATGCAGCCACGGTTTGGCTGACGATTTGTTATCGACGCTGTATCTGGCCGCAACTTGCCCCATCTACGTTGCCCCGGCCATGAATCAGGCCATGTGGCATAAGCCGGTTACGCAGGAAAACATCCAGAAACTCAAAAGCCACGGCGTTATCGTGATCGGCCCTGAACAGGGTGCTCAGGCTTGCAGCGAAACCGGCTTCGGTAGGATGTCCGAGCCTGTGGAAATTTGCCGCCGTTTAATGACTGATCCATCCACGCAGTGCTTTAGCGGACTTAAGGTCTTAATCAGCGCCGGGCCGACCCGCGAGCCGTTGGATCCCGTACGCTACATCAGCAATCGTAGTTCCGGGAAAATGGGTTATGCGCTTGCGGGTGCTGCATTAAAAGCGGGCGCTAAAGTTACGCTGGTCAGCGGCCCGGTGTCGCTGCTTGCGCCTGTCGATGCCGACTTGGTCAGCGTTGAAACCGCAGCGCAAATGCATGCGGCGATAATGTCTAAAGTCTCGGAACATGATATTTACATCGGCGCGGCGGCAGTTGCAGACTACAGCCCCTTGCTGATCGAAAAAGAAAAAATAAAAAAACAAGACGAACAAACCACGCTGACCTTGCAAAAAACCAGGGATATTCTGGCGGAGGTTGCGCAACTCGCTAACCGCCCGTTCACGGTCGGATTTGCCGCAGAAACCCACGATCTTGAACAATACGCCTTGGACAAACTGGCGCGAAAAAACCTGGACATGATTGCGGCAAACTGGGTCGGACAAATCCCCCCCAGCCCCCCTTTTTCAAAGGGGGGAGAAAATTCCGAACTGCCGACAAGCCCCCCTTTGGAAAAGGGGGATTTAGGGGGATTTGACAGCGACCAAAACGCATTGCAGGTATTCTGGAAAAACGGCAAAAAAAACCTGGCAATGACCGACAAGAACCACTTGGCCGAGCAACTAATCAGCTTAATCGCAGAGAGAATGGAACATGAAAGGCACGACAAAAATACAGCTTAAAATTCTGGATGGCCGTTTAGGCAAAGACATTCCGTTGCCGGAGTATGCGACAGCGGGATCGGCGGGCCTGGACTTGCGCGCCTGCCTGGACGAGGCGGTCGAGTTAAAGCCGGGAGAAACACTGCTGATCCCGACCGGCCTGGCTATCCATATTGACGATCACCAGCTGGCCGCCGTTTTATTGCCCAGATCGGGACTGGGGCACAAACACGGCATCGTTTTGGGCAATCTGGTCGGCCTGATCGATTCGGATTATCAGGGGCAGGTTTTTGTTTCCTGCTGGAACCGGGGCGACACCCCTTTTACCATCAATATCGGCGAGCGCATCGCGCAAATGGTTTTTGTGCCGGTGGTGCAGGTTGAATTTGAACAAGTCGCCGAGTTTGATCAAAGCTTGCGCGGCTCCGGCGGCTTTGGCCACACGGGTCGGCATTAAGCAGTTTTTCTTTATAGGGCATAATCATGATACGACTATTTTCTTTACTGTCAGCGTTTGCTGTTTTAATGATCTTAACTGCCGGTTCCGGCGTTTACTGGATCAGTACGACGCAAATCAGGCAAGCCCAGCATGACTCAGCGGAAGCCGTTGCAAAAAGTGTCGGATTAAGCATAACCGAACAAGTTAATCTGCTGACCAACACGCTGGAAAAAATGGCTAAGGATCCTGAGGTGCTGGCTGCAGTTACCAGCGCCGACACGGCGCAACTAACAACGGAAGCGGCAAAACTCGAACAGCATCTGCCCGGCATCTTGAAGGTCAGGCTGTTATTGCCCGGCGTCAGCGAGCTTGATGACAAAAGCGTACCCAAAATGGGTTATGCCGACCTGGATATGGTGCGGGAAACGTTTACCAAAAACCAGCTACCGGCAGTACAAGGCGACATAGGGCCTGACCGGCATCTGGCAATGACGCGCAGGATTATGCAAAACGACCAAGTGGTAGGCGTTATTCTGGCCAGCCTGAGCTACGATTTTATCAGCAAAACCGTACAGGCAGCGGAACTAAAAAACGGACATATTGAATTGAAACAGGCCGCACTGGTATTGGGTGCCGCCGGTGAACCAGTCAGCGCCGATCCCAACGATGACGCACAAAAAGTAAAGGTAGCCAATACCGGCTGGGAGATGCATTATCAGTATGCAAGCACCACAAGTTCCACCGGACTGACCCTCATTGCTTGTATCATCGTTATTTCCGCGCTTCTGGCGTTGCTGGCTTTTTTTATCGGCTGGCGAATACTTTCCGGCATGCTAACGCATGACATGGGCAGTGTACTTAAAGCCTGTAAAGACATGCTGACCAATAAACTACAGAGCACCTACCCCGTTAAATTGACCGAAATGAATGCCTTCATTTCAACGCTGGCGCAGTTTAAACGGGTCATGGAAAATCAAGACGACGGTGTACCCGGCGATAATAATAATCCTGCTGATTTTGCAATGAGCAGTTTTTTTGATGACCCTGATGACTTCACAACTTCAGAAAGCCCGGCGTTATGGTCGACAGAACCCACGCAACCTAAAGCGCCAAAAGCGGTTGCTTTGGACGAGGCCGAAACCAATACACCGACTGTCGCAGCCAGCAAGCCGGAAATCGTCGAAAAACCCGTGCCGGACTCTTTTGACATGCCGGTTTCCGTAAAAAAAGCTGACCCCGGTATCATTTTCAGGGCTTATGATATCCGGGGCATCGTCGGCAAAACGCTGACTAAAGAGGTGGTTTACGATATCGGCCGTGCGCTAGGTACTCAGGCCAAGGAACAGGGCAGTAAAATAATCGTAGTCGGCCGTGATGGCAGAACCTCCAGCCCTGCTCTGGCCGAAGCCTTGGCTAAAGGGATAATTGCAACCGGACTCAACGTACTGGATATCGGCATGGTACCTACGCCTGTGCTTTATTTTGTGGCCCGGCACACCGAAGGGCGATGCGGCGTGATGATTACCGGCAGCCATAACCCCGCCGATTATAACGGCCTAAAAATGGTCATCAACGGCGAAACGCTGGCAAACGAAAAAATCCAGCAACTTAAAACCTGCATTGCCAATCAGGCTTACGCAACAGGCACACCCGGCAGCATCGAACAAAACAGCCAATTCAGCAATGAATACCTCGGCGTTATTTCGGAGGATGTACATGTCGGCCGCCCCATGAAAGTGGTGCTGGACTGCGGCAACGGCGTTGCCGGAGAGCTGGGGCCAAAGCTGCTGAAATTACTGGGCTGTGAAGTACAAGAACTGTTCTGCGACATCGACGGCAGCTTCCCCAATCATCACCCGGATCCAAGCAATCCCAAAAATCTGGTTGAATTGATTGCAACGGTCAAGCATTACAAGGCCGACATCGGCATCGCTTTTGACGGCGACGGCGACCGTTTGGGCGTGGTCGATTCCGACGGCAAGATCATCTGGCCGGATCGGCAAATGATGCTGTTCGCCAAGGACGTGCTGGCAAGCAAGCCCGGATCGGAAATCATTTACGATGTGAAATGCAGCCGTCATCTGACCGATCAGATTACCAAATTCGGCGGTCGGCCGACCATGTGGAAAACCGGGCATTCATTAATGAAAGCCAAGCTTAAAGAAACCGGTGCCAAACTGGCCGGTGAAATGAGCGGGCATATTTTCTTTAACGACCGCTGGTTCGGCTTTGACGATGCGTTATATTCAGCTGCACGTCTGCTCGAAATACTGTCCAAAGATGCGCGTAGCAGCGCCGAGGTTTTTGCCGATTTCCCCGACAGCATCAATACCCCGGAATTGAATGTTGCGCTGGAAGAGGGCGAAAACTTCACCTTTATCGACAGCCTGTTTAAGGCCGCCAATTTCACCGACGGCAAGATCACCGATATAGACGGCATGCGAGTCGATTTTCCAAACGGCTGGGGGCTGGTACGGGCATCCAACACCACGCCATCGTTGGTTATTCGTTTTGAGGGCGATTCGGAAGCGGCCATGCGCGGCATTCAGGAGCAATTCAGACAGCTGATGAAGCAGGTCAAGCCTGACATAGTCTTACCTTTCTAACAAACCAGTAACGTGTATTGCCAGAGCGGCCCAGCCGACCGCTCTGGCAGATTAGCCCTATAAAGTTAAATACTACTCATCTCAGTTTCTTGTACAATAGCAATGCTAGTGTGAAATAGTTGCTTATAGTCTCAGTTTCTTAACTCAGGAAAAAATAATGAACAAAATAAAAATATTACTCGCGTTATCCTTGTTGTTCGGATTGGCAAGCCCGGCTGTATTTGCCGACACCCTGAATTCAGATAAGGACATCATCGGTAGTTGGTTTCTGGAATACACCAAAAAATCACCAGAAGATTCTGAAAAGAAACCGATGGGCATGACTTGGGTACTTAATAACAACCAGCTGATCCAAAAAGATATTCCTCAAGTTAGAGGCAACCCCTATGATGCGCCGGCAGTGGACTATATTGTCGAAGGCGGCATGTTAAAAGTCAGCATACTGGGCAGAGCGGGTAAATTCGATAGTTACTCATTGGTGGAAAAAACCGATACAACTATGGTACTTAAAGACAACAAGTACGGAAGCTACATGTATTTCACCAAAAAATAAGGCCGCATATTCCTCGAGACTTACACGTTATCAACATAACGTTTAAGTCTCGGCAACTGCTCCTGCGTCGCTTAAAGCGCCTACTGTTGGTGCTCTACCTCCTGCGTCCATGCAGTCGTCGAGACACCTCTCCTGCTCCAAGTCGTCACCATTCCGTTCCTGCCCACACTTCATCATCACAGACAAAAGCCGCATTGATCGCTGGATATTATCCAGTTGACGGTCATTAATGTTGTTTGAATGGATAATCAGATGATTTTAACGGATAATGTGCGTCTGTTTACTTGATCTAACCTACGCAGTGAAGCAATGAAAAAAAAGATAGAGGAACTTATCCTGCAAGCCGTTGAAACACTTAAAGCAAACGGCGTTCTCGCTCAGGAAATTATCCCTAATATTACAATTGACCGCACCCGTGACCCACAGCACGGTGACTTTGCTTCTAATCTGGCATTGATGCTGGCGAAACCGGCTAACACCAACCCACGCCAATTGGCTGAAAAACTGATGGCCGCTCTGCCCCAAGACCCCGCCATTATTAAAGTCGAGCTGGCTGGGCCTGGGTTTATCAATTTTTTTATCGATCCTACCGCCCAATATCAAGTTATCAAACTCATTCACGACCAAGGTCATGAATACGGTTTGAGCCAAGTCGGCGCGGGCAAAAGAGTGCAGGTCGAATTTGTTTCCGCCAATCCGACCGGGCCTTTGCATGTCGGACATGGCCGTGGCGCTGCTTACGGCTCCGTGGTTGCCGATTTATTGCAGGCGGTCGGTTTTGACGTGCACCGCGAATATTACGTCAATGATGCCGGTCGGCAAATGGACATACTCGCCACCAGCATCTGGCTCAGATACCTGGAAGAATGCGGCGAAGTGCTGCGCTTCCCCAGCAACGCTTATCGGGGCGAATATGTGCGTGAAATTGCCTCGGAAATTCATAAAAACGCCAGCAATGAATATCGCAGACCGGTAGAACTGGTGTTAGAAGACATCCCGCCCGATGAACCTGAGGGCGGCGACAAGGAAGAACATATCGATGCCCTGATAGATCGAGCCAAAACCTTGCTGGGCGCATCGCTGTATCAGGACTTTTTTCAAATTGGCCTGAACAACATCCTGGAAGACATCAAGCTCGACCTGAGCGAATTTGGCGTCGACTATCAGGAATGGTTTTCTGAGCGCCAGTTGATGGACGACGGTTCGGTGGAAAAAGCGCTGGAGCGCTTACGTGCCGCCGGGCATCTATATGAGCAGGACGGCGCGACTTGGTTTGCCTGCGCCAAATTGGGCGATGAAAAAGACCGGGTGGTGGTTCGCGATAACGGCCAGACCACCTATTTTGCGTCCGATATTGCCTACCACATGAACAAGCTGGATCGCGGCTTCGACCGGATCATCAACATCTGGGGCGCCGACCACCATGGCTATATTCCCCGCGTCAAGGCCGCCATTGCCGCTTTGGGCGCGGACGAAGCCAAGCTGAAAGTGCTGCTGGTGCAATTCGCCTCGCTGTATCGCGGCGAAGAAAAAGTGCAAATGTCGACCCGCTCCGGCGAGTTTGTCACCTTGCGGCAACTGCGCAACGAAGTCGGCAAAGATGCGGCGCGTTTCTTTTACGTGATGCGCCGGTCGGAGCAGCACATGGATTTCGACCTGAAACTGGCGACCTCAAAATCCAACGAGAACCCGGTATTTTATGTGCAGTATGCCTATGCCAGGGTATGCAGCGTATTGCGCCAATTGGACGAAAAAAACTGGGAGCGCGATTTGCTGCTGGGCATGGAAAACCTCCCGTTATTAACCGAAGAGCACGAAACCAACCTGCTCGGAACACTGGCGCGCTACCCTGAAGTGCTGGAGCGCGCCGCTCTGCAATACGAACCGCATCAGTTGATTCAATACCTGCGCGAATTGGCTAATGAGTTCCATACTTACTACAATGCACATCAATTTTTGGTTGATGATGCAAAAATTCGCAATGCAAGGCTCAATCTAATTTGCTCAGTAAAACAGATACTGGCTAACGGCTTAGGTCTGCTGGACATCAACACACCTGAAGCGATGTAACATGGCTAAAGACTACAAACACAGGGCGCAGGATAAACATTCTGCATCGTACCGGAAAAAATCAGACGGCCTTAGCCTGTGGAAATGGATGCTGATTACGGCGCTGATTATTTCGTTTGTAGTTTTTCTGGTTTATTTGCGCAGCACTGTGTTTAATCAACAGGATTCAGAACAGGCAAGCCCTCAACCGACGGTACCGACCAAGCCCCAGACCGTAAAAGCCGAAGCGCCCAAACCGGAAAAAAAACCTGAACCGGGGCCGATATTGCCGCAATTTGATTTTTATACCATCCTGCCCGAAAAAGAAGTCGTTGTGCCTGATTATGAAATCAGCACCCGCACCCGGGAAGAACGGGTAGGTCAGGCCAAAGCCACCAGTTATATTTTGCAGGCCGGATCGTTCAAAGACTTTAAAGATGCCGACAACCTGAGAGCCAAGCTCGCTTTAATGGGGATTGAATCCAAAGTTGAGAAAGCACAAGTCGGCAGCGGAGCCTGGAATCGGGTAAAAATGGGGCCTTATACCCAAATGACCAGCGTCAGCACCATTCGCGCCCGGTTAAGAGAGAATGGCATAGACGCGATTGTTATCGAAATTGGCACTCAATAAGAGGTAAGCCTGAGAACCGCGTCGCGCCCTTTTTCTAAGTCCGTGTGTTCATAAATTGATCGCAACACCTTCCCCGCCTAACTTTATCTCCACACCCAGCAAATACACCGCAGTCCCAAAATAGTACCTAGAGCCTATGCGCTGTGTTATGCTTTTTTCAATCAATACCAGCATGAATGAAATACGCGAGGAAACCGATATGGGTTTAGCATTAAAAGATACTCAGCACCATTGTTACGGCGATTATCTGACTTGGCCTGATGATAGCCGCTACGAATTGATCGATGGCAGCGCCTATGCGATGGCTCCTGCTCCCGATCTGGCGCATCAGGATGTGGCAGGGGAGATTTATCTACAGACTCGCCTTGCGCTTCAAGATAAAACTTGCCGCGCCTTCATTGCCCCGGTCGATGTCCGCCTACCGAAACATAACGAAGCGGACGAAAGCATCGATACCGTCGTGCAGCCGGACGTATTAGTGGTCTGCGACAGCAACAAACTGGATCGGCGCGGCGTGCGCGGAGCGCCGGACTGGATCGTGGAAGTGCTATCGCCATCCACGGCTGGCCACGATCAAATCAAAAAACGTAATGTTTATGAGCGTCATGGCGTAAAAGAATATTGGCTGATTCACCCGATGGATCGGGTGTTGACCGTTTACCGTTTGATCGGCGGCGAATACGGCAAGCCCGAACTCTATGAATTAACTGGCGAAACCCAGGTCAGCGTGTTGCAGGATATTGTGATTCGGTGGGACGAATTAGCAGCAAGATTGCCGGTTGATTATTAATGCATTGACACGGCAATCAGCCGTAGGGTGCGCACCGCGCACCATTTACACATTTCAGAATATCCGCAAATATCGAAAAGAGACGCAATGCCCCCTACCCGGCTCATTCGGACAATGATGATATTTCTGAAAGGTTTCAAAGAATTTGCATTGCAATTGAGGGTGTGATAAAAATTTTTTGTAGATGATGTAAAACCGTCTGCATCTAATTGTTTGAACTTTCATAATTTGATAAAAAACGTTCGAACTTTACCGCTAAACTTAATAGCGACTTTAAACCTGAGGAGAGTGAAAATGAAAAAACTTCTATTAGCAATGACAACATTGGCTTTAGTTGCCTTAATACCATCCCAATCAATCGCTGGCGCATCAGACACTTGCAAGGGTTGTCACAATGGCTCCGTTGCCCCAGCCGTTGACGCCTTAAAAAGCAAATTCAAAACAGCTGATGCCTTAGTCGCAGGCGCTAAAAATTCTAAAAACGACATGATGAAGCCTATCCAGGCCGATGAAGCCAAGTTAAAGGCTGCTGCTGCAGAAATCGTGAAGTAATGGGCTGAACCAGCCGAATCAAAAGGGTCGGCTCGATTGATGTAATTAAAAAATATACTTTTTACTTTTCAATGTAGGTCGGGCGACAGCTTTTAGTTGCCCGACATTTTAGCGTCCGAGGATGGAACATCTGTGGTTAAGTCCAAAATCCATCAACATGTCGAAACATCGGAGTGTCGAGCATAAAAGCATATCTGACTAACCGGGTTGGGTCATTCCCCATAAGAATCGTCCTTGTCAGGTTCCTGGAGTACCGTCCAATTTGATGGATAAAGTCCTCCAAGGCTAAGGTAGCGGTGAAAGCTTGAGTAGGGCCATGCGCCGGGATCGGATACCAAGCCATGTTTCACCGGATTCCAATGAATGTAATCGCAGTGTTTTTCAAAGTCACGGTCATCCCGGATTTGGTGTTCCCAATAGCGTGGTTGCCAGATGGTTTGCGCCCGTTTACGTCGCTGTGATGGAGTGCTCGGTAATTTAAGAGCTTCCGGGCAACGGCGAGTGAAGTAGTTTTTAATGGCATTCCAGCGCATCGGATAATCATGGTCGCCCGGCGGCAACGTCCACATGCAATGCAAGTGTTCCGGCAGCAGCACAAAAGCGTCAATGGTAAAAGGATGAGCCGATTTTACGGTTCGGAACGCCGTACGCAACAATTCGACATTGTCCGGCTCACAAAGAAATTTCCGCCGCCGAAAAGTCACGACAGTGAAAAAATAAGTGCCGCCGGGAGTTTTAGCACGGCGATATTGCATGATAACGATTCACATATGTAGGTCGGGCAACAGCTTTTCCGTTGCCCGACATTTTAGCACCCGAAAATGAAAAATCGGCGGTTAAACCCCAAATCCGTCATTCATATTTAAGTTTGGAGATGTCGGGCATAAACAGCATGCCCGACCTACGCAGCTG
>JANYKK010000019.1 GCA_025361585.1 Methylobacter sp. | reverse complement strand
CAGCGATAATAGTAGAGGATCTTGCTTGGCGATAGCTTTGATGAATCCGCCCTGGGGCGAAAGCAAAGCCTGTTTGAGCCCCTCGGCCCGACTGGTCAAGCTGGCGGGGTCGAACAGTCCGAGCCCGTCTTCGATGGGGTTTAGGCTGAACAGACGGGCATGATAGGGGGCGTAAGAACGGACGGCATCGATCCATTCGCGGGGCGGCTGGTTAGCAGGCCACACTTGTTCCACGCCTTCGATCTGCGCAAGCTGCAAGACCAGCTTGGCGCTGAACGCATCCAGAGAAACCGGGTTTTGCGGCGGGCTAGTCGTGAGTCCTTGCAAACCGGCTTCCGTTCGCGGTGAGCTAGTCGAACCGCCAGCACTGGCCTTCGACAAGCTCAGTCCGAACGGTTCTTTGTCATTATTTTGAACAGCGGCTTTTTCCACCACCAGCATATAGCGCCGCGACAGTTCGCCCGATTGCAACAGGCCTGACAGAAGCTTGGAATCTTCGGTGTCGCTGGCGGTAAAAAAGGCGTTCAGGTCGGATTCTATATGGATTTGCCAAATAGTTGCCGCCAACAGCAAGGGGAACAAAACCAGAAACCAGCGCTTTCTCCAAACGAAAGACACCTATCAATCTCCCATGGCTTCGTGCAACAAGTGCTGGATGGCACTGTCCAATTGTGGGCCTTCGGCAGTTTTCACCATGCGGTATTCGGTGGATTCGCCATCCGGTTGACGGATTAAAACCTGTTGCTTACGCCCATCTTCATCCCCTGATATTTCGACAGTCGTCGCGTCCTCATTGCTGAGTCCAGGCTTAGGCGTCAAGCGCAAGGTCCAACGCTTGGCGTGCTGTTCCGGTACAAAATCATAGCTCGATTTCAATTCATCGGCACGTCCCTGCAAAATGGCGATGAATACCGTAATCAGCTCCGAGGCTTGCCCGGATTGACCTAGGGGGGCGGTGTGGCGCTGCTGTTGTTCGGGATCCCAGTAATACATGCGGCCTTCAGCGATAGCCATAAGAACCCGCGTGGGTTGCAGTTGCTGCTTGATCAAGCAGCCGTCTGCGCCGGACAGCATGTTGCCCTGACCTTGCCATGGGGAAGAGGCCAATTCCAGTTTGCGGATTTCCTGGTAATGGAACTCGGCTGACCCGCTTTGCCGGATGCGTCCGAGTAACGCTTGCAATTCGGTTTCATCGCAAAATCCTGGCATAGGTAATAACGCCAACAGCAAGCAAAGACCGGGCTTTACAATAGAGCGCAGATGACGCAGATAGTTATGATTAAGTAAGATTTTTTTTACGCTGGTTCCCAAACTCCAGCTTTCGTTGTTATACACAAGTGTCTGCGAGACACCGTCATCCCGGCAGGGATTGCCGGGATCCAGAGCACAGGGATGTGAATGCTTGGTAATTATCACTTGTGGCGAAACTTGTTGCCTGCTTCGGCATTGCCATCCATGGCTTCTCGGCAATAGCTCCATGCATTGCGCTACCTCCTGCATCCTTGCAGTCGTGGATCCCGGCAATCCCTGCCGGGATGACGTGCTTTGAAATGCTTGTATATAACGACGAGCGCTCCAGCTTGGGAATCTAGTTAACGAAGCTCTCGGCAACTGCTCCATGCGTTGCTCTACCTCGGCAACTGCTCCATGTGTTGCTCTATCTTCTGCATCCGTGCAGTCGTCCTGCATCCAAGTTGTAGCTTCGTGAGACGGGAAGCAGGAGCTTCCCGCACTGAGTTCCCAAGCTGGAGCTTGGGAACTAGCACAGATTTTCTTTGAACACTCTGCGTTCATCATACCTATCAGCGTCATCTGCGTTCTATTTGGATAATCATTTATGACTGCTCTCCCTTAAACACCTTGTGGCCGTGTGTCGCCATGAAAGCGAAAGTCTCCTGCATGGAGGGGATTTCAAGGTTCGGGAAACGTCGATGACGGTAGAACCATTCCCCAACGCCAAGCAATCCCATCAGCATATAAGCAATCACTCCAGTGTAAATTGCCCATATCTTTTGTCCTGCAAGGGCTGGAAGTACGGCGCAGACCACCACATTGACAGCGAAAAACAGCGTCCATACCCAGGTTAACTCACGCAAGTATTCTGCAATACCGGGGATGAAGTCCGGGTATTGTAAGCGTACCAAGCGTTCACATAGGGAAGGGGGGATCCACAGCGTATGCCCGAACAGAACCGTCAGCCACAAATAGGCGATGGATGGAACCAGCCAAACGAAATAGGTGTTGGCGAAATAAGCACCCGCCAGCAACAAGGCGGCGAACAGCAGGCTGCCGATGCGTAAGGCCATCATTTTAGACTTAAAGCCCCGCCATAAGGTAAGCGCGGCAAATACCAACAACTCCAAGTTGGCAAAGCCACGTTCGGCTAAATAAGAGCTGAGAAATGGATAGGCGATTAGAACAAAGGCGATGCCGACTGCCTTAATTATGTTGCCCATATTTAGCGGGTGCGATGGGCTGCGACAAACTCCGCTAGCGACCGCAGGGATACAAAGATTTCGTTGTTGCGTTCGTCGCCGGAAGTGATTTTGATGCCGTATTGGCGATCCAGCATAACGCCAATTTCCAGCGCGTCGATGGAATCCAAGCCTAAGCCGCCGCTGAACAAGGCTGCATCAGGAGAAAGGTCGTCGGGCATGATGTCTTCAAGGCGTAAACCTTCGATGAGCATGGTTTTCAATTGGTTGATCAAGTCATCAGACATGTTTAAATAGACCCTTTTGATAAAGCCTAGATTTTACACAAGATTCCCGCAACATTCAAAAACACTTGAATTGGGATGCATGGAATGTCAGAATCATTTCGAATTTAAGAGTCCTTTACTATGTCCACTCCCAACAGGTCGAAACGTGCGTTTTTTTCTAGCCTTCAAGGTTATACTTTTCACCGTGCTCGTTCCCGGCGCCGCGACCCTGTATTTCCCCTATTCTCTACTTTCCCGATCGGGCGGTAACCTGCAAGCAGCAAGTTTGATTCTAGCTGTTCCCGCCGGTATCTGCATTTTAATCGGGACGGCCATTTACCTGCGTTGTGCATGGGACTTCGCAGTTGAAGGCTTGGGTACGCCTGCTCCTATCGACCCGCCGAAAAAGCTGGTCGTGACCGGATTGTATCGCTGGTTTCGCAACCCTATGTATCAAGGCGTGCTGCTCATTCTCCTGGGTGAGTGCTTGTGGTTCCTTGACCTTGATCTTTCAATTTATACTGCTGCGTTTGCGCTTGTTTTCCATATTTTCGTCGTTTTTTACGAGGAACCGATTCTTCGCAATCGGTTTGGCGCGTCTTATATTGACTATTGCCGCCAAGTCCCGCGCTGGAATTTTGCCTTTCGACTTTTCGCCCTGAATTCTTAATGCTTAATTGAGCAAGCCATTGATCGATAATTTTCAGATTATCGGCAGTACTTGAGCGACCAATATTCATCTGCGACGAGCAAGATAGCAAATCGTACCCCCGGATTCCGTTTTTTATAGTAGACTTTATAGCTGTGACCCTACAGCTTAATCATTGAGTTCAATAACTGTAAACCAGACCGGAGAAACAACATGCTGGGATATGATGAAAAACGCAATTATATTCGAATGGAAATTGACTGCGACGTCACTTACAAACTTGCAGATTCAGATGACCTGCACCATGGACGCTGCTCATCAATCAGCGGCGCCGGTGTTTCGTTTATAGCAGACCGCGCTTTTGACGCAGGCAAGGCCATGGAAATAAACGTCATTCCCAAAAATACAGTGACCCCCTCAATGACCGCTTTTATCGAGGTTATTAGAAGCACCCAGCAAGACGACGGCAGCTACGAGGTTGCCGCTACTATAAAGAGTATAAAAGGGGATTAATTTCCCGGTTAATTTAAAACGCAGAACAATTATGTATACGATTACCAAAGAGGTGTATTTTTGCTACGGACACCGGTTAATGAATCACCCCGGAAAATGCCGCAATTTGCATGGGCATAGCGTCAAGGCCTCGATTTCCATTGAGCATGAGCAACTCAACGACCAAGGCATGGTTTGCGATTTTTCCGACATCAGGGATTGCGTTGAAGCCTATATCGACCAACATTTGGATCATAATTTCCTGCTACATAAAGATGACCCGATTATCCCGATGCTGACCGAAAACAAGGAACGCTTCCTTGCCCTGGACGAGCATCCCACCGCAGAAGTGCTGAGCAAAATGATTTACCGGCATCTCAAACAATCCGGCTTTAACGTCGCCCAAGTGGTGTTGTGGGAAACCGCCAGCGCCCATGCCTGTTACCGGGAAAGCTGACAGCGGCCATGAGCTTTGTAAACCCGGTCAATAAATCCATCTGCCTTGAACAAGTCTGCGAATCAAACTACCAAAAATTGTTAAAGCTAATCCCCGATTTGATGGCGTTTAAAGCAACCGCCATCGGCCGTGCCCCCCACCACTCCACGCTGCATCTTGAAGTCATCGAGCGCACGCCGTACACATTGACCGTGGAACTTAGCCATAGCTTCAATAAAAGCCTGGCGCCCGCCGTAAAAATAAGGGTTTATCTGGATGCGCAGCTGGCCGAAGTCTTAAGCGACCATGCCCGTGCCGGTGTGACTCAGGTTTTTAAAGACCCCGGATTAAGCCGCGAAATCATGAACTATAAATGGCGGTTGAATTATTTCCTGCAAAAGTGGCTGGATCACTGTTTGAAGAAAGACTACTTATTCAGCGCCAATGCTGAGGCGGCGTAATCTACTCGTAACTTTTCGGCTTTTATATTCACCGCGAAGACACGAAGAAAAGTCATCGGCCCGGTTTTTAGCGGCACGGTCGAGCGCCTGAGTTCGGATTGGGCGGTGGAAATACCGGATGCGGTTTACAAAATTTATCTTACCGAAGCCGCCCCCGGCAAGCCGTCTGTCGCATTGGTCTTTTTAGTGCCGCAAACCGGCTTGGATTTTTTTGCCGAATTGGATAATCGCACCGAAGCGGCGGTTTTGTCGCAGCCTTGGGGATTGCGAGTGGTTGGCAAATAAGGACTTAATATAAGGTGTCGCTCGCGCGACGATTCAAATAACCGTCGCGCTAGCGACACATTTAAACGTAAGAACGGCGAAAAAATCATAATTTAAAGCCGCGCCACCAAAATGGCATTAATCTCCCCATCCGTCAGCACAATCGGATTAGTCAACATACTACTACCGCGACTATTCGCAACAATCATCGGAAAATCCGCCTCGCTAATCCCATAGCCATTAAGGCGTGGCAGTTCCAGCCGTTCGCTCCATTCGGCCAGCAGGGCGATTAAAGCCGAACGCGCCGCAATGTCATCAAGCTCAGCCCTGCCAGTCAATAACCGCCCAACTTGCGCATATTTAGCCAAAGCCGGATTTTTCGGTTCACGCTGCTGCATGGCCTTGATGTTAATCTCGGTGGCGGCTGATACCAAAGTACCACAGACTACGCCGTGCGGAATAGGGAAGTAAGCGCCCAACGGCGAGGCCAAGCCGTGTACCGAACCCAGCCCCACTTGAGCCAAGGCGATGCCGGACAGCAAGGCCGCATAAGCCATCGCGGCGCGACCCTGAGCGGCCGCCGGTTCGCTTCCTTCCCAGGCGGCGAAAAAGCCTTCCTTGACCGCGGACATGCCGCTCCAGGCCAGTGCGTCGATAAAAGGATTGGCTTTTAGCGAGACGTAGGATTCCAACAGTTGGGTGAACGCATCCATGCCATCGGCTGCGACCAGTTCGCGGGGACAGCTTGCTAACAAATCGGGGTCAATGATCGCGTATTCGGGGATCAGGCACTCGTCGCGGAACGATTTTTTGAAGCCTTCGGGGCCTTGTACGCTCAGCACTGAATTTTTGGTGGCTTCACTGCCGGTTCCGGCGGTGGTAGGGACGGCGATAAACGGCGTACTGGGGCCATGATACGGGACGTTCTTGCCGACGCCTTCGAGGTGATCCATGACCGAATTGCCGTGCGGCAAAAGTCCTGCTATGGCTTTGGCGGCGTCAAGCACGCTGCCGCCGCCAATGGCGATCACCACGGCTATCGATTCGCCGCGAAACCGGCTGACCGCCTGATCCACCAGAGCCGGTGACGGTTCGCCGGAAACGGTGAAATGCAGCCAGTTCATGCCTTTGGCTTCCAGCGACTGGGTGAACGCCTGCCAGCGCGGCGTAGCGCAGAAAGACTGCTTGCCGGTTACCAACAAGGCGGTGCGGCCATAGCTTGCCGCCAGTGCCGGGACTTCGTCGATACGGCCGCTGCCAAAGCTAATGCGCGGCAAACGCGAGAGTGAGAAGGGGGGGAATTGCATGGTTTTATCCTTGCGGGAAAAGGCCGTCATAACGGACGCCTTGGCGCGGCTGGGCCATCCAGTCCGCCACGGTGTCGCGCCAGGTTAAATAATGGGGTGTTTGCTTGTGCGCCGCCGCATCTTCCGCAGAAGCATAGGCTTCATAAAGGATGACGTGGCTGGGGTTTTCGGGGGATTGCAATACGTCGAATCGGCGGTTGCCGGGTTCCTGAATGGAAGCTTCATGGTTAAGCTGCGTGGCGGCAATAAAATCATCGATGCGGTTGGGTTTTACTTGTACATGAACCAGGGTAACGTGCATAGCGGTGCCTTATAAACTATGAATGTGGCGGATATTATACTTCACGCGGGACATAAGTTGCGGGTGATTAAAAATCCGAATTTTGATAAATAAGACACTATACTTTTAGGACAGGCAGGTGACTGGATACCAACATTGATGTCCGTGTGACGGTGCTGGATGAGGTTCCTTGGTAATCAGGTCTCTTTCTACAATGATGGACAATCGAAAATTATGACAACTAAAGCGACTACAAACACAATAACCCATGGTTTTATCAATGAATTTTGGGGCGGGTTAGCG
The DNA here is from genome assembly GCA_025361585.1 of Methylobacter sp. GTDB lineage: Bacteria > Pseudomonadota > Gammaproteobacteria > Methylococcales > Methylomonadaceae > Methylobacter_A. Next base: position 23,005 of record JANYKK010000019.1, on the reverse strand, counting down.
GCTATGCTGGTGGCTTTGCCTTCTTCGATCGCTTTCGGCGTATTGGTATTTTCGGTTATTTCGCCGCAAATGGTGGGCGAAGGCGCTTTGGTCGGCATGATCGGCGCGGCGGCGATGGGCTTGGCTGCTCCGTTATTTGGGCGCACACCGGCGCTGGTTTCCGCACCCTGCGCACCGGCAGCGGCAATTTTGTCCGGTCTTGCAATCGAGCTTGTCCATCATGGCATGGACGCCCATCGTATCTCCGGTTTGTTGGCCCTGACCGCACTCTTGGCGGCGCTGTTGCAGGTGCTTTACGGCTTGCTAAAATGCGGCCGGTTGATCAAATATATTCCTTTTCCTGTGGTCAGCGGTTACTTATCGGGTGTCGGAGTGATTATTGCGCTTGGACAGCTGCCTAAACTATTGGGTTTGCCCAAAGGGGTCGGGCTTGAGCAAGGCTTAATGTCGCCGGAGGTGTGGCAATGGCAAGGCATTGTTGTCGGTTTGGTTACCATTTCAGCCATGTTAATCGCGCCACGCATTACCCAAAAAATACCGGCTGCCATTATGGGGCTGATTGCCGGTATTGTAAGTTATTTTGTGTTGGGGTTATTTGCGCCATCGCTTTTATCGCTGGATGCAAACTCATTGGTGATAGGGCCAATTGGCGCCAGCGCTTCTTTTTTTGCAACAGTCGGCGGGCGCTTTCAATCGGTACTGGAAATCAGTATGGAGGATTTGCGCTTAGTCGCTTATTCGGCGATGGCATTATCTGCGTTGCTTTCTATCGATACACTTAAAACCTGCGTGGTGCTGGATGCGCTGACAAAAAACCGGCATGATTCGAATCGCGAGTTATTGGGGCAGGGCATGGCTAATCTGGTTTCTTTTATGACTGGCGGCATGCCCGGCGCAGGCACCATGGGGCCGACACTAGTGAATGTGACCAGCGGCGGGCGCAAGACCCAGTCCGGGTTTATCGAAGGCGGACTGGTGGTGTTGGCAATCTTGGCCTTATCGCCGTTAATCGCTTGGGTGCCGATTGGCGCACTGGCAGGCATCCTGTTGGTGGTTGCTTTCCGGATGTTCGATTGGCATGCCTTCCGCTTGCTGAAACACAAGGAGACACGTTTTGATTTTGCGGTGATTGCCGCTGTCGTGATCGTGGCTGAAACGGTCGGGCTAATTGCTGCGTCGGCAACCGGCATCGGTCTTGCGATATTACTGTTTATACGCGACCAGATTCGCATCTCGGTGTTGCGGCGTAGGGCGAGCCTTAAGGAAATCACTTCCAAAACCCACCGGCTCGAATCGGAATATGCCATTCTGAAAGCACGGGGCGATCAGGCGGCTATATACGAATTACAGGGTAATCTGTTTTTCGGCACCACCGATTATTTGTTCAGCGAACTGGAAGCCGACCTGCGCATGCGGAAATGGCTGTTATTCGATATGCGCCGGGTTCAGTCTTTGGATTACACGGCCACCCATTTGTTTACGCTGATGCAAGACCGGCTTGGCGAGCGCGGCGGGGAGCTGTTGTTCAGCGGGATGCCGTCCAGCCTGCCTAGCGGACAGGATCTTCAGCGCTATATGGTAAAAGTGGGCTTAATCGATGAAAACGGCGGCGGCATCCGTATTTTCGAGACTCGCGATGAAGGACTGGAGTGGATGGAAAACCGCATCCTCGAAGCGTCAGGAGGTGTTGAAGAACGGGAAGAGCATTCGCTGGATCTTAAAGAAATTGAATTGTTACGTGAAACGGATGATGCGACGATAAACGCATTACGGCAGTGTGCGCATGAACGTACGGTTTGCGCCGGGGAAAAAATATTCGCCACAGGGGGTAGCGGCGATGAGATTTTTCTTATTCGCCGTGGCACAGTGCGTATTCTGTTGCCGTTAAAAGGCGGCAAATATCATCATCTGGCTACTTTCGACCAAGGCGATTATTTTGGCGAAATGGCGTTTCTGGATCATCATCAACGGTCTGCCGATGCCGTCGCCAAAACCGATTGCGACCTTTATGTGCTGTCAAGGAAGGAGTTTAATGCCCAGGTCTATATCGATGCCGTGCTGGGCGTGCACATTTTTGCGCGGATTGCCGGTGCCATTTCGTTGCGCTTGCGGCAAACCGATAGCGAGCTTTGTGCGATAGAAGAGCGTTAAAAACTAAAGAATTTGCAAGCTATCAGTACTTAATCTTCGGGTTACAATTTGACTAGAATCGCATAAAGAAACATTTGTTGATCTGGCTCAATTTTTTTTATTCCGCATTTTGTTTAAATAGTTACGCGTTGATGCAAATCAATTGTTTTAGGTCTTATGTTAGTCGTGATTGTACAGTCGTTAGCGACAGTGATTGCTGAGGATTCGCCTAATTCAGCGTATAGAAAATAAAAGACTCTCCTCATAGTCGTAATTTTCGCCTTACCGCGCATAACAACTTTAAGCCTGTTTTTAAGTTGTTATGCGCGGAAGTTCAATCCAATCCTCTGTGCGGGCTGTTTAGTGGCTATGTTGTATGGAAGCTAAACAGCTCTTTTTTATTTAGTATTTTTAATTGCTTGGATTTAACTGTTATCAGTTTACGCGCTTGAAGGAGATGAATGATTCGACTAACCGTTTCATGCGCAATTCCCAGATAATTCCCTATTTCTTCCCGTGACATGCTCAGGCGAAATTCCAGCTCGGAGTAGCCTCGTATTCTTAAACGATCTGAAATATGCAGAATGAAGCAAGCCACGCGCTCTTCAGCGGATCGGCGATTTAGCATCATTTTTTGTACTTGAGCATCAAACTGGTTGCAGGATCTTTGCAGTAGCACTTGACTTAAGCCGGGGGTATTGATGGCCAATATCTCAATTTTATAGGCTGGTAAATGGCAGTAATTCACTGTCTCTAATGCGATGGCGGTGCAGTTATGGGTTTGTGAGGATAAACCGTCAAAGCCAAGCAATTCTCCCGGAAGAATAAAATCAACGACCAGCTCATTGCCGTTTTGGTCGAAACTCAGTAATTTTGCGCTGCCGGAACGCAAGGCGATTATTCCCCTGAATGGGCTGCCGGTATGGTATATGGCCTCGCCCTTTTGGCGTATATTATTCCGATTAACTAACAAGGCGAGCTCACCGATTTCTGACCGGGGCAGCCCTTTAGGGATGCACAAATTATCCAGGTTACAGTTTGTGCAAGTGACGGCTGTTTCGGTTGTCGATGAGTTTGACGTCGTTGAATTTATCATTATTTTGAAAACGGGAAAGGGCTATTTAGGTCAGATCAGCAACAATCTATCAAAAACTTAACTTGGTCACAAGGAATCCCCGCGCACTTTGGAATGACCCGCTTATTGCAGGAATTTATTCCATGCCTAAACATATGTAAATTAAATTAAATTAAATTATATTTCTTTCATCGCCGCTTCAATTCGTTTGCACAAGGTTTTCAAAATCTTTATCCGCGCAAAGTTCTTGTCGTTGGCCTCCACCAATGTCCAAGGCGCAATTTCGGTGCTGGTGCGGTCTACCATGTCGCAGACTGCATGTTCGTATTCATCCCATTTTTCCCGATTGCGCCAGTCTTCCTCGGTAATCTTAAAACGTTTAAAACCGATTTTTTCGCGGGCATTAAAGCGCGCTAGCTGTTCTTCCTTACTGATCGCAAGCCAGAACTTGACCACGATAATATTGTGACGCACCAGTTGCGCTTCAAAATCGTTGATTTCGCTGTAAGCGCGCATCCAGTCAACCTTTGAGCAGAAACCCTCAACGCGCTCGACCAACACCCGGCCATACCAGGAGCGATCGAAAATCGTCACCCGTCCGCGCCGGGGGATGTGCCGCCAAAAACGCCACAGATAAGGCTGGGCGCGTTCTTCTTCGGTCGGTGCGGCAACCGGAATGATGTTATACCAGCGGGCATCCAGAGCGCTGGTGATGCGGCGGATTGCGCCGCCTTTTCCGGCGGCGTCATTGCCTTCGAACATCGTGATCACGGTGATGTCTTTAAACTTTGCTTCGCGGGTCAGTAAGGCGAGCTTACCCTGATATTTTTCCAGCTCGGTTTTGAATGTTTTCTTGTCGAGCTTCTGGGTCAGATCCAGTGTTTTCAGAATGTCGAGTTGGTCTATTGAGGGCAGCGGCGGTGGCGCAACAATTTCCACTGTTTTTACATCGGCCTCATCCAGGCGTTTGCGGATTGCGTCGAGAATCACCTTGCCCACGGTCAAGCTGCGGTAATGCGGATCGTAGCCCTCGACGATAGTCCATGGCGCTTCAGCCGTGCTGGTGTGGCGTATTACGCTTTCATGAATGACCAGAAATTTGTCATATTGCTTGAAGTGCTTCCAATCGCGGTTGGTCACGCGCCAGCGGGTATGTGGGTTTTTTTCCAGCAGTTGCAGGCGCTTTTCCTGCCGGTCTTTGGATAAATGCATCCAGAATTTGATAATCAGCGCGCCTTCGTCGGTCAGCATTTTTTCCAGGCGTTTGGCGCGTTCCATGCTTTGGTCGAGTTCCGCTGCCTTGGTGCGGCCGCTCACGCGGTTGAGAATCGGCCAAGTATACCAGGAGCCTAAGAACACGCCGATTTTGCCTTTGGGCGGAAGCTCGCGCCAGAACCGCCACATCATCGGGCGGTCAAGTTCCTCGTCCGACGGCTCGCCCATGCCGTGCGTCTGGATAAAACGCGGATCCATCCATTCGTTAAGCAGGTTGACGGTTTCGCCGCGCCCCGCGCCATCCAGGCCGCCTACTAAAATAATCACCGGGAATTTGGCCAGCTTTGCCAAATCCATCTGCGCATCCAGCAATGCCTCGCGCAGCTTGGGTACTTCCAAATCGTAGGTGGCCTTGTCTATTTTGTGTCCAAGTTCTGCCGATTCAAACATGACGATCTCCCTATTACTCACAGCTAATAGCTGCTAATGGTTGCTTGAATGCCGTTAAGTTAAGCGTTGTAGGAGCGGGCCGTGCCCGCGATATTTGCATAGTGATTGCAGAATTGTAGCGCTATCATCGCGGGCGCGGCCCGCTCCTACGGAATATCGATGTGCTTAACTTAACGGCATTGATGGTTGCTTGCCTTGATTTAAGTAATGCCAGTGTAGTGATTGATTCGCTTATGCGCTAGATAAATAATCAATCAATCAAACAAAAAATCAGAAGAATTAATCATTAATATAATTTACTATGGCTGCTTAAATTAATGACGTGTTGTCAGTATATGCTTAGAGAATATTAATGACCAAAATAGTATTGATCGATGATGATCAGGATAGCTGCCTGTTAATCAAAACTTTCCTCGGCAGTATTTACCATAAAGACGATATTGTTGAGTTTTTTTCCGGGAAAGCGGCTTTAGAGTATTTTCAATTAGATGCGCAAACAGCTTGCACCCAAGGTACCGACCTGATTTTGCTGGATGTGCTGATGCCCGATTTGAACGGCATTGAAGTGTGCGCCCGTATCAAGTCTAACAACGCATTCGACGATGTTCCGGTATTAATGGTGACTGCCAGCAACGAGCTGGAATTTCTTGCCGATTCCTTCGAAGCAGGGGCCATCGATTTTATCAATAAACCGATCAGGAAAATTGAATTATTAGCGCGAGTCAGTTCTGCGTTACGGCTGAGAAATGAAGTCATGATGCGCAGAATGCGTGAGCAGGAGCTAATCGAATTAAACCTGACCTTGAAAGAAAACAACCTGATGCTGGAGCAATTGGCTATCATCGACAAGTTGACCGGTATCCATAACCGGGGGCATTTGGACTGGGTTTTGAGCCGCGAATGGGCGTCCACGCAACGCAATCAAGAGCCGTTAAGCTTGATCATGGTCGATATCGATCATTTTAAATTATACAACGACACCTATGGCCATCTTGGCGGAGATGACTGTCTGCGCCAAGTGGCTCAAGCCTTGCTCAGCAGATTGAGGCGTAAAAACGATTTTATCGGCCGTTATGGCGGCGAAGAATTTATGGTGATCTTACCGGCCACGGATCATCATGACGCGATGCTGTTGGCGGAGGCTTTTAGAGTTGATATTCAAAACTTAAGCATTCCCCATTCGAAGTCGAAGAACGCCGAGGTGGTTACCATCAGTCTTGGCGTCAGCACCTTAACGCATTTCAACAACAAGGATCATTCGGACTCGCTGATACATTGCGCCGATCAGGCTTTGTATCAAGCTAAAAGCTCGGGCAGAAACCAAGTCTGTTTTTTACCTTATACGGAGCTGTAGTTGCGTCGGCTGGCTAGTTTATAAATATCTTAGCTTAACCGAATCAAAAATTCATACCAAAGAGTCGTCATGCCATGCCTAATTTAACCACTCCAAAATATTCACTCGCCAGACTGTTTGGTAATCTCTTTTTCCGACGTAAAACACAACATTCTATACAGCAACGGGAGCAGGATGTTGCTGACCAAGAGCATTTTTTAGCCTGTGTTTTGCGGTCGATACAGGACGTAGTTATTTGCATTGACCCTCAAGGTATTATTGTCAGCGTTAATCCTGCGGTACAGCCTATTTTCGGTTATCTGCCCGAGGAGCTTGTCGGCGGTTCCATCAATCGATTAATGGCTGAAAGTTTTCATCAGCGGCATGAAGCCCATGTTACCGATTTTTCAAAATCTCCAGCGAACAAGCAGCACAATCGAAAAGTAGATGCCATTAAAAAGAATGGTGATCACTTCCCTGTGGAAATACATGTCGATAAAGTCATTGGTTCTTCAGAAGGCTTGGTATTCGTAGCCACTGTTCGCGACATCACCGAACGTAGAGATCATGAGGCCGCACTTGCTCGCGCTTGCGAGACCTTAGAGCAAAAAGTCCAAGAACGCACTGAAAGTCTGGAACGCATTAATAACACCCTGCAAGACGAGATCGGCAGCAAAGAAACCTTATTAAATGAACTCGGCGTTAGTGAACAGCGTTTCCGCAGCATCACCGACAATTCGCCGGTGATGCTTTGGCTGGCCGATAAGTCCTGTCGGTGCTATTTCTTTAATAGCGCATGGCTGGCGTTTACCGGGCGTTCCCTGGACGAAGAAAAAGCGGCGGATTGGGCGACGGATTGGGCGCAATTGATTCATCCTGATGATCGAGCCAAGTGTCTTGATACTTATCAGCAGGCGATAAAAAACCAGAAGCTAGTCCATGTAGAATACCGGCTGAAAAACCTAGCAGGCGAATACCGTTGGCTGCTCGATAGTTGCTGCCCTCAATTTAACAGCGACAATGAAATTACCGGGTTTGTCGGCGGTGCTGTTGATATTACCGACCGCAAACAGCTGGAATTGGACTTAAATAAAGCCCATCAGGAAGAGCTGGCTTTAACGACCAAGCTTCAGGAAAGCGATGAGCGTTTCAGGCTGATGGCCGATCATGCCCCGGTGTTGATTTGGGTTGCGGATGAGTCCGGCAAATGCATTTATTTCAATAGGCCTTGGCTGAATTTTACCGGGCGTACGCTGGAGCAGGAATTGGGCGACCAGTGGCTGGAGAACGTCCACGACGATGACAAAGAAACCTGTATGCAGCAGTATCTATCGGCATTCAAGCAAAGGCAGCCGTTCCGCATCGTTTACAGGCTTAAAAATGCCGACGGCGAATTTCGCTGGTTTTTCGATTCCGGCGTGCCCCGTTATACCAAGAGCGGCGAGTTTTCGGGATATATCGGCTCCTGCATGGATATAACCGAAATGAAGCAAATGGAGGCAGAGCTGGAAGCCACCCGGGATGAAGCGCTTAGACTGTCCGAAGCAAAAAGCATGTTTCTGGCTAATATGAGCCATGAGATCAGAACGCCGATGAATGCGATTATTGGTATGGGCGACCTGTTGGCCGAGACCGGCTTGACTGTGGAACAAACCGAATATTTGCGCATTTTTCAGCGTGCGACGGAATCGTTGCTTAATTTGATTAACGATATTCTCGACCTTTCAAAAATCGAAGCCGGTCATTTAAGCCTGATGAATGAAGATTTTTGCCTGCATCAGCTGCTGGAGAGCGTGGCTGATATGTTTGCGCTGCAAGCCCATCAAAAATATATCGAATTAATCATGCAGATCGATCCCGATTTATATAATTATTATGGTATCGGCGATTCCGGCCGCATTCGGCAGGTGCTCATTAATTTTATCAGTAATGCGCTTAAATTTACCGAGAAAGGGGAAATCAAAATAGTCGTTACCAAGCAGCAGTCCTCAAAAAATCATATCCATATCGCGGTGCAAGACACCGGTATCGGTATTCCTGCCGATAAACAGGCGGAGATTTTCAGCAACTTCAGTCAAGTCGATAATTCGCTGACCCGGAGCCATAGCGGTACAGGGTTAGGCTTGGCTATTTGCAAGCAGTTGGTTGAGATGATGGGTGGCGAAATCTGGGTTGAAAGTAGCGAGGGCGTCGGCAGCACGTTTCATTTTACGCTTTGCTTGCCGCCTTCGGACTTAAAAAACCTCAGCCACCAGTTGCTAGTTAACGATGAACTTGTGTTAGCCAATGATTGTTTGGACGGTAAGCGTATTCTGGTGGTTGACGATAATTCCACGAATTGCCTAATTTTGAACCAAATTTTACAGGGTAAAAAAGCGCAGGTAACCGATGTCAGCGGCAGCATGCGGGCTTTGGCTGAGCTGCGTCGCACCCATGAATTGGGTACGGCCTATGATCTGGCAATCATCGATTGCCGCATGCCGGAAATGGACGGCTTTGAATTAGCCGAACGGATCAGGGCGACTGAATATCTGGTGAGTTTGCCGGTGGTGATGTTGACGTCGGACGGACGAATACATCATCAAGGTTTGGCAAATGCCTATAATTTTGCGGCCTATTTAACCAAGCCGGTCAAGAAATGCGAGTTGTTGAACGTATTGCATAATATTTTTAACGCCTCGAAAACCGCAGATGCTGAAACAGTCGGCGAAGCATCGTCCGGGCAAAACAGCTATCGGCCTTTGCAACTTCTGCTGGTTGAAGATAACGAAGACAACCGCACCCTGATTAAATTTTATTTAAACAAAACCGAGCATCAAATCGATTTTGCCGAGAACGGCCAAGTTGCAGTCGATAAATTTAAAGCCAAGCGTTACGACCTGGTGTTAATGGATATTCAAATGCCGGTGCTTGACGGCTACAGCGCAACCGCGCAGATTCGTGCCTATGAACTTCAGCAGCATCTGGAGCGCACTCCGGTTCTGGCTTTAACCGCCTACGCGTTAAAAGAGGAAATGGAAAAATGTCTGAAAGTCGGTTGCGATGCGCATCTGACCAAACCCATCAAAAAGGACAAACTGCTGGCGGTTATCAATGAGTATAGCTTGGTTAAGCCAGCCGCGAATGCTGAGCCGGAATTGCATATCGACCCGGATTTGTTGCCGTTGATTCCTAATTACCTGAAAAACAGGGAAAGCGATATTCAAGCCATGCAGCTGGCATTGGCTGAGGGTGATTTTGAACTGATACAGCGCTTGGGCCATAGCATGAAAGGGTCTGGCGGCGGTTACGGTTTGGACAAGATCAGCGCTTTCGGTCAACAGCTTGAGTATCTGGCCAAGCTCTCAAATCGGGAAGCCATTCGTGAGCAAATTGAAGGATTGCAGCAATATACGGAGATGCTTAGGCAGCGATTTGGGGAGGCAGGAGCAGTCTAGCGGTGTGCATAGTTCCATTTTCTAACTGCCGAGTCGTTAGAAATAAAGTAAAATAACCGCTTTTTAAAACATCACTCTGTAGAAATTACACAGACAGCAAAGGTACACATGAAGAATTATAAAATCGCAGTGCTAGCCGGTGACGGTATCGGCCCGGAAATTACTCGGGAAGCCATCAAAGTTCTCAAGCTTATTGAAGAGCGCAACGATGTTACTTTCGAATTGATGCCCGCAGCTTTCGGCGCCTGCGCCTATTTTGAATTCGGCGATGCATTTCCGCAATCGACTATCGATATTTGCGACAAGGCCGATGCGATTTTAAAAGGCCCGATCGGTTTGAGCCACGAGCAATCCAAAACCATCCCGGTCGATAAACAACCCGAACGCGGCGCTTTGCTGCCGATGCGTCGTCGTTACAACACTTACGCAAACTTCCGGCCGGTTTTCCTGCCTAAAGCGTTGGCGCATTTTTCGCCATTGAAACCTGAAATCATCGGCGAGGGCATCGACATTATCATGGTACGCGAACTGGTCGGCGGCCTGTATTTCGGCAACAAAGAAACCGGCGTTAACGGGCAGGGCTTGCGTTATGTCAAAGAAACCCTGGAATACGATGAACACCAAATCAGCCAGATTTTGCATCAGGCATTCAAGCTAGCCCAAAAACGCAAGAAAGTGCTGCACAACATTCACAAAAGCAACGTGCTGAAATCCAGCGTGTTGTGGAATGAAATACTCGATGAAGTGGCTAAGGATTACCCCGAAGTGGAAGTCATTCATCAGCTGGTCGATTCGGCCGCGACCAACCTGTGCCTAAAACCCACCCAGTTCGACGTAATGGTCATGGAAAACATGTTCGGCGACATCCTCAGCGACCAGGGCGGCGGCATCTTGGGTTCCCTGGGCTTGATGCCTTCCGCCTGTATCGGTGATGAGAAAGCCTACTATGAACCGTCGCATGGTTCGGCCCCGGACATCGCCGGTAAAAATATCGCCAACCCCTATTCGATGATCGGCTCGGTTGCGATGATGTTGGAAAACAGCTTCGATATGGCCGAAGAAGCCAAAAATGTCTGGGCGGCGATGCAAGGCGTGTTCGGCGACGGTTACTCGACCGCCGACCTGTCCAAGCCGGGCAGCGGCGTAACGATGATCAGCACCGTAGAGTTTGGCGACAAGGTGGTTGAAAAATTGAGGCAGATGCCGAGAGTCTAAGACTGCCTTTGATATATCGGGCGACCGGCCGGTCGCCCCTACAATGTCCACACCATGTGGGTGACTATTTACAGCTTGGTATCCGGTTAAATATTTTTGCGCTTTTTGTGTTTTTCGTGGATCAAATGATTTTTCTAGGATCACGGCGGGACGTTATCTCCACTTTTTAACCTGTGTAGCTAATATAAGCCCGGTAAGCCGCAAAAACCGACAGCATCAGGAACAGGGTGCCGCTGATCTTGTGCAGCAGCACTAACGGGACTTTTTGCAAAATAGTGCGCCCGGCGATGATGCCCAAGGCGGATGTCGAAGCCAGCGCCGCTGTCGAGCCGAACCATACGGCAATGGGCGCTACTGTGCTGCTTAAACCGACCACGGCCAGCTGGGTCTTGTCGCCGAATTCGGCCACGGTAATCAATAAAAAAGTGGTGAAGAAGATGCCATGTCCGCTTTTTTCCTTAACCTCCACATTGTCGTCTTCGGCCTCTACCCGCAAGGAATGGATGCCGAATGCGGCAAACAGGACGGCGACGATGGTCGCGACGATATATTCCGGCAGCCAGCTGGCGATGGCGACGCCGAAAACAACAGCCAGCGTGTTCAAAAAGGCAAAGGCGGTGACAGCGCCCAGCAAAATCGGCAGGGCCCTGTGCCGGGAAGCGAGCGTCATACATACCAGCTGGCTTTTATCGCCGATTTCAGCTGCCGCAATTAGCGCGAAACTGGTCGCTGCGGTGGCGGATAGTTCCGGGTAGTTGCCGGAACTCAGCAACGATAAAAAGTGTTGAATAGCGCTTTGAAGATTTTCTAAAAGAGCTGCCGTGTTCAGTGACGCTAGAAAATGTTGTAAATAGCTTTGAAGATGATCCATTTTGTTTCCTGAAAACGATTTTTCCGGCAAGCCCTTTAAAACCCCCGTCATTCCGGCAGGGATGACGGAATCCAGAGCCATGGAGGGTAGCTGCCAAGTGCTAGCTTTATCTATTTACATCCCTGTGGCTGGATACTGGCATCCCTGCCAGTATGACGGTGCTGGTTGAAGCGAGTCTTAACCCAGCATATTGTCCAAGGTCATCATGATGATGAAGCCGATCATCAAGGCAAACGTAGCGTAACGCGAACGGCCGTCGGAATGGGTCTCGGGGATGATTTCCTCGCTGATCACAAAGAGCATCGCGCCTGCGGCAAAGCCCATGGCAATAGGCAGGATGGGTTGAAAAACGGTGACCATGGTGATGCCGAGCAGGCCGCCCACCGGTTCTACCAAGCCTGTCAGCGTGGCGATGCCCACGGCCCGCCATTTGTTGTAGCCTAGCCCGACCAGGGGCAGGGCGACGGCCAAGCCTTCAGGGATATTTTGCAGGGCTATCGCAATAGCCAGCACCACGCCGTTTTTCATCTCCCCGGAACCGAAACTGACGCCGACCGACATGCCTTCAGGAAAGTTATGGATGGTGATCGCAATAATGAACAGCCAGATTTTGTTCAGGGAATTCAGCCGGACATCGGCAATGGAATCAAGGTGGACATGCGGCAACTGGCGGTCGGCGAAATGCAGGAACAGCGCGCCGACCAACATGCCCACTGAGACGACATAAATGCCTTTGCCGGGCCAAAGTTGATTGCCGTAGGCCATGCCGGGAACCAACAGGGAAAATGCGGTTGCCGCCAGCATGACGCCTGCGGCTGCGCCAAGCATGCTGTTGAACAGGTTTTTGGATATGTTCTTGAAAAACAGCGCGGGCAGAGCGCCAAGCCCGGTCGCAAGACCTGCCAGGATGCTGGCAAGGAAACCGATAACCACAATCCCGCCAAAAATCAGATATAAACTGCCGAATACCACCAGCTGGGATAGCAGGAATAACCCAATCACGGTCGCCCAACGTTTTAGCGGCGGCATGTATTTTAGGGTCAGATAAAACTCGCTGGATTTTATCGCGGTTACCTGGTCTTCAAAATAGCGTTGCAATTTTGTGAAAGTCTTTGTGGTTAAAGTCATAAGATTTACCTGCATCAGCTTGTTTTGGAATGTGCTTGGGGCATTATAACCAAATACCCGTGGCGTGTGGTTGTTTGTGGCGGATTAGCTTCCTGCAATCCCTGCCGCATGCATTCGTCGCGGAGCTGGATTTTCAGCGAGCCGGGAATATTTCCTTTTATTGGCTGTAGGCTAGTCCCTGCTTGGATGTTTGGCTATCATGCGGCATTATTTGCTTGGAATGAACCATGAAAAAATTGACTTGCACATTGCTCGGGCTAAGCCTAACGGCGGCCGGCGCCGTGTCGGCTAAAGATAAGCCGCTGGATCTGGGCATCATCGATGTGGTCGGCGTTACGCCCCTGCAAACTAACGGCGTTGCCGCCAATAAAATCCCGGCCAATATCCAGACCGTGTCTTCCGAGCAGCTGGAAAAGTCCCAAAGCATCACCTTGGCGGATTACATCAACCGCTATCTGGGCAGCGTGCATATTAACGAAGCGCAAAACAACCCGTTGCAGCCGGATATTTCCTATCGCGGCTTTGTCGCCTCGCCGTTGCTGGGCATGCCGCAAGGCTTATCGACCTATGTCAATGGCGTCCGCTTTAACGAAGCGTTCGGCGATACTGTTAACTGGGATTTGATTCCCGAAGGGGCGATAGATTCGATGGCGTTATATCCGGGTTCCAACCCGGTTTACGGTCTGAACAGTTTGGGCGGGGCGCTGTCGGTCAAAACCAAGACCGGCTTTTCAGCACCCAAGCATGAGCTGGAAGCCTACGGCGGTTCTTGGGGCAGGCATTCGGAAGAATTAAGCACCGGCTGGAATAACGGCACCTGGGGTTATTTTTTAGATCTGCATCATTTTGAAGAAGACGGCTGGCGGGATTTCTCCCCGACCAAGGCCGATCAGGCGTTCGGCACCTTGAGCTGGCGCGGTGATAAAGGTTCTTTAGACCTGACATTGGGCGGCAATGATAATAATATGAAGGGTAACGGAGCCGCGCCTATCCAGTTGCAGCAACTAAACCGGGCGGCGGTATTTACTCATCCCGACCAGACCACCACGCGCATGTTCTTTTCCGAATTGGCCGGCAGTTACGATCTGACTGATGATGTTGAGGTGAGTGGTAATGCCTATTTCCGGCAGAATCGAATCAGGACATTTAATGGCGATAACAGCAATTTTGACGACTGTACACTGGATGACAATGCAGGCCTATTATGTCAACAGCCGGGTGCTAATGAACAAGTTGTTACAGATATTAACGGTTCGAATGTTAATTCTGTCGATGCTGTTAAAGGCGCAACCAACAACACCAGCCAAACCCAGATGCGCAGCCGCGGCGGCACCTTGCAGACCGCGTTTGCCCAGGATTTGTTCAAGCATAAAAACAACCTGACTGTCGGTACCAGTTACGATTATGCCGAGACGCATTTTGCTTCGGACACCGAGCTGGGCTCGCTGACCAATACTCGTGGAACTACGCAAAGCGGCGTATTAGTCAATGAAAACCGGGTACGCTTGCATGCCGATACCTCAACATCGGGTGTGTTTCTGACCGACAGCTTTTCCATTACCGATGATTTGACCGCGACCATCGCCGGGCGTTATAACTACATTCATGTCAATATGGAAGACCAGTACATCAGAAACCCGGCAAGAACCCTGAACGGCTCGCATACCTTTGATCGGCTTAATCCTTCTGCCGGATTGACCTATCAAATCAGGGATAACCTGAATGTGTATGGCAGCTATAGTGAGTCGGCGCGTGCACCGACGCCGATGGAATTAAGCTGCGCTAACCCCCGAGCGCCGTGTAAATTGCCCAACTCGTTCGTATCCGACCCACCTTTGGAACAGGTGGTTGCCAAAACCTGGGAAGGCGGTTTCAGGGGGGATTTGGATGAGCTGCTGGGCAAGGGCGATTTGAAATGGAACTTAGGCTATTTCAACACCATCAATCACGACGACATTATTTTTCGCCGCGATGCCACCAGCGGTATTATCAGCCAAGGTTATTTCAGCAACGTCGGTAAAACCCGTCGTTACGGCATAGAAGCGGGGACGACAGTTAATTATCCGCAGTTGTTCAGCAAGATTGATGACTGGCATTTTTCGACCAACTACACCTATTTGAATGCCCGGTTTTTGGATGGCTTCGATATACGCAACCCGCTGGATAGAACCCAGGCGATGGCGGTAACCAGAGGCAGTAGGATCCCCGGTATTCCCGAGCATATCTATAAGGTCAATGTCGGCGTCGACTTGTGGCAGCGCGTGTCGCTAGGAATAGATGGCACCTATAGCGGCAACAAGCATTTCAGGGGCGACGAGGCCAATTCCACCGCGCCGCTGGTCGGTTACTGGTTGTTTAATGCTAAGGCGGAGTACAAAATCACCAAGAACTTTGCGCTATTTGGCAGGGTCGATAATATTTTCAACAAGAGCTACAACTCGTTCGGTGTTTACGGGCAGGCCAGTGACGTATTGCCGGGCTTTGACGATGGCCGCTTTGTGTCGCCCGGTGCGCCAAGGGCGGGGTGGATTGGGGTAAGGTTGACCATGTGAGTTTATAGTGAGCAATGTAGGGGCGATCCGGCTGGTCGCCCCTTAATAATCACAAAAGCCACCGCTATATTAGCAATTCCCATTAATCTAAAAAATCAGCTAACGTTAATATTTCCTCGCTACCACAAGGGCGACCTGTCGGATCGCCCCTACGTTATCAAAGTTTCCGCTCCTTGTTTGGCATTTCTGCGGGCAAAGCTTCCGCTCCTGCTCACGCTCCTTGCCTACAATCCTGTAGGCAATAAAAAGCCCGCATATAGCGGGCGTGTTGAGTGCTGTTATTATTGTTATTGAGTTGCGTTTTGTTACAACTTGACCCAAGCAGTGTCACTTATTTTATTATTATTATCAGCTAGTCTAAAAGACTAAATTCCCCCTCTTAGTCGGCGATTAAACCGGGCTTGTTCCGTTAAGCCGGGGTGAATTCTATTCAAATGAATCCCCCTTGTCTATCTAAAAATGGGGTTTCTCACGAAAAAAATGTGATAATCATAAAACTGTAATAATTACAGCTAATTACATATTTTTAGCGGCGTTTTAAAAATACCATGACAGGCAGTGCCTGCTGTTCAGGCAAGGTTCAGGCTTTTACCGGTTGCGTTTTGCCTCTTCTTCCTCATTGATAAAGAAATTGAGCCGTTCATTAAGAATGGCGGAGAGCTGGAAATTAAGGGCTTTTGATTTTTGAGCCAGTTTTATTTGCAGGATGGCATCTTTGGTTTGACCGGTCGCATAGTAATATTCCGCAAGATAACGATGCGATTCGGCGGGCTGATTTAAGTCGCTGTAAGTTTGCGCCAACAGTTCCAGATAGATTGGTAGTCGTTGGGTTTTAGGCTTTAGCTGGGACAAGTTTTTCTGTGCCAGAACGGCGTTACCCGCTTTTAGTAGCGAGGTAATATATTCGAGCTTAATGGCTTCGTTATCAGGGAATTGCTCAGTCAGCTTTTTATATCGGGATAACGCTACGTTATAATTTTTCGATTCCAGGGCAGTGCGGGCAAGTGCGCTGACGTATTGCGGCTGGTTTGGGTATTCTTTGCTCAGTTGTTGAAAAATCGATTCCGCTTCGGTGAATTTTTGCGTGCTAAGTGCGCACAATCCAAGTCCGTAGCGGACAACGGCGCGTTGTTCAGTTGTGCCTTGATTAGACCTGAGTTGAAAATATTTAAGTGTCTCGGCGCTGTCAGTGCCGGTTAATACCCGGATTTTTGCTTTGGCTAGCTGATAGCCGAGCGAGTCGGGATATTGTTTGTAGGGATAGGTTTCGGCGCGGCCCCGTGTGTCGGAAATACGCGAGGCAGTTACCGGGTGAGTTCTTAAAAACTCAGGAATATTTTGTCCCGAATAGCGGCTGGATTGTTGCAGGCGCTCGAAAAAAGTGGGCATGCTGCGCGGATCGAATTGGGAAGCCGCTAAGGTTTGCATGCCGACGCGATCGGCTTCGGCCTCGTTTTCGCGGGTAAAATCGATTTGAAACTGAATGCTGCCGGCCTGAATGGCGACTATGGCCGCCTGTCCCAGTGCTGGGGATTTCATGCCCAATAAAATACCGGCCAGGGTTGCGGCGGCGGTAGGGATCGATAGGCGGCTGGAGGCTTCATAAGCGCGGTATAAATGGCGCTGGGTAACGTGGGCAATTTCGTGCCCCATCACCGAAGCTAATTCGCTTTCGGCTTCGGTGATTAAAATTAATCCTGAATTCACGCCAATATAGCCGCCAGGCCCGGCAAAAGCGTTGATGTTGTTTTCCATCACCACAAAAAAGTGGAACGGGTTGCCAGGCAAATCGCTATTTGCGACTAATTTTTCACCAATCGTCTGAATGTATTGTTGAACTTCGGCATCCTGATTGATGGATATCTGCGAGTGCAGGCTGCGAAAAAATGCTTCGCCAAGTTCTTTTTCTTCAGCGGGGGTGATCAGGGTGCCGGAAGAATCGCCCATGTCAGGCAATTCGATTTTGGTAATTTCGACGGCCTGTTGCGGGGCAGGAAACAGAGCAAGGCTTAGTGCCAGGGTAATAGCGGAGGGTTTGAATTTCATACGATCAGACTGAATAAAATTGACCTGGGTTTTAATCGAGTTGGCAATAATTCTGAATTATATACCTGTTGGATAGAATCTTGAGTTTTATCTGGCGGATAGTCTGTCAAGACTGTGAAAGTATTATCAAAAAACGGATAAAAGCATTATTCACCACGAAGGCACGAAGAGCACGAAGTTTTCAGTACATTGAATAAAAGCAATTATTTTTCTTCGTGCTCTTCGTGCCTTCGTGGTGAGTTTTTTAATTTTATTCAAAAATGAATACTTTCACAGTCTCTGTTGGGTAAGGCTATTGTTCCAGATATTCTTCGGCTTCGGATAGCGGGAGACAAACGCACTGATTGCGCCCTTTTACTTTGGCTTGATAAAGCGCCGTGTCGGCTTTGTTTAACAGGTTGTTATCGTTTTCCGGTATGCCGGTGCAAACGCCGACGCTAATGGTAATTTGTTTGAGTGTTTGGGATTTTATATGCGGCATGGCCAGATTGAAAACGGCGCTTCTAAGTTTTTCGGCAAACTGTTTGGCGACCTGTTGGGGTAAATTGGGCATTACCAGAACGAATTCTTCTCCACCATAGCGGGCAACGATGTCGGTGGCACGTGACAATTGTGATTTTAATGCGTCTGCAACTCGTTTTATGACGTCATCGCCGGCTACATGCCCGTAGTAATCGTTATAGGATTTAAAAAAATCAATATCGATCATGAAAATGGATAAAGGGTATTTTTGCCTTTTGGCATCTGCCACGGCCATTTCGTAATGCGCGTCGAAGAACCTACGATTGCAGATGTCAGTCAGGCCGTCTGTGGTCGCTTCTTTTTTCAGAATTTCCGAATGAGCGCGCAGCATTTTTTCACGTTTGATTGAGGTACTGGAATCCGTTACCTGAATCAGGCAGCATGATTCATCCCGTTGCGATTGAATGGGCGTGATGGTGATCGATTGATACATTCGGGATGGTTGCTGATTTGTCCCGGATACGTTATGCAGAGGCAATGGTGAGCGGTGCAACGCCGTGGACAACACTACTGGCAGCCTGTAGGTCAGGGTGTTTTTGAGTGCGGCCAGGAATGAGGGTGACACAGGCTCTGAGAATATCTGTTCAAGTGGTTTGTTAAGGGCATCGGTTTCTTTAACACCGCTATGTTTGGCGATCCAGTCATTCCAGAGCAGCACCTTACCTTCGGCGTCAACAGCGCACACGCCGAGGTTAAGCGTGTTGCATATATCATTCATATCAAAATGCCTTGCTGATAGCTCACTCATGAAATTTTGCCAAGAAATTGATCGACATGGCTAATAAGGCTATCCAGAGATGAGGAACTTAATAGGAATACGAGATTGCCGGCCGTATGTCGTTTTTCGATGGTGAGATCAATGTGCAATACCATAACATAGGGTTGATTGGAGTTAGTCTTGAGCCGATGCAGTATTTCATCGGCGGATGCTACGGTGTAATCGGGTAAGGAGCTTTCCAGAGTAAACTCGAATATGTCGGCCATCGCAGACAGACAGGCGTTTAAAATGATGTTGCCCAATTCACACATGGCTTCGTGCTCAAATTCCGCCAGCTCTTCAATGCTCATTTGCGAACCCATCATATCGCCGACGATTTTGAGCGCTTGATCTTCGGCAAATAAAAGCACGGCCTCAGCATTAAACGGTCCGCTAAAATATTGGCTGACCGCGCCAAACCGCCCATCGTTCAGTAATAATGTTGCCGAGTTTATGTCTTTTGAGTTAATGACTTGTATGGAGGGTACGGAAATGCGCACTTCGTCGCCGACAATCTCGCTCAGGCTTAATGCTGCGCGGCCTGCGCCGATGCTGAATACTTCTGCCAGGGCGTCAATATGGAGATCGCTAAGGTTATTCATTGGGAGGTTGCAAAAAAGTCTAGTGTCAGGGCGATTGATTTTTCCGTGACAGGTTTTGCAACCAAGATGGTTCCAAGCGAGCGGGCACGAGTTTGGTGTGTCTCTTGAATATTCGCCGAGAAAATAACGGTTTTTATCGAGGGATGTTTGGACAGTATTTGCTCTGCCGCGTCGGTTCCTTGAATGCCCGGCATGTTAATGTCCATGGTGCAGTAGTCGGGAAGGTCGTTATCAACCAGCGCAATAGCCTCTTCGCCGCAGACCGCTTCGGATATTATCCATTCGGGGCGTTGGGCAAGGATATGCGTGCGGATTAACATTCTTGATACTTTGCTGTCATCGACGATCAAGAGCTTTTTTATTGAATTGTCCACAGGCATGATTGATTTTTGCTGGATTTAAACTAACAATATTTTACATGAAAAGAGCGATGTGGCGAAGCTATTCTATAGCTTCGGCTAAGGGGTATAATTTTTGCCTTTAGGCAGGATGTGATTTTGTAGAGTGAATTTGCAGCTGATTGGGGCTTAGGATGGATAGAGCAGCGCGAAACCCATCGCGTCGATGATTGAGTATGATGGGTTTCGGCTATGGCCTCTACCCATCCTACCAAGTCGTTGTAAATTTAAGTAGCGTCAGAAGTTGATGTTGCCTTGCACCCAGATTTTTTGAGTGTCGGTAGCGTATCTATCCGCCTCGTAATTGGCGTATTTAGCCAGCACTGAATAATGCTTACCGAATTTTTTGACGGCTTGGAAGTCCCATTCCTTGCCGTAATGAATGCGGCTGGTGTCGTCGCTAAAGTCATGATAAATGCCGGATAATACAAGGCTATCATTTTCCATAAACTTTGCGTTGACGGTGCCGAACACATCGCGGATGCCGTTATCAGGCGTAACCAGGAATAAATCCGCCCAGCCTTGGAATGCGTGGTTGGTGCCCAGCGGGGTATTAAAGGTTTTGTTTAGACCGCCACCGTTAAGCTGTTCCATAGCGCCTTGAAAGCTGAAGTTATAGGCAGTAAAGCCGCCCATTACATTGTAACGTTGGGCTTCGTAATTAACAGGGCTATGCAAATAATCTTTTTGAATACTCCATTCAGCCGTGTACAACAGACTGTAATGGTCATAGAACTTTTTCGGTTTATCACTATTAATAAAGCGTAGGCCGTAAGTCTGGCTTGATTTTTGATAATTCTCCCGCTCGGTGTAATCGAGCCAATAACCATAACCAATCAGGTTGCCATACTCGCCGAACTTATAGTTGGCGTTGAGTATCGGTGCGTTGATGTTCTCAGTCGTGGAGGTGAAGGTTTGCACATTGCCGATATAGCCGACATTAACGGTCAGGTTTTTGATCGATTGATTGGTGATCAAAGCCGAATCGAAGGTGGTTTCCATCTGACGCCAGCCGACGTTGCCGATAAACCGGTCGTCGTCTAACTTGATGCGTTGCCGTCCGCCTTTAATAACGGTATCGGGAACGCCAGCGTAACTGATCCACATTTGGTTAAGTTCATTGTAGCCGGGGTCAGCGATGACTGAATATTCAGAATGAGCGCCTCGATTATTGTTGTAGTCCGATTGCAACGCATGGGTTCCTTCGTATTCTACATAACCTTGCAAGCCGTGAAATACCGGCGAAAGCAAACCTAAACGGGTGCGTATGGTGTTGGCGTTGGCGGTTTTGGGCTGAGCTGCGGCGGGCACGCCATCAAGCGTTGGAGTCGTGACCACATCCTGGTTAACGTTCTCATAACGATAATTGGTGTCGATTTTGACTGCGCCGCCATTGCCAAACTTAAGCGCATTTTCAATCGATTCGGTTGTGTCGGCGGATACATGGTTACTGGCGGCAGCTAGTGATAGCAACACTACAGATAAGACACCGGATGGTGATATTTTTTGTTGCTTCGGCATGAAGCCTCCTTTTGTTGATAAATAGCATATTATTGATAAATAACATAAAGTCATTATAGCACTATTTGTTAATTTTCATATGGATACAAGCACACTTAAAGATGTAAGTAGAAGTTATATTTTAAGGTGTTAAACGTCATATGTTTTATGTTAGTGTATGGATTAATAATAATAAAACAAAAGGATGAAATACCGTGTCAGACATTAATTCCTCCCAACAAAAACGCGCTCTTACCGCGAGTACGGTAGCATTCACCACTTGCTTTGCAGTGTGGACTATCTTTTCCATCATCGGATTACAAATTCAGAAAGATTTGCATTTAAGCGAGACTGAATTCGGCTTGCTGGTCGGCACGCCGATACTTTCAGGGTCGTTAATCCGCCTTATGTTGGGGATCTGGAGCGACCAGTACGGCGGCCGTATCGTTTATGTACTGGTGATGGTGACGGCGGCTATTGCCACCTTGCTGTTGACCACTGTTGAAACGTATATCATGTTCTTAGTGACAGCACTTGGTATCGGTGTTGCCGGCGGCTCTTTTGCGGTGGGCATTGCCTATGTTTCGCGTTGGTTCCCTAAAGAGAAGCAAGGCACGGCATTAGGTATTTTCGGCCTCGGCAACGTTGGGGCGGCGGTGACCAAATTCGTCGCACCTTTTGTGATGGTCGCATTCGGATGGCATGCCGTAGCGCAAATTTGGGCGTTGGCATTGCTGCTGATGGCGGCAATCTTCTGGTTTGTGACCGATGATGAACCAATGCTTAAACAGCGCCGCGAGTCTGGCAGCAAACCTGAGTCATTTATAAAACAACTGGAACCGTTGAAAGATATGCGGGTCTGGCGGTTTTCGCTGTATTACTTTTGTGTATTTGGTGCTTTTGTCGCATTGGCATTGTGGTTGCCGCGCTATCTGGTCGGCGCTTACGGTTTTGATATTAAGTCGGCGGGTATGCTGGCTGCGGCGTATTCCATCTTTGCCAGTTTGTTTCGTGCGCTGGGCGGCTGGTTGTCCGACCGTTATGGGGCGCGGTTATTGATGTACTGGACGTTTATTGTTGCCACTGTCTGTACATTTTTCCTGTCCTATCCGCCTACGGATTACATCGTTCACGGCAGCAAGGGCGATATTGCCTTTAGTCTGGCGATTCAACCGATGGGCTTTATCTTGTTGGTCTCGGTGCTGGGTCTGTTCATGTCATTCGGCAAGGCGGCGGTGTACAAGCATATTCCGGTTTATTATCCCGATAACGTCGGTGCTGTCGGCGGCGCCGTGGGCATGATCGGCGGTCTGGGCGGGTTCTTGTTGCCGTTGACCTTTGGTATGTTGAACGATTTGACCGGTATCTGGAGCAGCTGTTTCATGTTGCTGTTCGCATTGATGGCGACTGCGCTAACCTGGATGCATTTTTCCATTGTACGCATGGAACGCCGGATTGTTCCTGAATTGGCTAGAGTTTCAACTGATCTGCCGGAATTGAGTCATCCCTCAACATTGGTGCTCACCGAATGGAATCCGGAAGACCACGACTTTTGGGAAACGACCGGCAAGCGTATCGCTACTCGTAACCTATGGATCAGTATACCGGCATTGTTGTTGGCATTTGCTGTGTGGATGGTGTGGAGCGTCGTGGTAATTAATTTACCCAGTATAGGTTTTAAATACACCACCAACGAGCTGTTCTGGTTGGCGGCATTGCCGGGTCTGTCCGGGGCGACCTTACGGATTTTCTACTCATTCATGGTGCCTATTTT
>JANYKK010000341.1 GCA_025361585.1 Methylobacter sp. | reverse complement strand
GACCAGCCTGCCGCCGAACAATTTGGCCACCTCCATCTCGTTTAAGCCCTCGCGGCAGGTTCCGCAGGTCACCACGCAGCCGTCAAATTCCAGATGGGCAAACATGTCCCTGATTTGATTGAGCAGGATAGTCACGCGCAGACTGTTTTGCGAGTGCAGTTCGGCCAAGCCGTTGGCGTGGGCGGGAAATCCGCAGCATAAAAAAGGCGGCGGTAATATCACTCGGGTTTTTAGGCCCATCAATACATGGATGGCAGCCATTGATATATTGGATACCATGCGCTCTGAACCGCAACCTGGAAAATAGAACACCGTGCGTTCGGCTTCTTCTTCGGGCTCAAACACCAAAACCTGATCGTCTTTGCAGTCCGGCAACAGGTCGCGAAGTGTATGTGCAGGCACGGTCGGCATCGGAGAACTCAGCAGTTGCAACGGGTAGTGCTTGGACTGGCCTTTTTTCGGTTGCAACGGCTTGG
The DNA here is from genome assembly GCA_025361585.1 of Methylobacter sp. Classification (GTDB taxonomy): domain Bacteria; phylum Pseudomonadota; class Gammaproteobacteria; order Methylococcales; family Methylomonadaceae; genus Methylobacter_A. The sequence goes on along the minus strand of JANYKK010000341.1, from coordinate 9,234 downwards.
CTAATATCGCGCCCAGCTGCTGTCCGACAAAACCGGCCCGAAGAACGCCGAAACGGAACACTTTATTGAATGCCGGCGAGTCGCTGTGCAAATAACGCAGCGTCATTTTGGTCGCCGCCGCGGTGCGTTTATAACCCCAGTCGGCCAGAATGCGGCGCTCCAGTACCGATACGTCGGCGGAATCGATATCGACCGGACAGGGTTTGGCGCATTTGTGACAGGTGGTGCAATGATCGGACACTTCTTCCAGCCATTGCAGCAGTTCGAATTTTGTCGAATATTCGCGCTGTGCGTCGAACAACAAGGCTTCGATAATCGCGCCAATCGCCAGATTCTTGTTACGCGGATGATAAAACAGGCTGCCCGCAGGGTGAAAAACGCCGCAATCGGGTTTGCATTTTCCGCAACGCACGCAATGGGCGATTTTGTTGGCCAGCTCTTCCAGCTGGCCGTGCCTAAGGATGCGAGCTTCCAAGCCCAACAGGTTGAAAGACGGCGTGAAGATATGTTCAAGTGCGTCAAAATCATCCAGCTTGCCGGGATTCATCAGCCCGGACGGATCGACTTCGCTGCGGTAGGCGTTTAGTTCGGCTATGCGTTCTTTTTCCAGGTACTTGAGTTTGGTCACGCCGATGCCGTGTTCGCCCGACACCACGCCGCCCAATTCCACCACCTTGAACATCACTTGGTCGATGACTTCGCCCGAGCGTTCCAACATGTCCCGGTCGTTGGACAGCACCGGCAAGTTAACATGCACGTTGCCGTCCCCTGCATGCATGTGAGTCGCCAACACGATGCGTCGGTCGCGCACTTCCTGATGAGCCAGTTTTACAGCCGCGATAATTTTGGGGAAACCTCGCGCCAGCTCGGCGAACTCCTTCCGAAAACTTTTGATGACCGATAAACTGCGTAGCGTTTTTTCATCGGCTGTCGCCAGCGCATTTTTGGCGACCGCATAAAGTTCCAGCGCCACATCGGCTCTCGCCGAAAACGAATCGGCATTGTCTTCAACCGGCGGCTCATAGAATATCGCCGCCGCCCGATCCAGGAATTTCAACTGGGCGAAACGTTCTTCTTCTACGTTAACCGCGTCGATAAAACGGGCAAATTCGGCCAGTGTTTCCAGCGGAATCACCACGTCCTCATTCAGCTTAAAGGCATTGGTGCGCCGGGCAATCGCGCCGAATTTTTTGCGATCCGCCCAGTACCGTTCCGCCTCGGCCGCATCGTGGGCTTCAAAAAGTTCGCTGTTCGGATACTGATCCAAAATGGCGCGGATTTTATCGATGCCGCGTTGCGCCTGTTCCGCGGAGTGCCCCGCCACGTCGATAAGAAGCACGGCTTTCGGCGTTTTGAACCGGGCCGACTTGACCTGATAGTCGATGGCGCGCACATACTCATCATCGAAATGCTCCAGTGCCACGAGGGTATCTTCGCCTTGATCGGGAAACGGAAACGCCTTGGATAGTTCAATAATCACGCGACTGGCTTCTTCCATATCCTGACCGAAAAACTCCAAGCAAATGGTACGCGTAGCTTGGAATTTCGGATACAGGATAAATTCCGCCGAAGTGATAATGCCGTCGGTACCTTCTTTTTGTAAGCCCGGAACGCCGCCCAAAGCCTTGTTGGTGATGTCTTTCCACAGGCCTTTTTTCCTGATTTCGCTGCCCTTCAAGACAATGATTTTGATCGACTCGCCGCTCTCATCGAACACCTCAAAAGTCACGTTATCTTCCGGCAATATTTTACGCAACTGATGGTCGATTCTGCGCACCTCCCAACGCTTGCCGCCGGGCATCGCCATCCGCCAAGAAATCAAGTTGTCGATGCAGGTGCCCCAGCGCACCGCGCACTTGCCGCCTGCGTTTTCGGAAATGTTACCGCCTATCGAGGAAGCCCAAGCACTCGTGGGGTCGGTCGCAAACACCAAACCCCGACTGCTTGCATATTGGTGAGCTTTTTCGGTAATCACGCCGACTTCAAGCTCAAGCACCTGCGCCACCACGGTAATCGCTCCATCCCAAAGCTTAAACTCCATGTCCCGCGTGCCGCGAATGCGATCAAGCTTTTCGGTATTAATCACCACGCAATCGGAACGTAACGGAATCGCGCCGCCGGTCAGCCCGGTACCGCCGCCGCGCGGCACTGCTTTCAAGCCCATCTTGGCAATGGCCGACAGCAACGGCGCGAGCTGGTCTTCCTTGTCAGGCATTACGACAGCCACAGGCAGAAACAAACGCCAGTCAGTCGCATCGGTGGCATGAGAGACCAGTGTGAACGGGTCGAACAATACGTTGTTAACACCGGCAACAGCGCCCAGCTCTTTTTTCATACGCCTACGCAAACCCGGCACTTTTTCGACGTCCTTGCGAAAATCGTTCAGCAGTTGGCGGGATGCAACCAATACTTTATGCACCCTGGCTTCGCCGCCGATATTCTGTTCGATAATACCCAGATGTTTTTCGGCATTTTCAAACATGCGCTTGCGTCTGCTGGACGAACTCACCAGCTCCTGAAACAGATACGGGTTGCGGCGGTAAATCAGAATCTCCCCGAAAAAACGCATCAGCAATCGGGCGGAGCGCCCGGTCACTCGCCGGACACGCAACTCTTCCAAAATCAGCGCAATCTCCGAACCCAGAAGGAAGGACACCACCTGCCAATCATCGGCGGATGTGTAGTTGAACGGGATTTCCCGATGGCCTCGGGGAATGCTAAGCGTGGGATGGGCTACGGTTTTTACGGTGCTGGTCGACATGTTTAGTTTTATCCGGGAAGGTCAATGCAAGGTATTGTCCCATTAATGATTGAGACGGTGAAGAAGTATAAGAACCTTTTAGGAAATTTTGATGACAACAAGCCAACGTAAGTAGTGGGCGTGATTAGTGACACTACTTATTGATTGAAGGATTTGGATTCTTTATCATAAAATCATTTGTAAAATGCCGACAGATTTTTCCAGGCTAATAGTGTTATGGTGTTCATACTTTATTCATACAAAATGAAGTATTCTGAAGGGAAATAACTTTACTAGAGGTGATCAATATGAAAAAACTAACAATCAGCATCGTTTTTATCGGCAGCGCATTAATCTCAGGTTGCTACAGCCAAGGCGGATGGACGCCAACCGTCGATACCTATGGCGATCCTAATGCCCATCGGGTCAGCCAGGATATGGCCGAGTGCAGAGACTTGGCGAGCCATGCCTCAGGCGGTACAGCAAAAGAAACCGCCATCGGTGCGGGCGTAGGCGGCTTGATCGGGGCGGCCGGCGGTGCGGCAATAGGTGCAATCGCAGGAAGCCCCGGAACAGGCGCAGCGATAGGTGCGGCAGCCGGTGGTATCGGCGGCGGCGCTAAACAAGGTTTTGAAAGCGAAGCGACCTACAAAAGAGCCTATTCCAACTGCATGAGAAACCGCGGACACCGTGTCGTTAACTGATCCCGGTTAAACGACAAAATACCCGGTGACAACACCGGGCATCCCCCTCCCTGCCTTATCCCAACAAACTCAATACACTTTTTCCGCTGACTTCAAAGATTCGGCTCTGTGATTGAATAACGACCCCCATAAATACTTTACCCCTCTGTAATTGCTCCTGCATTACCCTACAAGACTGAGTAAAATCGGTCATAACGTAACCGATTCGTTATAATGCTTCCGGTATAAAAAATAATGTTTTGGCGGGGGTGACGATGACTGACAAGAATAATAAAAAACACAAGATCGTGATTGTAGGCGGCGGGACTGGAGGGCTTGAGCTTGCCACTAGTCTGGGACATAAATTAGGCAAAAAAAGCCTGGCCGAAGTGACCTTGCTGGATGCCACGCCGACGCATATCTGGAAGCCGTTGCTGCACGAGGTTGCCGCCGGTACGCTGGATGAATCCGAGCAGATTGAATATCTGGCCCAGGCCTATCGCAATCATTTCCGCTTCAGGCTGGGCAAGATGGAAGGATTGAACCGGAAGAAAAAGGAAATTTATGTCAGCCCCACGCTGAGCGACAGCGGCGAAGAGTTAATCCCGAGACGCACTTTCAGTTACGATACGCTGGTGATGTCGGTCGGCAGTATCAGCAACACTTTTGGTATTAAGGGTGCGGCAGAACACTGTCTGTTTTTGGATACTACCGTGCAGGCGTTCAAATTTCAAAAGCAACTGGTTGAATCGTATATTAAAAAAAGTCATGTCGGTAAGACAGGCAAGTCCTTGTCTATCGTTATCATTGGCGCGGGCGCCACCGGCGTCGAGTTATCGGCGCAATTGTACGAAGTAGCTCATCTATTGGCGATTTACGAACTGGATGAGTCCAGCGATGTGAAACTCACTATTATCGAGGCGGCAACCCAGGTGTTGCCGGCATTACCGGGCAAATTAGCCCAAGCAACGCAGCAGCAGCTGGTTAAGTTGGGCGTCGACCTTAAACTGGGTCGCCGGGTGGTTAAAGTCACCAAAGAGGGCATTCATACCCACGATGGCGAAGTAATACCGGCAGATCTTAAAGTCTGGTCGGCGGGCATTAAGGCGCCGGACTGGATGAAAGACCTGGACGGCCTGGAAGTTAACAAGATCAATCAGTTGGTGGTCGATGAGACGTTAAAAACCAGCGATGATGACATTTTTGCGCTAGGCGATTGCGCCGCCTGCCCATGGCCGGGCCACAACGGCAATGTGCCTCCGCGGGCGCAAGCGGCGCATCAGCAAGCCTCGACGCTAAGCAAATCGATAATCAACCGGCTGCAAGGCGGCAATCTGGTAAAATATGCCTATCTTGATTACGGGTCTCTGGTTGCGCTGGGCAAATACACCACGGTCGGCAATCTGATGGGCAATTTGATGGGTTCGGTCAGCGTCGGCGGCTTTATCGCCAGAGTGGTTTACCTGTCGCTGTATAAAATGCATCAAGTGGCGATACACGGCTATTTCAGGACGGCAATGCTGACATTGTCCAATCTGTTCAGGCGTAGCGCCCATGCAACGATAAAAATGCATTAGAATTTTATGTACCTACGTCTGCGTAGTTACTTTTTATAACTATTTACCAAGATCAATAACATGTTTGAAATTGAATACGAATTCCGCGAAGAAGATTTAATCCATTTTAATGAAATGCAATTCATGAGAAATGAAGAGATACAAAACAACATCCGGAAAAACCGCTGGATAGTACCGGGCATCATGGCGCTGATCGGTTCGTTTTATTATTTTTATTACGGAGACATGAAATCGTCGGGATACATCGTTGTTATTGCGATGCTCTGGGCGCTGCTGTCGCCGAAAATCATGATGCTGGATTTGCGCAGACAGATTCTTAAAAATTACACCGCCAAAGAAAAAATCAATATGTTCGGCACTTACACGCTGACCATAGACCCCGCCAATCCCGCTTATCTGCTGGAAAAATCGCCCAGCGGCAAGCATAAAATGGCCTGGGGCGATTTGGTCAGGGTGGAATACGGCAAACGCTATGTTTACATCTATATCAATTTGAGCACGGCGCTGGTTATTCCGGTAGAAACCGTTAAAAAAGGCAATCTTGAGCAATTTGCCGAGCAGGCGGATAAGATGATTGAGCGGGCGGCTTAGGCATGATTACGTCAATCTATGCATCGCTCTCAGCTTTGATAATAGTAAAGCTCGCTCTTTCGGTCATAAAACTGCGTAGAAAGAATCGGGTCAGCGTTGGCGATGGAGGGAATGAAGAGTTGCAGTTAGCCATTCGCACCCATGCCAATGCCGTGGAATACATTCCGATAACACTGTTGCTTTTATTAACGCTGGAATTGAACGGCGCTCCGACAATGCTGGTCCATGTATTGGGAGCGACGCTATTAATTGGCCGCATACTTCACGCTATGGGACTTTCCGCAAATAATCTCCCAAAAAGAGTGCTGGGAATGCAGATAACGATTTATCTGTTAATCGGCTTGGCGATATTGAATATACTATTTCTGGCGTTTGCCGAGGCGCTTAAATTTTAGCGGGTAGAATGGGTAGCCGAAACCCATCATAATCGATCTCAACCTATGCGATGGGTTTCGCGTTGCTCTACCCATCCTACAAGCCTCCCACCTTTTGTCTTGAGCCTCAATGCTAAATTTTAAAAATATAACCCTGCGCCGCGGCGCGCGGGTGTTGTTTGCCGATTCTTCTTTCACCATTCACAAAGGCCAGAAGGTTGGCTTTACCGGCGCAAACGGCGCGGGCAAGTCCAGTTTTTTTGCGTTGGTTCTGGATGAACTGCATCTGGATGAGGGTGATTTTTCGATGCCGCCGGGGTTGGAAATCGCCCACGTCGCCCAGGAAACGCCAGCCGTTTCCAGCGCTGCGATTGATTACGTCATTGACGGCGACCGGCAGTTAAGGCGCTTGCAAGCCGATTTGCTTGCCGCCGAACAGGCCGACAACGGCTTGAAACAGGCCGAATTGCATACCGCCTTAGATATAATCGGCGGTTATACCGCACAGGCCAGGGCTTCTCGGTTAATGAACGGATTGGGCTTTTCCGCCGACCAGGAAGCCAATGCGGTCAACTCGTTCTCCGGCGGCTGGAGGATGCGGCTTAATCTGGCGCAGGCTTTGATGTGCCGCTCGGACGTGTTGCTGCTGGACGAACCCACCAACCATCTCGATTTGGATGCGGTGATCTGGCTGCAAGACTGGCTGTGCAAATACCCCGGCACCTTGTTGCTGATTTCCCATGACCGGGATTTTCTCGATACCATCACCGACCACATCGTGCATATCGAGCAGAATAAGGCCGAAATTTATACCGGCAATTATTCGGCTTTTGAACGGATGCGCGCCGAAAAGCTGGCGCAACAGCAGTCATCCTATCTCAAGCAGCAGCGGGAAATCGCCCATATGCAAAGCTTTGTCGACCGCTTCAAGGCGCAGGCGACTAAAGCCCGGCAAGCGCAAAGCCGGATCAAAGCCTTGGAGCGCATGGAATTGATTGCACAGGCGCATGTCGATTCGCCGTTCGATTTTAGCTTTGCCAAGCCGGAAAAAATGCCTAATCCGTTATTGACGCTGGACAAGACCGATATTGGCTACGGCCAAACCTGCATCATCAAGCAGGCGGGATTATCCATATCGCCGGGAGACCGTATCGGGCTGCTCGGGCCGAATGGCGCGGGCAAATCCAGCCTCATTAAAGTGCTGGCTGGCGATATGCTGCCGTTATCCGGTAAACGACAGGAGGCGGAAGCGTTAAAAGTCGGCTATTTTGCCCAGCACCAACTGGAGCAGTTGCGAGTCGATGAAAGCCCTTTGTGGCACTTGCAGCAACTGGACAAGCAGGCGACCGAAAAGGATTTGCGCAATTTTCTGGGCGGCTTTGATTTTCGCGGCGACAAGGTGCTGGAAGCCGTCAAACCCTTTTCCGGCGGCGAAAAAGCGCGGCTGGTCTTGGCGCTGCTGGTTTATCAAAACCCGAACCTATTGCTGCTGGATGAACCGACCAACCACCTGGATCTGGAAATGCGCCATGCCTTAAGCGTCGCTTTGCAAGATTATGAAGGCGCAATAGTGGTTGTTTCGCATGACCGGCATCTGTTGCGCTCGGTAACCGATCAATTATTATTGGTGTCCGGCGGCAAGGTGCAGCCCTTCGATGGCGACCTTGACGATTACCGCATGTGGCTGACCGAGCAGAAAAAAGGCGAGGAAAAAACCGTTGTTGATAGTGCAGAGACGGTATCGCGCAAAGACCAGCGTAAGCTCGATGCGGAACGCAGGCAAAAACATAAGCCCTTATTCGATACGCTGAAAAAAGCTGAAACCGCCGTTGAAAAATATCATAATGAGCAACGGCAGCTTGAGCATCAGCTAGCCGATCCTGCCATTTATGCCGAATCGGAAAAAGAACAGTTGAAAAAACTGCTCGAACGCAAAGTGAAGATCGACAAGGCGCTGGATGAGGCCGAAGCTGCCTGGATGGAGGCTGAGGAAAAGATTGAGGCGGTTAAATAGGTGTAGGGGCGACCGGTCGGTCGCCCGCTAACAGGGAAAAATCATGTTTGAAATCATAAAACTGCTGCTTGATATTTGCCTGTTTAAAAAAGGCCCGCAGAATTTGCCGCCTTCCGTTTGGTTGTTGCGGGTGTTGGTCTTGGTTGATGTCTGCGTCAGCTTTTTAATGCTAAGTATCCATACGGATTGGCTTAACTCGGTGCTACAGGCTATTGTCGGAGCCTTGCTGGTTGTCGGATTCAGTTGGCTGATGTTATACCTGGCGCGAAAGTGGGAGCGGTTTGTACAAACGGCTATCGCCTTGCTGGGTACCGATGCATTGATCAGCTTTTTTGCGCTGCCGGGCATCGCGTCCATGATGATCGGAACCGGCGCGTTATTAGCGTTTGTCATCACAATCGCGTTAATGATTTGGCATTGGGCGGTTACCGGGCATATCATTCGCCATGCGCTGGAACAAAGCTGGACTTTTAGTTTAGGCTTGGCATTTTTATATATACTGGGAACTTATCAGGTAATGGCGTTATTGTTTCCTGATGTTATTGGCGTTAAATAGGAGGCATCATGGAAAGCTATAAACATATATTACTGGCGGCTGACTTTTCCGAGCACGGCGAGGCTGTTGCCGACAGAGCGAGGGATTTGGCCGATAAATATCAGGCAAAACTGAGCATTGTGCATGTAATGGACAACTTGCTGATTACCGATGCGGCTTATGGTTCGACCATCCCTTTTGACCTCGATTTAACTGCCGAGTTAATGGCCGCAGCAAAAAAGAGGCTGGCCAAGCTGGCTGAAAAGCTGAATATTGCTGAAGACTGTCGGTGGATGGAAATGGGCAGCCCTAAATTGGAAATAATCAGGATTGCTGAAGAAAACAAGGTGGATTTAATCGTAGTCGGCTCGCATGGTCGACATGGTTTCGCCCTGTTACTGGGTTCGACCGCAAACGGGGTGCTGCATCACGCGCGGTGTGATGTGCTGGCCGTACGCTTGCATGATGAATGAGGATCCCCTTGCGGTTATAAATGGCGGCCAATATAGGCCGTCCTAATTTTAAAGGTAGAGAGATGATTGGACAGATTGAAACTTATGATCCCGATTCGCAAACCGGGACAATAAAAAGCGAGGAGACGTTGTTTACGTTTCATTTGGAAGATTGGGTCGCAGACGTACCGCCCGATGAAGGCGATGACGTTAACTTTGACGCAGCAGAAACCATTGCAAGCAATATTAATCTGGTGGGCGCGTATTT
>JANYKK010000317.1 GCA_025361585.1 Methylobacter sp. | reverse complement strand
ATTGCTCAGTCGCTTAAGCTCCTGCATCTCTTTCGCTGTGCTACTAACTGATAGCGCTTTTCGTGACATGGTCCACTCCAATCTCAACAAGATTAGAGTAAGTATAATACAGGCGTGTATTAATGCAATTAGACACTAGTTTTATAAATCCCGTTAAATCCACCCAAGCCGCTTGCAAGCGCCATAAACAAGATACACGCCTAGACCGCAAACAAAGAGGCCGAAGATCAGGCGAAGCTGCGGCCCTGCCATTTGGTTCGCGAAGTAAGCGCCAACCCACGAGCCTAGGAACATGGTCGCAGCTAAAATGACGGCAGCCTTTATATCTACGTTTCCGTGCCGGTAATATTCGAATGCCGCGGCGAGTCCGACGGGCGGGAGCAGCAACGCAAGCGTCGTTCCTGTCGCCATGTGCTGCGAGAATCCGGCCCAATAAATAAGCGCCGGCACGATGACGATGCCGCCACCGATGCCGAAGAACCCCGCCGCGATGCCGCCGATAACACCGATAATCACGAAGATGAGCCATGACGGCATTTGGGTTCTCCCTCGAAGGATTTAAAAGAGGCGTCTACGGATGCTTAAGTACAATCACATTTCAAGCCAGACCTGCGGCGATTGCTCGATGAAGCGCCGCATCAACCAAGCTTGAGATACGCTAACGATCAAATTTCATTGGAATCAAGAAATTCCGACAATTGTGAGCTGGTAAGTCTAAGTCGCTGGCTTAATGCACGGGAAATATTCCAAACAATTTTAAATGCCAGATTAGGGTGCCTGTTAACCAAGGTCATCAAATCGGTTTTGTCCATTGACAGAAAAACAGTTTCCGCTTCTGCGCGGGCAGTTGCTGATCGGGGTTGCGTATCAATAACCGACATTTCACCGAAAGTACGTCCAACTCGCAAGGTCGAAATCAGTTTGTTATTTTTGTAAACGCCGATCGATCCCTGAACAATAATCGCCATTGAGGCGCCTACTTCGCCTTCTTGATAAATCACCGTGCCTTTTGATGCGGAGTAAGGCCTAAAATAAGGGCTGATGGTTTGTAATTGCTCCCAGGTAAAATCCTCGCCCCAATGTGAAGCATCCAGGATGTGAGCATTTGTTTGTTTGGTGTCTTCAATGGTTATTAGCTGTGGGGTGGAGTGGGATTTTGTCATGATAGCGCGGCCTGTCCGGTTTTGTTTGTGCAAAATGATAGCACTTAAATCCGGCAGGTTTAATAAAAACATGTGGGCTTTGTCGGCTGATTTATCCGCTATGAATGCGTGATCTGGTTAGGTTTAGCTATCGAATTCAAATTATATTCATTAAATGAATAACCTAGTGTTATTAGCTTTTTGAGCAGTAAACAGTTTAAGACCATGTGGCGGCTTTAAATCAGAGCAAATCACCGCTGTTACTGCATTTCTAATGGCTTTTTTTGCAATTCGGCTTATTATATCGGCTATTCTTGTTATGACTGTAGGGGGCGACCGGCCAGTCGCCCCCTACAGTCATGCTTTCCAACAATGTTTTATGATAACGCACGATGAAACGCTATAAATTATTACTGTTTTTGCTGCTAAATATGAGCTTAGTGGCCTGTGGACAACCCGGGCCGCTATATTTGCCGGGGCAGGCGGCACCGATTCATGTAGAGCCGGAAGTAGCGCCAAAACCAGAAGCCAAACCCGAAAAAACCAAATAATCATGGATTATTTTAATTACCGGAACGGCGAGCTTTTTGCCGAAGATGTTGCTGTTTCCGACATCGTCTGTCAATACGGCAGCCCTTGTTACATCTATTCCAGAGCTACGCTGGAGCGGCACTGGAAGGCTTTCGACCAAGCTTTCGGCGATCAAGCGCATTTGATCTGTTATGCGGTCAAGGCTAATTCCAATATTGCGATACTCAATCTGTTGGCCCGTCTGGGCTCGGGTTTCGATATTGTGTCTCTGGGCGAATTGGAACGGGTGATTACCGCAGGCGGCGACCCTAAAAAAATCGTGTTTTCCGGGGTCGGCAAACGCGAAGATGAAATTCTGGCGGCCTTAAAAATCGGCATACGCTGTTTTAATGTTGAAGTCAGCGGCGAGCTGGATCGGATTAACCGGTTGGCAGGGCAGTTGGGCGTTATCGCGCCGGTGTCTTTCCGGGTAAATCCTGATGTCGACGCTAAGACCCACCCTTATATTTCTACCGGTTTAAAGGAAAACAAGTTCGGCATAGACATCCAGCAGGCGTTGATTGAATATCGCCGTGCGGCGGCTATGCCCCATATCAGCGTGATCGGCATAGATTGCCATATCGGTTCGCAACTGACTGAAACCCGGCCATTTTTGGATGCTCTCGATAAGATTATTGATTTGGTTGCAGAGCTTGCAGCCGAAGGGATTAAGCTGCATCACCTGGATCTGGGCGGGGGCTTGGGCATTTGTTATAAAGATGAACAGCCGCCAGAGCCCGCCGAATATATTCAGGCGATTTTAGCGCGGCTGGGCAAAACAGATTTTGAGATTTTGTTGGAGCCGGGCCGCGCTATCGTCGGCAATGCCGGTATTCTGGTGACCCAGGTCGAGTACCTGAAACCGACGGCTAATAAGAACTTTGCCGTGGTTGACGCAGCCATGAATGACTTGGTGCGTCCGGCTTTATACAGCGCTTGGCAGAATATTATTCCGGTAAATCAGCAAAGTAGCGCAGAAGAAGCAACCTGGGATATCGTCGGTCCGGTTTGCGAAACCGGTGATTTTTTAGGTAAAGAGCGTCCGCTTAAAATTACCCAGGGCGATTTGCTGGCGATACGTTCATCCGGTGCCTATGGCTTTACCATGAGTTCAAACTATAATTCAAGGCCACGTTTGGCTGAATTGATTGTTGATGGGAACAGTTTGCACGTAATCAGGGAAAGAGAAACGCTTGCCCAGCTGTGGGCGGGCGAGCATTTGTTACCGTGAAATTTTATAGAAACCCACCGCTAAGACACCAACATAAATGATCAACTTCACTAAAATGCACGGCCTCGGGAATGATTTTGTGGTCATTGACGCGATCAGTCGGCACATCGCTTTAACGTCTGAGCAAATCCGGTGGATGTCCGACCGGCACTTTGGCATAGGTTTCGATCAGCTATTGCTGGTCGAAAAGGCGGTAAGCGCCAATGCCGATTTCAAATACCGGATTTTTAATGCGGACGGCAGCGAAGTCGCTCAATGCGGCAATGGGGCGCGCTGCTTTGCCCGTTTTGTACGCGATAAAAAACTGTCGGATAAAGATGAGATCCGCGTCGATACCGATTCTGGTCAATTGTTACTGCGCTTTGATGATGACAATCAAATCACCGTCAATATGGGCACGCCAAGATTTGCCCCCGCTGAAATTCCGCTGCTGGCCGAAGAAGAATCCCGCTTTTATACCGTGCGGGTGGGCGATACTGAAAAGGCCTTTGGCGCTGTTTCGATGGGTAATCCACACGCCGTTATTCAAGTCTCGGATATTAAAACCGCGCCGGTGGCGGAATTAGGCGAAGCCCTGGAAAGCCATGCTTTTTTCCCGGAACGGGTTAATGTCGGTTTCATGCAAGTCATTGACCGTCAACATATCAAGCTGCGCGTGTATGAACGTGGCGCGGCTGAGACTCTGGCTTGCGGCAGCGGCGCTTGTGCTGCCGTGGTCATCGGCATTGAGCAAAATCTGCTGGATTCTACAGTCAGTGTCGAGCTGCCCGGCGGGACGCTAACCATCAATTGGCTTGGGCGCGGCGAACCGGTTCTAATGACGGGGCCAGCTACTTCTGTTTTTGAAGGACAAATCACGTTATGAACGAATTAACCACTGAACTTACTTCAGCCCAGGTTGAAGACTATCTGCTAAAACATCCTGAGTTTTTCCATGAGCACTTAAATTTGCTGGAACACATGAGTATTCCGCATCCCACCGGCAATGCGGTTTCGCTGATTTCAAAGCAGCTTGAGTTGTTCAGAAGTCGGCATCATGACATGGAAAACCAGCTCACGGCGCTGATTGAGATAGCCAGGGACAACGATACCTCGCTGAACCGTATGCACAAGCTTACTCTGGCGCTGCTGGATGCGACAACGCTGGAAGAAGCGGTTGCCAATCTCGATACCGTGCTGTCGGAATATTTTTTGATCGACTTTGTTGCGGTGCGCATCATCAAGCATAATCCAGACGCCACTATTACCAACTTGTTTATTGAGCCGGGTAGCAAAGATCTGGAACCGTTTGCTAGTGAATTGGCTAGTGGTCAGCCCAAATGCGGTCGCCCGACCATGGCACAAGCCAGAGTGTTATTTGGCGAATCGGCGTTTGAGGTGAAATCCTGCGCCATCATTCCACTGGCTTTTACCGAATTGGAAGGCATTTTAGCCATCGGCAGCAGGGAAGAAGGCCGGTTTCATTACAGCATGGGCAACCTGTTTTTAAACCAGATGTGCGAAATCATCGGCACCCGGCTGATCACTTTGTTGCAGCAGCAATCATAAGATGCATCCCGATGCCGAACTGATGTTGGCAGACTTTTTTAAGCTGCTTACCATTGAAGTCAGGGCCTCGGAACACACCGTAAAAAATTATCAGCGGGATATTAAGCACTTGTCCCGTTATTGCGCAGACAAGGCCATAGCCCAATGGGCCGACCTGAAGCACACCGATATTCGCTCTTATATAGCCGGTCGGCATCGAAAAGGCCTGAGCAGCAAAAGCCTGCAACGTGAGTTGTCTGCAATTCGTAGTTTTTACAACTACCTGTTAAAAAAAGGCCAGACCGACACTAATCCTGCCCAGCATATTAAAGCGCCCAAACAAGCCAGGAAGTTGCCTAAAACCCTGGATGTCGACCAGCTAACCGGTTTGCTGGAGGCCGGAGCAAGTTCGTTGCTGGAAATCCGCGACTTGGCTATGTTCGAGTTATTCTATTCATCCGGTTTGCGGCTGAGCGAACTAT
>JANYKK010000295.1 GCA_025361585.1 Methylobacter sp. | reverse complement strand
AAAAAGGTACGCGATGCGTACCCTACCAAGCTTAAGCATAGCCCCAGTTAAGTTAATCATGAAATATTTTTCGATACCCATAAAAACTCCTTGTGCAAACAACTGGCAGGTTACAGAATTACCCCTTATCTTAACTAAAGGACTTTTGATATGGCGCGTACCCTTCTGGTGGTTGACGATCTTTCCGACTGGAATCCCTATTATCCCAGCGACCAAGTCATCACTTTTGAAACTTACCTTGCGACCGAGCAGGGGGAGTCGCAGCAACGGGTTCGCATCATCAATCTTTGCAGCAGTTACCGCTATCTTTCTGACGGCTATTACTGCTCGTTGTTGGCCGAGGCTAGGGGGCATCATGTTATTCCTTCGGTTAAGGTACTGAACGATCTGGGCAAAAAAGCGCTATATCGGCTACAGCTTGACGACTTGTCGCAGACGCTGGAACGCACATTTAAGAGTACCGACAAGGACAGAGAAATAACTTTGATGAGTTATTTTGGCACCACGCCTGATCCGGCTTTCCAGGAACTCACCAGACAGCTGTTTGAACGCTTTTCCTGTCCGATTCTGGAAGTGACGTTACGCTGCAAGCAGCAATGGGAAATCATCGGTTTAAAAGCCGTATCGCATCGACATCTGGATGATCCGATGCAAACCATTTTTGCCGATGCGCTGGATAAATTCAGCACCAAGGTTTGGCGTAAGGGGCGCGCCAGAAAAGCTGCGCGGTTCGATCTTGCGATACTGGTCAACCCGGAAGAACAATTGCCGCCAAGCAATATGGGGGCTCTTAAAAAGTTCATCAAAATCGGCAGGCAGCTGGGTATTGAAATAGAACTGATAACGCAGCAGCATTATGTGCGCCTGCCCGAGTTTGACGGCTTATTCATCCGCGAAACCACCAACATCGATCACCATACCTACCGTTTCGCCAAAAAAGCCGAGGCCGAGGGCTTGGTGGTCATCGACGATCCGACTTCGATGTTGCGTTGCACCAATAAAGTCTATCTGGCCGACCTGTTTCGTACGCATAAGGTGCCTACGCCCAAGACCTGGCTGCTGCACAAAGGCAATGCCGCCCATTTGGACAGGGTGGAAGCGGAAGCAGGTTTTCCGGTGGTCATAAAAATCCCGGACGGCTCTTTTTCCCGCGGCATCGTTAAAGTCAATGACCGGAAAGAGCTGGAATTTAAAGTGGAAGAGCTGTTCCAAAAATCCGCATTGCTGTTGGCGCAGGAATTTCTTTATACCGATTTCGATTGGCGTATTGGGGTCTTCAATAACAAGGCTCTATACGCCTGCCGCTATTACATGGTCAAAAACCATTGGCAGATTTACCGTCACGGCGGCAGCAAAATCGACACCGGCAGCTTTGCTACCTTACCGACCTTTGAAGTTCCTAAGGCCGTGCTGGATGCCGCGTTAAAAGCGACGCAACCGATAGGCAACGGCTTGTACGGCGTGGACGTCAAGGAAAAAGACGGCAAAGGCTATGTGATTGAAGTCAATGACAATCCGAATATTGACAGCGGCGTCGAGGACAAATATCTGGGCGATGAACTGTATCGCTTGATTATGACTGAATTGCTGCGGCGCATGGAAAACCGCAGTAAAGGGGTATGAAAGCTGTAGAGTCTGTAAAAGTATTCGTTTTTAGAAAAAATTAAAGAATAACCACGAAGGCACGAAGGACGCGAAGTATTCAATATATTGAAAATAAATAATTATTTTTCTTCGTGTCCTTCGTGCCTTCGTGGTGAATAATGCTTTTAGCGTGATTTGCATAATACCTTCGCAGACTCTATAGGCCGGCGTTGTATGTTGCCTCAGCGCAGATGAGCCGCCAGCCAGATGCTGTGGCGGTCGGGCGGCGTCCATTCAACCCGGTGCCGGGTATGGGCGGGAATCAGCAGGTAATCACCGGCGTTTAAATGAAAGCTTTGGCGGTCTTTCTCATAAAGGATGATCGCCTGTCCTTGAATCAGCAGCACCCATTCATCCCCATCCTGATCGTACCATTGTCCTTCCGGGGTTACATGGCCCTTGGATACGATCCTCTCAATCCGAACACTATCCCGCTTGTAGAGGCATTCAAACAGTTCTTCCGGCAATTGCTCGGGTATGTTTTCAAAAATATTGGACATCGGTTTACGGGTTCGATTTTATGGATTCAGGGGGCTAAATGTTATTGTATAATGGTTGTTGTTCGGCTTGCAGATAGTCTGCAAGCCATAGAAAAATAATTCACTCATTGTAGAGAGCAAGGCAATCAGTAACGCATCGGTAAGTTTAACAGGGCAGACGGAAGGGAACCGAACCGTTGCGATTGTCGGCGGCGGCCCCGCAGGACTGATGGCAGCGGAAGTGTTAAGTCAGGCGGGCGTGAAGGTCGATCTTTACGATGCGATGCCTTCTGTAGGCCGAAAATTCCTGATGGCGGGCAAAGGCGGGATGAACATTACCCATTCCGAGCCTTACGATCAGTTTTTGTCCCGCTACGGTTCCCGTCAAACTCATATCAAACCGCTGTTGGATGCGTTCGGCCCTGAGGCTTTACGCGCTTGGGCGCAGGAGTTGGGCTTTGACACGTTTATCGGTTCGTCAGGCAAGGTATTTCCTGCCGATATGAAGGCCGCGCCTTTGTTGCGGGCATGGTTGCATCGGTTGCGTACGGATGACGTCAGTTTTCATATGCGCCATCAATGGCTGGGCTGGGACGATGGGATGTTGCGCTTTCAAACGCCGGATGGCGAGAAAAAGATCAGCGCCGATGCGGTGGTGCTGGCTTTGGGCGGCGGCAGCTGGTCGCTGCTGGGTTCTACCGGCGCATGGGTGCCGCTGCTGGCTCAGCGCGGGGTTCAGGTTGAGCCGTTACAGCCGTCAAACTGCGGGTTTGATGTAGGCTGGAGCGAGTTTTTTCAGAGCCGTTTTGCCGGGCAGCCGTTGAAGCCGGTGCTGGCGTCTTTTACCGGTTTGGACGGCTTTGAATTTCACGGGCAGGGCGAGTTGGTTGTGACTGCCGATGGCGTTGAGGGCAGTTTGATTTACAAGATGTCCGCGCCGTTGCGCTGTCAGATTGCGGCAACAGGGGCAGCAGTGATTTATCTTGATTTGGTTCCCGGCAAAGACAAGCAGTTTTTGGTCGACCGGATTTCAGCGCCGCGCGGCAAGCACAGCATGGCTAATCACCTGCGCAAACGGATCGGTATTGACGGCGTCAAGGCGGGTTTGCTGAGGGAAGTTTTGCCGAAAGAGGATTTTGACGATCCGCTTCGCCTTGCTGAGGCTATCAAGGCGCTGCCGGTTAAGCTGGTGGCGGCAAGGCCGATGGATGAGGCCATCAGCACGGCGGGCGGCGTCAGCTTCGAGGCGCTCGACGAGGGTTTGATGATACGTGCAATGCCGGGCGTGTTCTGCGCTGGTGAAATGCTGGATTGGGAAGCGCCAACCGGCGGCTATTTGCTGAGCGCCTGTTTTGCCGGGGGGCGTGTAGCAGGGAAAGGGGTATTAGCTTGGTTGCAACGTGACGCAAATTGCTAATCCTTTCGATGCCGCAGATCTTAAAATAAACTAAAATATGAACAAAAGAATTACCGGATCAAAGATTATTTCGAAGAAAAAGGCCGCTAATATTTTTAACTTTTATCAAGGTAGCGTTTAAGGGCGGCTATGAAAACTCCAAAAAGTATTGAACCGCTGGTGCGGGACGGCCTCGTCGACGAGGTTCTTCGCCCGCTAAAGAGCGGCAAAGAGGCGGCTGTTTACGTGGTATTATCTGAAGGCGAGATCCGCTGCGCCAAAGTCTATAAAGAAGTTAACCAGCGCGGTTTCCACAAGCAGGCCCAGTACCAGGAAGGGCGCAAGGTGCGCAACAGCCGTCAGGCTCGCGCGATGGAAAAGAACACCCGCTTTGGACGCAAGCAGCAGGAAGAAGTTTGGCAAAATGCCGAAGTCGATGCGTTATATCGTCTTGCCTCCGCCGGCGTGCGCGTTCCGCAGCCTTATAACTTCGTCGAGGGCGTGTTGTTGATGGAGCTGGTCACCGACGAACACGGCAGCGCCGCGCCCCGGCTTAACGATCTTGAATTGAGCCGCGAGCAAGCGCTCGAATATCACGGCTTGCTGATTAAGGAAGTGGTCAGGATGCTGTGCGCAGGGCTGGTGCACGGCGATCTTTCCGAATACAACATCCTGGTTGACGCCAACGGCCCGGTCATCATCGACTTGCCGCAGGCTGTCGATGCGGCGGCGAACAATAATGCCGCCCGGATGCTGGAGCGCGATGTCGACAACTTGGCCGATTATTTCGGCCGCTTTGCGCCCGAGCTGCTCAAAACCGAATACGGCAAAGAGATCTGGAAGCTCTATGAGAGCGGCGATTTAACGCCGCAAGTCGAATTGACCGGCCGGTTTGAGGCCAGCACCAAAGTGGCGGATGTTCGCAGCATCATGCGCGAAATCAATGATGCCCGAGACGAGGCGATACAACGGCGTTATGAGCATGAAGATTAGCCATGAGTGACCAACAACCGGGAAATCCGCTGCATGGCGTTACCTTGGAAACGATACTCAAGGAGCTGGTAGCCGATTACGGCTGGGCCGAACTGGGCAGGTTGATCGACATCCGATGTTTTAATAACGACCCCAGCATCAAATCGAGTTTGAAGTTTTTAAGGAA
>JANYKK010000211.1 GCA_025361585.1 Methylobacter sp. | reverse complement strand
CCGCAAAATAATTTCAATATGAAGTCGAATTTTATAATTAATGACGATCAATCAGCAAGGATAGAAAATGCCCTGCTTATTTCAGTGTTGGCGCTTTTTCCTCTCTTGTATTTGACATTAAGAGGGTGGACGAATACGTTAACCATTATCCTATCCGGTTTGGCGTTATTGCATTTTTTTCGGTTACCAAGATCGGCATGGAACATCAAAAATATCAGCGGCACTGAGTGGGCAGTTATCATCGCGCTCGCATCGGGGTTTTTGGCCATCTTGATCGGTCAATTATTAAGATTAAATGTCGTTTTTAAGCCCTATGACGGACCATTGCGAATGTTATTGTCAGCACCGGTTTTTTTGTTGTTGCTGAAGAAAAAAATCGATTTTGTTCAGGTATTTCAATATGTCTGCCCATTATCGTTGCTGATCCTTTTGGTATGTGTGCATTCGGATCCGATTCAAATGCAAGCATGGGGAGGGCGATTTTCTACTTACTTTGTGGATCCCAATACAATCGGCATAAATACGATGCTATTGGCGTTTCTATGTCTGTTTTCCATTGATGCCGTCAGCAAGGATGGGTTGGCTTTAAGGCTTTTGAAATATGCAGGTGTTTTGGCCGGGTTCTATCTTGAAATGAAATCCCAGACCCGGAGCGCCTGGCTTGCCGAGCCTGCCATGCTGACTTTATGGGCTGCTATTTATTGGCAATCAAAAAGCAAAAAGGAGCTGTTAGTCTCTACTTTTATCAGTGTGTTGGTGATCTTGGGATGTTATTTTTCTATCGATTTTTTTCATGCCCGGGTCAATAGTATTTATTATGAAATTTCTTCGTGGCTAAATAAGACCAATACTGAAACTTCAGCAGGATTCAGGCTTTCATTTTGGCAAATGTCTTGGATTCTATTCAAGCAAAGCCCATTTTGGGGTTATGGCGATTTAGGCTATCAATCACAGCTGTTGATGCCACAGATTCAATCTGCATTTTCTCAGGAATCTATCGCTTTGATAAGAAGTGTTGGGCCCCACAATGAATACCTTGCCAATATGTTGCGCTCAGGAATCTTTGGATTCATTGCGGTTTCATTGCAGTTTTTTGTACCCGGTGTGGTTTTTATGCGAGGTCTTAAGTCGTCGATTCAGGGGGTTAAAAGCGCCAGCGCGATGGGACTGTGCCTTGTCATGGGCATGACGATTACGAGCATGAGTCAGGAAGTATTAACCCTGAAATATACCAATTCATTTTATGGTTTGATGATTGCGGCTTTGTGCGCGTCTGTGCTGTGGAAGCGCCCTGCTGAAATCTGACTGTGAAACCAAAAATCTACGATTGTTTTTGCTATTTTAACGAGGACATGATTCTTGAGTTGCGGCTTGAGACTTTATGGGATGTCGTTGATGTCTTTGTTATTTCAGAGGCTACTTATACACAGGCCGGTGAACCCAAGCCCATCAATTTTTCGCCCGAGCGTTTTGCTAAGTACATGAGCAAGATTCGGCATTTGATAGTTGATCACAAACCGCCAGGTCCAAATGATTTTTGGAAAAACGAAAACTATCAGCGTAATTATTTAAAGAATGGTCTGACCGATGCTCAGCCGGATGATTGGGTGTTGATTTCTGATTTGGATGAAATCCCTCGGCCGGAAACAATTGCTTCGTATAATCCCAAGTATCTGCGCGGTGATTTTGAACAGGATTGCTACGGTTATTTTTTAAATAACCTGTGGCTGGGTGAAGGCGGATCTCGTTTTTGGCCGGGTTCTAAAGTCACTACCTATCGGCACTTTGTTACTTTTTTCAAAAGCAACGCCACCAGCGTACGCATTTATAAGTCATCCGGCCTTCTGCGTGCATTGAACCGGAAGCTGTTTAAGTTATTTAGGACGCAAAAGATTAAAAATGGCGGCTGGCATTTTACATGGATGTTCAAGATAGAAAATATTATCAAGAAAATTGAAAGCATGGCTCATCAAGAGTACAACAAGCGCGAGTTTAAGGATCCTGAGTACATTTTAAAGATGATACATAATGGCCGGGACTTCCATAAACCTAAGAGTCGTTTTCAGGCTCAAGAAATTAATGAAAGTTTCCCGCGGTTTTTGATTGATAATCAGAGCCGTTATCAGGACTGGCTGCTCCCTCCGCAGAAACAGAGATTTAAACTTTAAAGAGGTAATGGTGCTGCGATATTTTCCACAAGTTAGCGCTGTTTATGCCCATAGAAAACGGGATTATTTTATAGCGGCGTTTACCTTTTTTTGCGTGGCAGTCTGTCTGGTCAGCGATGCAAATGCGAGCTTGGAAAAACAAAATGCGCTCGGTGTTTGTGCCTGGGTGTTTGTGATCGGCTTGCTGCTTGGAGAAAACAGGGAGATAAGGGTGCAGGTTGTCATTGCCGTTATTTTTGCGACTATCGGCGAGCATTTCGCGTCGCCTTTTATGGGCGGATACACCTATCGGTTCGAGAACGTGCCAGCCTATGTGCCGCCCGGTCACGGCATGGTTTATTTAACCGCAGTTGCGCTGGGTCGCTCCGGATTATTCCTGCGCTATGCCAGAGAAATTGCCGCATTGGTGGTATTGGTGTGCGGAGCCTGGTCGGTCTGGGGCATTAGCGGCTACGCAAGCCAAGGCGATTCGGTCGGCGCTTTATTGTATTGTGTTTTTTTGGGGTATCTGTTTAAAGGCCGCTCACCGATGGTTTATCTGGCCGCTTTTTTTATTACCACATGGTTGGAGTTGATTGGCACCGCTGTAGGAACCTGGACATGGGCGGCAATCGATCCGGTTCTGGGCTTGCCTCAGGGAAACCCGCCCAGCGGTGTCGCTGCCTGGTATTGTCTGGTCGATGCTGTGGCTATGGGTGGAGCTGCGCCGGTATTAAAAGGGGCAAAGAATACCCGTGACTGGTTCATATCCGGCAAATTGCGGAAAAATGCTTATCAGGGCGCTGAAAACGAATAGTTTCCGATAAGCAGCTGATTGGCGGCGAGTGGGCGGCAGGGAGTGGAAAAACAACCGTAGATCATTCTGTCCAGTGCCTTGCTCAGCACTATTTGCTACCACTTTCTTCTGCCTGATAAATGAATAACAAGCAACCATCCTTAAAAGCCAAGCCGAGAAGAATCTTAGTCATCGCGATGCGCTATCTCGGTGATGTGTTGCTGACAACGCCACTTATTCGCTCGTTGCGGCAGGCTTATCCCGAAGCACGGCTTGATGTGCTGGTGTTTCGTAATACGGCTGCCATGCTTGAGGGCAATCCTGATATTAACCGTATTATTACCACGCCTAACCGTCCCAAGTTCGCCGATTACCGGCAATTATTTAGGCAATTATTCAGGCAGTATGATCTTGCCATCGCTACGCAGGCCGG